>DAGU01000021.1:30986-34734 GCA_002498285.1 Methanomassiliicoccus sp. UBA386 | reverse complement strand
AAGCCCGCGTCCACCGAGCGCAGCACGTCCTTCTTGACCTGCTCCGGGGTCCCCTGCAGCAGAGGCCTGACGACGCCGATGTTCCCGATGAGCGCGGCCCGGCCGTCTACGATCTCCACGGCCTTGTAGGGATCGCTCTTCTCCTCGATCGAGAGCCCGTCAGCGCCGGTGGAGATCATTTGCTCCAGCATCGGCACCATGTTGCCGCAGATGTGCAGCACCTTCTTGGTGTCCTCCAGGCCGGAGAACGCCCTCCTGACATAAGGCCCGGCATACTCGTCGAACCAATCCGGGTTGATCATGTCGTACGAGGCCGAGGGCTCGGACATCTGGATGAAGTCGAAATGGAGCTTCTCCACCTCCTGCAGCCACATCCTCTCGTACTCGGTGGCGAACTTGACGATCTTGTGGGCCTTCTCCGGTTCGGTGAGGATCCACAGCATCAAGTTCTCGGTGCCTACCAGGTGCCCGGCGATGGTGAACGGCCCAGTGACGCCGAGGATGGTGGGCAGCTCGTTCCCGGCCCCCTCTTTCATGGCCCGAGCGGCGTCCAGGATGACCTTGTTCCTGGCCAGGGTCTTGATCTCGTCCCTGCTCGGAAGCTCCAGGCCCTCATCGATGCGGTCCGTCAGCGGGTTGGACTTCACCATGGGGGTGCTGTTCTTCTTCCCCAGGTCGACCTTGCACCCCAGCGCCTCGGCCTCATAGGTAAGGCAGTACGGTATCCTGCAGGACTCCAGGCCCACGAAGGGATACATCGCCAGGCCCAGCTTGGTCATCAGCTTGGCGTCGGTATGCACATCGGGCCATGCCGCTCCACAGTAGTCCATCAGCTCGGTGGTGGCGGCAGTGGTCATGCCCGCCACTGCCGGCCGGTCGACCTCCTTGCGGGCCAGGGAGCGCAGCACACGCTCCCGCGGCGTCATTCCGTTGTCATTTCTCTCTTCAGTTGCCATATGTGTCACGTCCTATCGTTGATGTGTGAGAGGAGGCGCCGAGCGCCCCCTCGTTCCGTTCAGTTCGCCTGCCCCCTCTTCTCCTGCTGCTTATCCACCGCCGGAATGGTGGCCGGGGCGCGCTCCTTCTCCTTGGACAGGAAGCCGGCCACGGTGGCGATCACCATGCAAACCAGCATGAACAGCCATATGGTCTGATATCCCGCCGCGGTGCGCTCCACCAGCATGATGCCTGTCACCTGCTGAAGGATGGCCCCTCCAGCGAAGGGGAAGATGTTTAGCGCCGCCGTGGTGGTCCCCACTATGCTGATGGGGAACAGCTCCTTGATCTGCGCGTAGCTCACCACGAAGAAGCCTCCGAAGAAGCCGAACATGAAGTTCAGGGCGCTCTGCCCGATCACGCTGTCCAGCCTGCCGGTCGACATCCAGATGGCCGCCCAGATGATGGTGTAGGCCACCGTCCCGATGATCAGCACCTTGCGGCGGGACTTCAGTATCCTATCCGACAGGATGCCTGCCAGCGGGCAGCCCACGATCATGCCGATGCCGATGAACGTGAGGACCATGCCATAGGTGGCCTTGTCCCAGCCAAGGACATCGGAGTAGTACGGCCCGGCCCACAGGCCCTGGTACACCATGATGCTGCCGTACATGAAGAAGAACCAGATCGCCAGGGGCCAGAAGTTCATCCCCGAGCCGAAGGTCATCTTCAGGGCCTTCGTCATGGGGATCTTCTCCACCTCCTTGGCCGGCGGGATCGGCTCTCCCGTTTCGTCAGATTCAATCGCCTGGATAGTGGGCAGGCCCATATCGTCGGGACGGTCGCGGATGAGCATCCACGCCACCACCGCCAGTACCACGGTGATTACGCCCAGCGTCAGGAACACCTGCTGCCATCCCATCGCCTCGGACATCAGCGCCAGCGGCCCGGCGGCGCTCAGCGCGCCGATGTTCCCCACTGCCAGCAGTATGCCCGAGAGGGATGCGAACTCGTTCTTGCGGTACCAGGTGGCCAGGATCTTCATGATGGGGATATACACCATGGCCACGCCCACGCCGATGAGCAGTCTTCCGGCGATGACCAGAAGGAAGCTGGAAGCGATGCCGGTCAGGATCGCACCGACCGCCGCCACCAGGGTGAATATGCTCACCGTCTTGCGTGGCCCCCAGCTGTCGGTCAGCAGACCAGAGGGCAGCTGCATGATCGTATAGGCATAGAAGTATGCCGAGCTCAGCAGCGCTATCGAGGCCGCTCCTACCCCGAAGGTCTCCTGAAGGTCCTCCGAGACCACCGCTGTCGATACGCGGTGGAAATACACGAAGAAATACGCGAAGGCCAGAATGCCGAATATCGCCCAACGATATTTCAGCACCTTCGATTTCGCTTTATTGTCCACTGTCATTTGTCATTCTCCTCCCGTGGCTCAGCCGTGACCGAGCCGGGGGAGAATCGCTATCTTGAGATATGCGTCCCACGGCGGATATGTTCGAACGAACGGCCATCTAGAACACTGCGGCGGACAATTCCGCCATGACACCACATAGCATACTATCGTACATCATATGCGTAATATCGGAATCGCGAAGCTGCGCGAGGGCGCTTCCCGATCGGGAGCGTGTTTAACTATCGCGGCGATGATTCATGAACATCATGTCCGAGTCGAACGAACCGTCCCGGAAGATCACCGTGATGAAGGACGGCCCGTATGTCGTGTCCGGCCGCGTCCCCCTGGTCAAGGAGAACATAGTGTCTGAGGGAGGCATCTCCATCGGGTGGGAGAAGATGGAGGAGCATCCGGAGAGGAAGACCTATGCCCTCTGCCGGTGCGGACAGACGGGGACGCCCCCCTACTGCAACGGTTCCCACGCATCGGCGGGCTTCAATGGCACCGAGACAGCCGACCGCGCGCCGTTCAGCAAGCGCTGCAAGGTGCTCGAAGGCCCGTCCCTCACCCTATATGACCGACAGGACATTTGCGCTCGGACGGGGCACTGCCAGCAGAGGACGGGGGCGTGGACGCTGGTCAAGCATTCCGACGAGGCGGACAAGAGGGAGGAGGCCATCGGCGTGGTGAACAGCTGCCCGTCCGGACGACTGGTGGTCCGGGACAAGGAGACCGGCGAGGCGCTGGAGATGCCGCTGGAGAAGGAGATCGCGGTGATCCAGCATCCGCACAGGGGCGTCTCCGGACCGTTATGGGTGCGGGGCGGGATATCGATAGTCTCGGCCGACGGGGAGCAGTACGAGACGCGCAACCGCGTCACGCTGTGCCGCTGCGGCGCATCCAAGGTTAAGCCGTTCTGCGACGGCTCCCACATCAACGTTGGCTTCAGGGACGGCTCGCTCGGGAAGAAGTGAGCTACCACATCTTGGGGTACGTCCCAACGAGCATGAACACTCTATCGGTCGAAACGGCCACGCCCTCCTTGGCCGAGACCACCTCGGCCGCGGCCATCTTGGAGGTGCCGACGCCGATCGCCTCCCCCTTGGCGGTCATGAGGGCGACCAAAACGTCCTTCTGCACCGAGGCGTCGATCTTGTGCACCCCCACGGCGGCGAGGTCCGCCCCGTGGCATATGGCATCGACCGCGGAGTCCTTGACGATCACCTTGGGCAGCGGCTCGAACAGGACCTCGAACGGCTTAACGATGCGGCGCAGCCATGCATCGTCCCCATCCTCCGTCCATTCCACGTAAGCGTCCTTTATGTCCTGCAGCGTGAACGCATTGTCCTCGGTCATGCTGCCCGAGCGGGTTCTCCGCAGGTCCTCCATGCTGGCCCCGACCGCGAG
>DAGU01000021.1:30137-30729 GCA_002498285.1 Methanomassiliicoccus sp. UBA386 | reverse complement strand
GAAGGTGCCCATGACCTTGCGTATCGCTTCCTCGCTCTTGTCGCGATGGAGGCGCATCATGCAGATGTACTCCTTGTCGGCCTTGAGGGTGAGGTTTAGGGAGCGGACCGCGCGGCCCGTCGCCACCGGAAGAACGCCCGAGACCTTGGGGTCGAGCGTCCCGCCGTGGCCGATCTTCTCGACGTGCAGGATGTCCCGGACCCATGCCGTCGCCTGATGCGAGGTCGGCCCCATGGGCTTATCCATATTGATGACGCCCGCCTCGAGCAGCTCCTCCATCGTCCGTTCGGACGGCCGCTTGCCGGCCTCGACCGTCAACGGGCTCTTGTCCCTAACGAGCATCTCGGCCACGTTCGTTCACCTCCCGGATGATCATCCCGGCCACCTCTTCCGCCGGGATGTGGGTGGTGTCGATGACCAGGTCATAGACGCTTCTGTCGCCGACATCTATATCATAGTACGTCAGGTACCGCTTGGCCTCGCAGGCCTCGCGCTCCTCGATCTCGCGCATTCTCTGCTCCGACGAACCGCCCTCTCGCTCCGCCACCCGCCTCGACCGCTCGCTGATGTCGGCCGTCAGCAGTACCCGCAG
>DAGU01000021.1:27357-29966 GCA_002498285.1 Methanomassiliicoccus sp. UBA386 | reverse complement strand
TTGGAGCGGGCGATCTCCACCATGCGCTTGTCAAGTTCCAAATCCGCTTTGGGATCGGCCTCGCATAAGCGGCCAAAGTCGGGCAGCGACATGCCGCGCTCCTTCGCCATCTGCCTGAAGATGTGCCCCGAGATCACTACCTCGACGCCCAGGCGCTCCCCCAGCATGCGGCAGACGGTGGTCTTGCCGGAGCCGGGAGGGCCAGAGATAGTTATCCTCATGCCCCGGCCTCAAGCTCATTCAGCTTCTTCTTGAAGGTGAAGTACCGGAGGGTGCGGTTGAGCACCTGGGCGAAGGGGATGCTGATCAGCGAGTATAGCAGGATCCAGTGGGGCAGGATGGTCGAGGCGTTAAGGTCAACCGCGTCGGCCCACGGCACGTTGACTATGGCCTCGCCCGGCGGCAGACCGGCGATGAACACCGAAACCCATGCGAAGATGGGGATGATGATGAGCATCGTGACCGGCATGAGCTTCATCTGCGCGGTGGAGGTCTCCATGCTCTTCTGCAGGATGTTGTTCTGCTGCTCGGTCAGCTTCTTGATCTTGTAGAGATTGTTCTCCTGCCTGGCCGAACGCAGCTCCTTGTTGAACGCCGAGACCACGGCCTGGCTCTGTGCCTGGCCGACATAGTCGGTGAAGAAGTGCCTCAGCAGAGTGGTCAGTCCGGTCATCACGATGCCTGCCAGCATGAGCGTCAGCACCGGGGCCGAGCCGTCGAACCCAATGGCCGGGCTCAGACCGTATCCGACCAGTTTACCCAGCCCGTAGCGGAGGTTCTGGTCGAACAGGATGAACATTGCCAGCAGGAAGATGAATATGGTGATGAAGGTGCTGGACTGCTTCTTGGCCGAAGGCGCCTGGGGCCCCGCCGGGGCGGGGACTGAGTCTGTCGTCATTCTTAGTCACCTCCGAAGAAGCCCCTCAGCATGGGGTGCATCTCCATCATCTGCTCGCGGCCCAGCGCCTCATAGAACTGGATCAGGATGCCGACCGCCAGCAGCACACCGGTTCCGGATGCGTTTCCCACCGTACCGATGAGGTCCGCGCCGGCGGCTAGAGCGCCGACGAGCGCGCCGGAGATGACCGTCACCACCGGGATGTACCTCTCCAGCACGCGCTTCAGTACGCGGGGGTCGCGCCTGAACCCGGGGATCTGGAGACCGGAGCTCTCGATCTTCCGGGCCACGGCCTCTGGGCCCATGTTAGTGGTCATGATCCAGAACTTGGCGAATATGATGGATCCGATGACCATGACGCCGAAGTACGTCAGCACGCGTATGAATATCTGCAACGAACTATGGCCGTACACCTGCGCCGAGTACGCCTCGGGATTCAGCATGGGCAGCAGCCAGTCCGCCAGGCCCCTGGGCGCCGACAGATACCATGCCAGGCCTCCGGCCGGATTGGTCTGCCCCGGCTCAAAGTAGCCAAGCATGCTGTTGTGGCCGATGAGCGGTATGTTCGACAGGGCGCTCTCGGGATTCCACAGTAGGAGGGTGATCATGCTGACGTTCGCGAGCAGGGCAGCCATTAGGATGACCGGGATGTTGGATGCATACAGCAGCTTTATCGGATACCTGCCGCGGGCCCCCCTCGCGCCGCCGTGCGCCAGGGGAAGCTCGATCCTCGCCGACTCGATGTAGGCGACGAACATGAAGATGATTATCGTTCCGATGAGGGCGATCATAGGGTTGGGCGGTTGTATCAATATCGACTCATACCCGCCTCCCGCGATCTCGCTCGCGGACATGTTGGTAAGGAAATAGATGGTTTTGGGGATCGTTCCCGAGGGCGGATTGCTTATGCTGACCGCCTCGCTGGGAACTGCGGGCACCCAGTTCGCCGTGCCGGTGAATATGGCCTGCGACACGCCGGCCGCGATGAACAGCGATATTCCGCTTCCCACGCCCCATTTGGACACCACCTCGTCCATCAGGAAGACCAGGTACGAACCGATGAACAGCTGCGCTATGATGATAATCTGCGCCAGCCCCTGGCCGTCTATGATGCCTCCAACGCCCACGACATTATTGAGGCCGTTGATGAAGGTCGTGGACGGAACGAGGTAGCCGAACACCTGGGGGACCGATTCCACGAGGATCATGACGAGCACCAGGAACTTCTGGGTCCCCTGGTACACCGCCTTGTCCTCGTCGTTGGAGAGGTCCAGACGGATGATCTTGGCCCCCACGAAGAGCTGCATGATGATGGACGCCGTCACTATCGGACCGATGCCCAGGTGCATCAGCGAGCCCTGCGCCCCGGCCAGAATGGCCCGGTACTGGGCGAACAGATCGAGGCTTCCCTCATGGTCCAGTCCGTAGATGAAGACGTTTGTCATTATGAAGTAGAAGACCAACATCAGGACGACCCACATGATCTTGGTCCGGAAGTGCACGTGCCCTTCCGGACGCTGGACCGTGGGAAGCCTGTCTGTCAGTGGCTTCAACTTGTATAGCATGCTCTTCGTTTCGGCCATATGTTCATCCCTGAACTACTCTAACGGCTCCTTCACGGTTGTTGGATGGATCCCCCGGCGGCCTCCAACTTCTCCAGCGCCTTGGCCGAGTGCTCGGCCACGACGACATCGTAGGAGTTGGTGGTCTT
>DAGU01000021.1:23983-27175 GCA_002498285.1 Methanomassiliicoccus sp. UBA386 | reverse complement strand
GAGGAAGTCCTCGAGCCTCTCGTCGAGGTCCCCGACATTGAGGGTTATCTTGGCCGAAACCATCTTCTGAGGGCGCTTGAAGCCGTGCCTGCCGAAGTGCATCGGATCGTACTTGAGCACGGACATGGTCTTGTGCTTGTGCAGACCGGCATTGCCGTGTCCGCCCCGGATGCCGGCTCCGCGGCCCGCCTTCTTGCCCCTTCCGTGGGTCCTGCGACCCCTGAACTTATTGGTCCTGCTAGGCATTTTGATACCTCACAGCATCCTCTCTATGAGGGCATTGATCTTCTCGCCGCGATACCCCAGGGCGCCGCGGGTCGTGAAGGCCCTCTTCACGCCCTCGTAGCCCTGCTTGGGGGGGTGCAGCCTGAACACGGGCTTCACGTCCTTGAGGTCGGAATACTTGACCTCGTCGGCAGCGACGCCCTTGGCGAACGCGTCCACGCTCTCATAGGGAGTGTTCTCGGCAACGTAGGCGTCGTCGATGGCTATCTCCCCGTAGAGCCGGCCGCGGCTAAGGATCATCTTGGCCAGCATCTCATCCGATACCTCGCCCCAGGTGATGAGGTCCTTGGCCTTCTGGAGCATCCCCCTGTACACTTCGTTCTGGGGGATGACCACACAGTGGTTCACCCGGTTGAGGCGGAGGAGCGTCATGGTGTCCTCGATGTCCTCCTTGATGTTTATGTGCCCGCGCACTCTGATGACAGCAAATGCCATTTCAATCACGCTTCCTTGCCCTCGGCGTCCTCGGCGAGGTCCGCCCCGGCGATGTTGATCTGTGTGGGGCCGCTTACGATCTTGAGGCGCTTCTCCTGCTCCTCGGAGATCCTTATCTCAGCGGTCCGCTTGAGCGCGTCGAAGGTGGCGAGGGCGTAGTTCACCGTGGTCTTGGTGTGGCCACGGGCGAAGCCCCAGCTGTCCTTTACCCCGGCCAGGCCGAGGATGCTCTTGGGCACGTCGCCGACCGCAAGCCCGACACCGCGAGGCGCCGACCTGAGGGTCACCTCGACGGAGCCGCACTTGCCGACGACGGTCATGGGGAGCGAGTGGGCGGTGCCGCACCCGCACTCCCAGGAGCCGCAGCCCCTCTTGATCTCGATCACATTGAGCTTGGCGTTGTCGATGGCCTTCCTGATGGTCGGCCCGACCTCCTTGCCCTTGGCCCTTCCTAGTCCGACGAACCCATCCCCGTTGCCGATGGCGCAGGTCACGGCGAACCTGACCCTTCTTCCGGAGTCGGTCATGCGCTGGACCATGTTGAGGTCGAGGACCTCGTCCTTGAGCTCGGGAAGGAGGATGTCGACGATCTCGGGCTCCCTCAGGGGGAGCTTGGTGGCAAGGGCCTGGCTTATGGTGGTTATCTCACCGTTCAGGACCATCTTGCCCAGCTTGGTCTTTGGTATCCAGTCGGCCATCCTTAATCAGCCTCCATGCGGCTCTTTACTTCCTCGATCATCTTCTCGATGTCCTCGTTGATGTGCTTGCCGGCGAGCCTCTCCTCGGAGGGGAACACGCCTTCGCCGTAGGGGATCTCCACGCCGGCGTCGACCATTCCCTTGAGGGCAGCGAACACGTTCGAGCCCTTTGCCGGGACCTTCTGGCCGATGTCCAGCACCGCTTCCTCTACGCCGTTGGCGAGCGCCCTCTTGCCGGCCAGGTAGCCGGTGAGGTAGGTGGCCGGTATGTTGCCGGTGGCACCCGTCCAGCCCATCTTGGTAAGCTCCTTGGAGCTTGCCTGGGCCAGCACCTTGTCGCCCTCGAATTCGAAGTCTACGAACTGGACCACTGCATTGCGCAGGGACAGTCTGACCACGGCTCGCGGGACGCGGGCGCGCAGCAGGCGCTGCCTCTGCCTGTAATCGGTCCTGCCCTCCCGCCGGCGGCGGAAGTTGACCCTGTATCTTGGACCCTCTGCCATTTCACTGTCCCTCCTTGAGATGACCTTCGGACTTTAGATGAGAGACCACGTGAGCGCGGCTCTTGAACATTCCGCCCTTGGCCTTCATGTAGAACTCCCGGTACACGGAGCGGGAGATCTTGCCCTCTTCCCTCAGGTCCCTGAGGGTGGCGCGTATGGGCCGGATGGTCTGGATCCAGTCCCTCTTGGAGGGGGTCCTGGCGCCCGTCCTCCCCTTGCGGGAGCCGGGTCCGCGCTGGCGCCCCTTCTTGCGCTGGGCACGGTTGTAACGGGTCCGGCCCTTGGATATGCCCTTCTTGGGAATGGCCTTGATGGTGCCGGATGCGATGGCGGTCCTGATGTCCGCCCTGGTGATGGCGTCGGCCACGTCCTCCGCCCGGTTGGGGTCGATCCAGACGCGGTTGTACCCGCAGTCCAGGATCTCGGCGGCCATACGCTTCTGGTTCTTGAGGTCCATGTTCATCCCGTCCTGTTGAGCACGCGAATGCCCATCTCGTCGGCCTTGGCCTCGATGGCCTGCCTCTTCTTGAATCCAACGCTCGAGCCGACCCTGACCGCCTGGGTCTTCGGATCGACGTTGTCGAGCTGCTCAGGGTTGTACACCATGACCTCCTGGAACCCGGAGGAGTGCAGGCCGCGGACCTTGGCCGGACCGCGGTAGCCCACGCTCACGATGTTGGGGCGGTAGCTGTAGTGCCGCCTCATCTTGGAGTGCATGCCGCGGGGCTTCCTCCACTTCTCGCCCAGGCGGGAGTAGCGGAACCACTCCTGGCGGAGGAAGGCGATGCGGTCGTTGGACATCTCGTTGCGGAGAGCCAGCAGCTTCTTCGTCTCCTCGTCCAGCTCGGGCTTCTTCTTGACGCGGTAACCGCCCTCCTCGACGACCTCCGACTCAGCCTCGACGATCTCCGTCTCCGGCTCTTCCTCGGCCGCCTTTTTACGAGAGGGCTTGACGCCAAGCTCCTTCCTCCAGAGGTCGAGGTACTTGGGGCCGATGCCGTCAAGCTCGTCCTCGATGGCCTGAGCTTTCTTCTTGTTCGCCAGGGCCTTCTTCAGCTCGGCGACGGTGGTGATGCCCAACGCCTCCAGCTGGGCGGTGTATTCGCTCCTGTAGTAGGGAAGGTCGGTCAGCTCGTTGATCTTCATGTTCTTGTCAGCGTTCACGGGCTCACCCTCTTTCCTTTCTTGGTGATATATATCCCGTCCTGGAACACCCTGGTGTCGAAGCCCTTGATGACGGTGGCGCGCTCGATGTTGGCCGCCGTCTGGGA
>DAGU01000021.1:16064-23771 GCA_002498285.1 Methanomassiliicoccus sp. UBA386 | reverse complement strand
GACCTCTCGCCCAGGAAGTTCTCGATGACGAACTTGTCGCCCTTCACCGAGGTCTTGATGGGGAAGTGGGAGTGGACTATCTTCATCTCGTATTCGAACCCGTTGGTCACGCCCTCCACCATGTTGGCGATGTGGGCGGCGAAGGTCCCTACCATGGCCTTTTCACGGACACGGGGGAACTCGCTGCTGACCACCACCTCGTCGCCCTCCACCTTGATCTTGATCTTGGGGTAGGAGAGCTCCCTCTGGAGGGTGGCCTTCTTTCCCTTGACGGTGACGTTGGCGCCGTCAACGGAGGCAGTGACGCCCGCGGGGATGGTAACTCTCTGTTCAATCAATCCGCTCAGTGTCATCTGCATCCCTCAGTAGACGTAGGCCAGAAGCTTTCCGCCTACCCCCAGCTCCTTGGCCTTGGCATGGCTGACCACCCCAGCGGTGGTGGTGAGGATCAGCACGCCAAAGTCCTGGGCCGGTAGGTAACGGGACTCGAACCTGTCGAGGTCGTTCTTCTGGACCGAGTATCTCGGCTTAATTACGCCGCAATCGTTGATCTTTCCCTGCATTCTAACCTTGAACAGTCCGGCCTTGCCGTCCTCGACGAACTCGAACTGGTTGATATAGCCATATTCCTGCATGACCTTCAGCACCCTTCCGATCAGCTTGGAGGATGGGTGGATCACGCATTCGCTCTTACCGACCGTGGCCGCGTTCTTGATGGTCGACATGGCATCGTTAAGTGGGTCGCTCTGCATGTCATCACCTCACGAGTACTTCTTGAAACCGATCTCCGGTGCCGCTTCACGGAAACACTGCCTGCACAGGTGCAATCCGTACCTGCGCACTATGCCGCGCCTCCTGCCGCAACGCAGGCAGCCCTTCTTCCTGCCGAAATCCTTCTTGGTCTTCAATCGACCACCTCCACTTTGAACCGCTCGCGCATGAAGGCCTGGGTCTCCTCGCGGGTGATGCGGTGCTCCCTTGGTATCCTCTTGGGCGCGATGCGCCTCTTGGCCACCCTGTAGCCAGGGCGGCTGAACACCACGCTGATGTCCATGCCGAATATGCCGATCTCGGGGTCGTACTTCATGCCCTCGAAGTCAGTGTAGTCGGATATGCCGAAGGAGAGGTTGCCCTCGGGATCGTAGCTGTAGGAGGCCAGGCGGTACTCGCGGATGGCCAGCGCCTTCCGCAGGAACTCATCGGCGTCGTTCCGCCTCAGAGTGACCTTGCATCCTATGGGCATGCCCTCCCTGACCCCCAGGTCACGGTTGGTGACCTTGGCGACGGTCACCTTGGGCTGGTGGTTGGTGAGCATCTTAAGGACCCTCTGGGCCTTGTTCAGGCGGTCGCCCGCCTCGCCCACGCCGATGTTGACGACGACCTTGGAGATGCGCGGGGTGCGCATGACGTCGCTCATATCGCCGCCTCCTCGAGCAGCTCTACCTCAGACACCTTGTTGCCGATGACGAATACGTTGCCCCTCGTGGTGGAGGAGCCGTTCTTGAAGTTGACGATGTTTTCCGACGACAGCCGCCTGATGACGATCTCGTCGATGACCTCGGCCTTGCCCACGTTGGAACCGGAGGTGATGAGCGCCAGGTTGCCCTTCTCCATCTTGTAGGCCTCCAGGACCTTCTGGGAGGGGATCTCGATCTTCAGCACATCGCCGGTCTTGTAGCCGTCGCTCTCCACCAGGATGTTCCTCCCGTCGTGGAGGTTCAGCTGGGTCTTCCCGCCCGGCACGGTGGTCTTGTTGTCGATGCGGCACAGCTTCCAGGACGCCTTCTCCTCAGGGATAGGCACCAGGGTCAGCTTCCCGCGGACGTTGACCATCATGCGGTAGTGAGAGTTGTTCTTCGGGAACGAGACCACGTCCATCAGGCCCACGGCCATCTTGACGTCCTTCACTATCTTGCCGTCCACCAGCATGTCGCGGTTGGACACTATCCTCTTGACCTCGGCCGCGGTGTCGCAGATCTTGAGCAGGTCCCTGACCACCACGATCACCGGCACGCTGTCCTCCAGGGAGTGCGCTCCGGGGGACGTCTTGGTGACCCAGTGGTGCGCCTTGCGCTTGATCGGCCAGCTTCTGGGCGCGGTCAGCCTCCTAATCTCATTGCTCATTGTGATACCTCCTTGGCCTTGGTGAGCTTCTCCTTCCGACGGGGGTCGGTGAGGTCAAGCTTCGTGATCATGACCTTGGACGAGTGCACCGGGCGCGCGGTCTGGGTACCGTCGGCCTTGGCGATGGTGATCCCTTCCACGATGATGCGTCCGGTCTTGGTGTCCACTTCCTGGACCTTGCCTTCGAGCCCGAGGACGTCCTCGTCCCCGCGCATGATCCTGACGGTGTCGCCCTTTACCACGCGGAACGACCGCAGCTGGTATTCCTTGCGCAGCGGTTCGTCGAGGTGGGAGGACACCATGGCGCTCCGGACATGGTTGGGCGCGTTGTACAGCGCCTTCCTCTGCTTTCTTGCCTTCTTACTCTCTACCATATGTTCACCTCAGACGATGATGGAAGCGGTGGCGGCTATGCGGGGCCATCTCTCGGCGGCTTCCCTGGCCACGGCGCCCTTGATGTCCGTTCCCTTGGTCTCGCCCGTCTCGGAGGTGATGACGGCGGCGTTGTCCTCGAACATGACCATCACGCCGTCGGCGCGCCTGAAGGGGCGGCGCTGACGGACCACGACGGCATGGACGACCTGCCTCCTCATCTCCGGGGTCCCCTTCTTGACGGAGGCGATGACGATGTCGCCCACGCCCGCCGAGGGCACCCTGCGGGAGGTCCCGTGGTAACCGGGTACGGTGATGATCTCGATCGTCTTGGCGCCGGTGTTGTCCACTACATTGAGCACGGACCCGCTGCAGACCCCTCGGGTCTGCTTGCCTGCGATACCCTTCATCACCTCACCTCTTCTCTACGATAACGAAGGAGACGGTCTTGCTCAGCGGGCGGCATTCCATGATCTTCACCTGGTCGCCGGCCTTGACCTCCATGCACGGAGGGCTGTGCGCCGAGTAGTGGCTCGTCCTCTTCTCGTATCTCTCGTACTTCTGCTGATATTTCAGATAGTTCCTCTTGACCACTGCGGTCTTGTCCATCTTGGTGGAGACTACAACCCCCTCGATGATCTGACCCCTTACCGCAAGCTCCCCGTGGAAGGGGCAGTTCTTGTCGGTGCAGACGGTGTCGGGAACCTTGACATCGATTCCGATATCCTTGACTTCATTAGCCATTGGGATCACCTTATCTTCTTGATTCGATCTTCAGGTCGGAACTGGATCTCCGATCCTTGGAGGAGAACCTTTTCGCCCTGGTATGTGAACTGGAACTCGGAATGGTCCTTGGGCACAACGACCTCGCGGCCGTCGCGCCTTATGGTGAGGGTGTTCTTGCTCTCGTCCACCACGATGCCGGCGAAGGCACCCTGGCCGGACGATGCCACCTCTACTTCCAGACCAATGAGCTCCGATCTCATGACATCCCTCTTTCTTACCCTGCTCATCGGACGTCCGTCTTGAAGCCCATCTGCTCGAGGGCTTCCTTGACCTTCTTCTTGTGGTCGCCCTGAAGCTCGATGCGACCCTTCTTGGCTGTACCGCCGGCGGCGCATTTGTTCTTGAGCTTCTTGGCCAGATCTTCCATGTCGATGTCGTTCTCATCGATGCCTTCGACGACGGTGACGATCTTGCCATAGCGGCGGCTATCGGTGCTTATACGGACGGTCTGTTGCTCACGTGCGATCTCCTCGCACATGCACAGCTCCTTGGGTAGTCCACATACCGGACATATTTCAGCCATTAGTGCTTCTCCACCTCCCTCTGGATGGTCATGATCCGAGCGATATTAGACCTGAGGGCCCTGATCTTCCCGGGGTTGGCGGGCGCACCGCCCATGGCGGCCGCGCCCCTCTCATGCATGAGCTCGTCGCGGAGCTCACGGAGCTTCTTGCTCCTCTCCTCGACGGACATCTTCCGGATTGCTTCGGTGCGGATGAGGGCCATTACTGTTCACCCTCCTCCGTGCCGGACGATGCCTCGACGGGCTCTTCCGGCTCCTCTTCATCACCTTCTTCGACGGGTTCTTCGGCCGACTCCTCGTCCTTCTCCCTCACTTCCACGGCAATGATGGGCGCCTCTTTCTTGTTGATCAGCTCAGCAAGATCGGGGAACTGCTCGGCCGCTTCCGCGGGGGCCGTGACGTCGACCTCGTCGGGCAGCTTGGCGTCCGGGTGCATGATCTCCACGGTGACGCCTATGACGCCCGGCTTCAGCTTGGCGACGGCATAACCGCGGTCCATGTTGGTGATCTTGGTCTCGCCGCAGAACTTGATGTAACCGTCCTTGAACTTCTCAGTGCGGTGCCTCTGTCCGGTCAGCTTGCCGGCGATGACTATGTGGCAGCCGCGGGCTCCCGACTCCATGACCCTGCGAAGGGTGGAGTGGCCGGCCCGGCGGAAGTGCCAGCCCCGCTCCAGGGCGAAGGCCAGCTTCTCGGCCATGATCTGCGCGTTGAGGTTGGGGCTCTCTACCTCCTGGACCTCCACCTGGGGGTTGTCGAAGTCGAAGTCCTCCTCAATGGCGCGGGTCAGGTTCTTGATGGCCGCGCCGCGGCGCCCAATGACGATGCCAGGGCGCTCGGTGACGAGCGTCACCCTGGTCCCCATGGGAGTCCTCTGTACGTCCAATCCGCCGAAGCCGGCCCTGCTGACCTCCTTCATGAGGTACTCCTTGAGAAGGACCCGGCGGACGTTCTCTGCAATGAACTTCCTCTCGCTTGCCATTACTGCACCTCCTCCAGGATGACCTCGATGTTTACGGTCTGCTGGTTCCACTGGGTGCTCCGGCCGTAGGCGCGGGGCATGTATCCAGGGGTGGTACGGCCCAGGTTGGCCGTGATGACCTTGATCCGCAAGTTGTCGGTGTCAAGGCCCTTGTACTCGGCGTTGTGCCTGGCGCTCTCTATTACCTGGCGGATGGCCCTGGCGCACTTCTCGGGGTAGCGCCCCGGGCCGACGCCTTTCTTGTGGGCCACGCCGAAATTGTTGCGAGCGAACTGCACGGGCCTCTTGAGCTCGGCCACCTCATCCAGCATGCGAAGGGCCACGTCGACGTTCTTGCCGCGCAGCATCCTGCACACCTCGCGGGACTTCTTGGGGGAGATGGGCATCTCCTTCCCAATGGCCCGGGCGGTGGTCTCCGGATCAGTGTATTGAGTGTATCCAGCCATGTGTGTTCACCTCACTTCAGCGGCAGGAACTTGGAGCCTCTGGTGGCACCGACACCCGGTCCGGAGTGCTTTACTTCGCCGCGGGTCATAGCGAACTCGCCGGTGAAGTGCCCGATCATTTCGGGCTTGATCTCGAACTCAATGAACTCCTTGCCGTTGTACACGGAAACCTTCTTCCCCACGAACTGGGGGATGATAGGTACGTCGCGGCGGTGGGTTCTGGTGACCTCGCGGTCCTCGTTCTTCAGGACCTCGTAGGCGATCCTCTGTTCATCGTTCATGCCCCGGGAGAGGGTCCTCCTGACCCGGGAGGGGAGCAAGAGCACCATCTCGTCGAAGGGCATCTCAAGGAGCTCCTCCATGGTGTACCCGCGGTAGGAGAACTCCTTCTTCCTCTTCGCCGTGATGCCGCCCTTCTTCTTGCGCTGCCTCCTGCGCGCGGCTTTCTGGCCGCCTGTCTTTTCCTTTGCCATTTAATCACTTCCTCCGCTTGGGGGATAGACGGCCGACCTTACGGCCTGGCGGTGCGTTCCTGCTTACAGTGCTGGGCTTACCCACATGCGGGTGACCTCCTCCGCCGTGGGGGTGATCGACCGCGTTCATGGCCAGACCCTTCACGCTGAAGGTGGCCTTGCTCCTGCTGCGGTAGGCGTGGATCTTGTTGCCGGCCTTACCGAAGGGCTTCTCCTTCATACCGCCGCCGGCAACGACGCCGACGGTGGCGGAGCAGCGAGGGTCGAACGACTTGAAAGTGCCGCTGGGCATGAGCACAACGACCTTGTCGCCCCTGCTGACGACGGTCGCGGACGTTCCGGCGGTGCGGACGAACTTGCCGCCGTCGCCGGGCTGTCCCTCGATATTGTAAACAAACGTTCCTTCGGGGACGCTGCTGATCGGGACCACGTTCCCGGGAGCTATCCTGCCGGGAACTCCGTAGCTGACCTCGTTGCCCACCATCATGCCCTCGGCGGCGATCAGGAAGACCTTCCTGCCGGCGAAGTCTACCTTCGCCAGGGGGCCGCTCCGACCGGGAGCGTGCACGAGGTCCTCAATGGTGCCGCTGTTGGCGTCCAGGCGGGGATACCGAATGTCTGCGACGTGCCTGTGGCTAGGGCTGCGGTATACCGACGTGCCCTTGCCGCGTCTCTGCTGTCTGAGTTGTTTTCCCATGTGTATCCCCTCAGAACACTCCGATTCTCATTCCAATGTCCTCTGCCGAGTAACCCTCGGCGAGCAGTATCGTGGCGCGCTTCCCCTTCTTGGTGACCTTGGTCCAGACCTTATCGACCTTGACGTCGAAGTGTGCCTCGAAGGCCTCCTTGATCTGCTGCTTGGTCGCGGACCTCAGGACCACGAACTCGATGCGGTTTCCGTCCTTGAAGTCCTGGGTGGGGGTGCCCGTCATGCCGTTCATCGTCTTTTCGGTGACATAGGGGTGAAGGAGGATATTGTCCTTGGCCATCCTTACCACTCTCCTATCTTCTTGAGGGCGGACTCAGAGAACACCGCCAGCCTGCCAGGCATTCCGCCCGGGGCGAGCCTACCGGTGTTGAGCCCATCAATGCTTACGACCTCGACGCCAGGCAGGTTGCCGGCCCCCTTGAACAGGGAAACCTCCTGGGCGGAGACGACCAGCAGGACGGAGCGCTTGCCCTTGTACCTGCGGGAACGCATCTTGCCCCTGCCGGCCCTGACCTTGCGGCCGTCCTTGGCCCTTCCCAGGTCGGCGGAGACGCCGATCTTGTCCAGGACCTCGTAGACCTCAGCAGTAGTGGTCAGGCTCTCGAAGGCGTCCTCGATGATCACCGGGGTGGTGACGCCCTCCTCGAAGAGATGGCCGCGCTGGCGTACGATCTCCTCATCGGCCATGGCGGCCAGGGCGGACAACCTTGCCTTCTGCCTCTCCTTCCTGTTGACCTTCTTGGAGTAGTCCTTCTCCGGCTTCGGGGGGAAGGCGCGGCGGCCGCCCACGTTGTTGGGCGACTCGGCCGCCTTGCTGCCCTGCGAAAGCCTCTGGACACGGGCCACGCCGCGGCCCTTTCCCCAGGTGGATACAGAGTGCCTTATGCCTGCCGTGGGGCTGGGGCCATAGGGCTGGCGCTTGTTGGCCTGTTCGGCCACTACGGCGCGGTGGATGAGGTCGGGGCGGAACTCCGCCGCGAAGGCGGAAGGCAGCTCGACGCTCCTGACCACGTCGCCTTTTACGGAATAGACATTGACGCTGTTCTTAGCCATGATCTTCAGGCCCCCTGCTTGGACTGGGTGGAGACATAGGTCAGGTTAGGAGCTTCCTTCATTGCGGGGCCGCTCGGCCTTACGGGGTCCCTGAGGCGAATGAGCCTCTTGGTGGGCCCGGGCACGGAGCCGTGGATCAGGACGTAGTTGTTCCTGACCTCTCCGTAGTTGAGGAAGCCTCCCTTGGGAGTCACCTCTTCGCCCTTCTCTCCGATCTTAAGGACGCGCTTGTTGAACTC
>DAGU01000021.1:5234-15922 GCA_002498285.1 Methanomassiliicoccus sp. UBA386 | reverse complement strand
TACCCGGGCCTCTTGGGGCCGAGGTTGCCGACCAGGCGGCGGTGCTTGGAGTTCTTGTGATGCAGAAGCTTGATGCCCCATCTCTTGACGGCACCCTGGAACCCCTTGCCCTTGGTGATGGCGGAGACATCGACAACGCCGCCGTCCTTCACGAAGTCGTTGACGGTGATCTCCTTGCCCAGCAGGGACTTGGCGTACTCGAGCCTCTGCTCGATGGTGCCGCCGCCGACCCTGGTCTCCATGAGGTCAGGGACCTTCTTGGGGACGCCGGAGATCATCTTGGGCTGCGTGTAGGTAAGGACGCGCACATCCTCGATGTCGCTCTTGGTCAGATCGTTCCAGGCCTTCTCAGAATCATAGTTCTTGGGAATGGGCAATCTCCTCGACAGTTCGTTGTTGAGCGAGCTGGCCCAGACCTCTCCGACGGTGCGCAGGCCGTAGCGGGTACTCTCGTACACCCTGACGGCCGCCACCTTCATGGGAGGTACCTCCAGCACAGTGACGGGGATCTGTATCTCCTGGCCGGTCGTGAGGCTCTTTGGCCTGAAATCGACTACGAAGGCGTGGGTCATGCCGACCTTGTACCCGGCGAACCCCTGAAGCTTAGGGCCTTCGCTGATCTCGGGCCACGAGTCTAGTCTTGGAGTCTGGCTTACCGCTCTCTTGCGTGGTGAATACGCCTTGGAGCCTTTACGTGGACGTCTTTTGTTTGGCATGGTTCTCCCTCTCGCATCTGGAGAGAATCCACTCTCTTTTGTGCTACGCGTGATTTTCTCGATCGCTCGAGGTTAGCACCTTCGACCGTGGCGCGTTATCCGCCCTCCGAGAATGGAGTAGAGGGGAAATTGGGTTGCGGAGCATTGCCCATGGCGTCTGGTCGAACGTCCTCAGCGCGTTAAGCGTAAAAGGTCCGATAAGGGTTATAATATTTAAAGTTAGCGTGGCCCAAAAAACCCCTACTGGCCGGCTTATATTCTGCCGCAGTGGAACACACTTGGCGAAAGGTTTTCTTGCGCCACAGGCGGGCATGAACGCTCTAGGACATATACCCTGCGGGCAGCGTCCGGGGGCCTTCAAGCCCGAGTCGGACGGGAATCGTCACGGGCGGACCTTTTCCATACAATGTAGCTAATTTTGCTACAAATAACGCCCCGAGGGTCGACCGCGATCCGTCTCAATGGGAGCATGGCGTAGACACAATGCTGATTTCGTAGATTTCCAACTGTCCCTCATATTGGCCCCGGTCCGACGATTTGTCACCCCATTGGCCCTGGTCGGCGAACGCATGTCGGACAGAGAGCGTTCAGCCCCTCAGGGCGGGATGGCGCGAGGACGGGTTCGGCAGGATACTTTCAGTGCCAAAAGATCTGGCCATTCCACCAGAAGCGAAGGGCTAGTTTCGGTGACCTCCCCCCTTGTATCATTTAATATGTATAATTCGAACGGGAACAAGGAGGGTGGTACCCCTGAACGTGGGGGCGGACCAGCACTATTGGACGGAGAGAGCGGAAGCTATAGACGGGCGGTCGGTGCCATCGACGCATGGCAATAACACAGTCCGCACGCTCATTCCCGTACTCGACTCGTTCATCGGAGGCCTTAGGCCGAACCATCTAACGCTGATCGACTCGGCCGACCGCATGCTGTTCGACCTCACTCACATGCTGTGCGTCAACGGCGTAAGCGTGCTGAACAGTGACGTGGTGTGGATCGACGGCGGCAACTCTGTCGATCCATACGAGATCGGCCGCATCTGCCGACGCTTCGGCCTCGACCGGGACGAGGTCCTGGACAGCGTCCGCGTGGCGCGGGCGTTCACGGCGTACCAGCTCGTGTCGCTCATAGACGAGCGGCTGGAGGACGAGGTGGAGCGCACCGGCGCCGGGATGGTGGTGCTATCCTGCCTCCCTGATCTGTTCCTGGATAGGGAGATGCGGTGGTCCGAGTCGTACTCGCTCCTGAGGCAGTGCATCGAGAAGACATTGGCCCTCACCCGGAGGAGGGGGCTGGTGACGCTGATCACCAATCTCGGCCTGATGAAGATCGTGCAGAGGAAGAGCCTGAAGAGCCTGCTGTACAGCACGGCGGACGACATCATACGCATCGAACGAGCACCCCGGGCGCTGCGCATCTCGCTGCCTAACCGCCAGGAGTGGATGCTCTACCACCCGGTGCCGAATTACCAGACCACCCTGGAAGAGTTCATGAAGTGATCATATGGGAAGGACCGTACCCACATACCGCAACACGTTGGAATCGATCATAGCCAGCTGGAGCGACTACCGCCGAGCGCTGACCAAGGATGACAGGGAGGCGTTCGACCGGATGGTGAACAGGGCGCGGATGCACGCCTCGGCCTCGACGTACGCGGCGTTCTCCGACCCCGTGGAGGGAGCGCTGCTGTCCATCCTGCTGGAGCAGGAGAAGGAGATCCGCCGGCTGAAGGGAGAGGAATGAGGGGATGGGTCCTGGACTGCTATCCGGACATGGACGCGGACCGGATGGTCCTGTGGTTCAAGACCCCGGGCGGGGCGGTGCGCGTGGTCGACGACATGACGCCGCACATATACGTGCACTCGTCAAGGGAGCGCCTTGACAAGCTGAAGAATGACCTGGCCATGATCGGCGTGAAGGACGCCGAGCGTGAGAAGCGAAGGATCTCGCTGGGCGATGACGAGAAGGACGTGCTGGCGGTGCCGGTGCGCGAGTACGCCTCCCTGCAGTCGCTGGCCGCCACCATCGACTCGTGGGGGCGCTACCGCGAGCATTCGCTTTACAACGTCGACCTCCGCATGGACCAACGGTACTTCCTCCACAAGGGGCTCTTCGCAATGGGTCTGGCGGAGATTGATGGACTCAGGAGCCTGGACGCCTGGAGGCGCATCGACTACCCCGTCCCGATGCTGAAGGGCCTGGAGCTCGGCGTCAAGGTCAGGGGGACAGGAATACCGACGATGGACGACCCCCTGATATCGATCTCGGCCAACAGCATCACGCTGGACGGCCCGGAGGACGCCGTTCTTGAGGAGTTTATGTCGCTGGTCCGAGAAGAGGACCCCGACATAATATACACGGACAAGGGCGACTCGTTCGTGCTGCCGTACCTGCAGCACCGCGCCTCGCTGCACGGCATGAACATGGAGCTCGGCCGGGAGAGGGGGGAGAGGACGTCGAGGGGGAAGAGCTACTTCACCTACGGCCGCATCGTGTACAAGCCTCCGGCCCACAAGCTGCGCGGCCGGGTGCACATCGATCGGGAGGCGTCGTTCACCTACGGCGAGGCGGGATTGCCAGGCCTCATCGAGATGTCGCGGCTGTCCCATATACCGCTGCAGGACATCTCGCGGCTGTCGCCGGGAAGCGCCATAAGCGCTATGCAGGTGAACGAGGCGGTGCGCAGCGGGCACCTGATCAGGTGGAAGAAGAACCTGCCGGAGGGCTTCAAGACCGCCGGGGCGCTCATCGCCTGCGACCGCGGGGGCTTCATCTACGAGCCCCGCGTCGGGCTGCACGACGACGTGTGGGAGGTCGACTTCTTTTCCCTCTACCCCAGTATCATGGTGCGGCATAATATCTCGCCAGAGACGCTGAACTGCGCATGCTGCCCCCGCTCCCCCTTGATCGTCCCGGAGATCGGCTACCGCATATGCGAGAAACGGACCGGGCTCATCCCCAGAGTGCTGGAGCCCATCCTCAACCGACGTCGGGTGTACAAGAGCATGAAGGACGACCCCCGGAAGGGGGCGAACTACCAGCTGAGGGCCAAGGCGCTCAAGTGGGTCCTCGTCACCTGCTTCGGCTACACCGGCTACAGGAACGCGCGGTTCGGGCGCATCGAATGCCACGAGAGCATCACCGCCTACGGCCGGGACATCCTAGTGCGCTCCGCCCGCATCGCCGAGAGCAGGGGCTTCGAGGTCCTGCATGGCATCGTGGACTCGCTATGGCTGCATGGCGGCGGGGACATACACCGGCTGTGCGACGAGATCTCGGCGGAGTTCGGCATACCCCTCAATATCGAGGGCCGCTACCGTTGGATCGTGTTCCTTCCCAGCGTTTCGACCGGGGTGGGCGCCCTCAATCGCTACTACGGGCTGTTCGACGACGGCGAACTCAAGCTGCGCGGCATCGCGGCGCGCCGCAGGGACGCGCCGGCGATAGTGGAGGAGCTGCAGCAGGAGATGCTACAGTGCCTTTCCCAGGCGGGGAACGCCCAAGAGTTCATCGACACGGTCCCGGAGGCGCTGCTGGTCATGGACGACTACGCCGCCGAGCTGAGGGGCGGGGGCGTCGCGGCGGAGCGGCTGATCGTCAGGAAGCGCATATCACGCCGCTTGGAGGAGCACACGCGGTTCAATGACCCGGTTGCCGCGCTGCGCCAGCTGCACGACCGGGGCTTCGAGCTGGAGCCGGGGCAGTCCGTAGAGTATGTCATACTTGACTCGGGGAGCGGACGCTCCTGGGACCGGGTGAGAGCGGCGCCCTTCCTCGCCGACGATGGCTACGACAGGGAGAAGTACGTCGAGCTGGTGCACCGAGGGGCGGCCGAGCTGCTCTCGCCCTTCGGATGGTCTTTCCAGCGCATCCGCGGGCGGGACGGCTCACAGCGCCGCTGAGGCCACGTCCCTTATGTCGAGGAGGAAGAGCAGTACCGGGACGAGGAGGCAGCCGGTGAGGTGCACGCGCCCCACGCCCATGGCCGGCGGCACCATCCCGAGGATCGTCGATGCAACGAGGACGAGAACGCCTGGAACGCCGTTGAACGCTACCGTGAGAAGGAGCAACAGAAGGAGGATGGCGCGGTTGAGACGGGGCGCGTCGATCCTCGAGGCGGAGCGGGCGAACCATGCCCCCAGCCAAAGCAGCGCGCCGTTCCCGACCGCGCAGCCGACGAGCACGCCGGCCAGCAGGAGGGGGAACTGCTCGAAGGGCAGCGTGCCTCCCAGGACGTCCTTCACGGCGAGCAGGGCCCCCGAGCGGCCCTTGTGGGCAACGGCCAGGGCCAGGATGCCGAAGACCGCCGAGGCCGTCCCGACGGCGGAGACCATGGCTATGAAGCCTCCGGCATCATTGCCCTTCCTGACGAAGTGGGATACCAGTATCACGCCGGTGGTGGACGATATGCCTGGGAACCACCCTACGGCCGCCCCGGCCAGGGCGCCTAGGGAGCTGAGCCCCATGCGGGGCCGGGCACCAGCATCCTGCTGCGGCGGGAGGGATGCCGAGCTGGAGCTCAGGAGGGTCGGAACGCCGAACAGCCCGGTGAGGAGGGGAAACATCGGACTGAGGTCCAAGCCCGCCAGGTCATCCAGGGGCAAACGGCGGTCCATGACCACCAGGCCCAGCAACCCGGACAGGAGGATGAGGGCGATGGCGGCCATTCTCTTCTGGGCGCGATGCGTCCTCAAGGCCCACACGCCATCGACCGCGACCTCACCCCGCGGCGCGTAGCCGCGCAGTCGCCACCGGCCCGTGGGCGTTATCAGCACAGTGGAGCACCGCTCCCTCACCACCCTGCCCCGGATGACCACCGGCTCACCGTGCACCGGCACCGGGCGGGCCAGGCTCAGCGGCCGGGCCGACCTCACGGCCTTCCGGACCATTATCTCGGCGACCACCTCCCCGCCCCGCTCCGATAGGACCAACAGCGCCAGCGCCATCATCACCACCGCCAGGGACAGGGAGTCCACCACCGGGTGCAGGTTCAGAGGCGGGCCGAGGACGAAGTAGAGCGGCACGCACAGCGCCACGGCCAACGCACCGCCCACCAGCGCGCCCGACGCCGCGTGCTCCACCGCTTCTCGCCCTCTTCCTTGCAGCAGCAAGCGGTGGCCCGGAAGCGTGGAGAGGGAATCGCCCTCGTCCGGCGCTCCCAGGAAGACTGATGGAAGGAAGTCAAGGAAGGAATGCGACGCCGCGGCGGAGACGATCAGGCACGCCAGGAGGATGGGCGCATCGTCCCCGGAGACGCCGAGCCATATCGCCGCCGACGCGGCCGCCGGAAGCAGGGCGCCCAGCGAGGAGGTCAACAGAAGGCAGAGCGTGTTGACATGGATGCCCGGGGCCGCCCCGGTGCCGCAGCCCAGGACGGCTCCCAGCAATGAAAAGAGGATGGCGGCGGAGAGCAGGGAGGGGTCCATGCCATGAACTGCCTCGGGCATTGGTTAGCGGAAGCCACTACGTTCAGCATACGCATCGCCGATCATGGATGCCGGCGGAGCGTCCGATAAGGTTTATGAAAGGGGAGTTGAGCATCAGTTCATATGCCTCCCGTGGTGGTCGCCCGCGACCTCGTGAAGAAGTATGAGGACCTTACCGCTGTCGACCATATCACCTTCGACATCAAGCGGGGGGAGATCTTCGGTTTCCTGGGGCCGAACGGAGCTGGGAAGTCCACTGTCATCCGCATGATCCAGTGCGTGTCGCCGGTGACGTCGGGAAGACTGGAGGTGCTGGGCATGGAGGTGGGTGCCCATCCGCGAGAGATCAAGGCCCGGCTGGGAGTCGCACCGCAGGACAATAACCTCGACCCGGACTTCAACGTGGTGCAGAACCTCACCAGCTACGCCCGCTACTTCGGCATGCCCAAGGACCAGGCCGTCCGGAGGGCCGACGAGCTGCTGAAGTTCATGCAGCTGGAAGAGAAACGGAAGGTCATGATCGAGAAGCTGTCGGGCGGCATGAAGCGCCGGCTCATCGTCGCAAGGGCGCTGATCAATGATCCGGACATAATCATACTGGATGAGCCGACCACCGGTCTGGACCCACAGGCCCGGCACCTCATATGGGAGCGGGTGCGGCAGCTCAAGCGAGAGGGCAGGACCATCGTACTCACCACGCACTACATGGACGAGGCCGAGCAGCTGTGCGACCGCCTGGTGATCATGGAGCACGGGAGGTTCCTGATGGAGGGGGCCCCTCGAAGGATGATAGCGGACGTGGTGGGCGATTGCGTCATGGAGGCGATGGAGGCGGACGACGCGGCCGAGCGATATCTACGCTCCCGGGGACAGCAGGTGGAGCGCTCCGCCGACCGCCTGTACGTGTACTCGAACGAGTGCCGGGCCATAAACCAGGAGTTCCGGCGGCTTTATCCTGACGTCTACTCGACCGTCCGCACCGCGACGCTGGAGGACGTGTTCCTGCGCCTCACCGGCAGGGGGCTGAGGGAATGAACATCGGGAGGGGAGCAGTGGCGGTGTGGAGGCGCAACGCCGATGTGTTCTTCAAGACCTGGAAGACCAATTTCCTTCCTTCCATCTTCGAGCCCCTGCTGTACCTGGTGGCCATGGGCCTGGGCTTCGGCGGCCTGGTGGCCGGCCTGACCTATGCGGGGCAGCCGATCGAGTACATTCGCTTCCTGGCTCCCGGCCTGATATCCATATCGGCGATGTATGGCGGCTTCTTCGAATGCACATACGGTTCGTTCGTGCGGATGCACTACCAGAAGACGTTCGACGCCATTGTGGCCACGCCAGTAAGCTTGGAGGACGTCATCATCGGGGAGATCATGTGGGGCGCCAGCAAGAGCCTGATCAACTCCACCATCGTGCTGGCGGTCATCGCGCTCATGGGCTGGCTGCTGTTCCCGGCCATCCAGTTCACGTCCCTGACCGTTCTGCTGGTGCCGCCCATCACCTTCCTGGCCGGCCTGATGTTCTCCGCCCTGGCGATGATCTTTACCGCCCTGGTGCCCAACATAGATTCGTTCAACTATCCCTTCTTCCTGCTCATCACGCCCATGTTCCTGTTCGGAGGGACGTTCTTCCCGATAAGTCAGCTTGGAGCGGCCGAACCGCTCGCCTATGCACTGCCGTTGACCCACACCACTCTGCTCGTCAGGAATATGTCCCTCGGGCTGTCGTCACCGTTGGACCTCGTGGCGTTCGCATACATCATGGCCATGACCGCGGCGGCGACCTATCTGGCCGTGAGGCTGATGAAGAAACGGCTGACCAGGTGATCACTTGACCAGAACGCGGCCGTCCTTCACTTCGAGGCGGACCATGCACTGGATCCTAAGTCCCAGCTCTTTCTCCAGCTCCGCCGCGCGGTTGCCTTTATCGGCCACCACCAGGACGTCCGCCACCTCGGCCCCCGCCGCGCGAAGCGCCTTTACGATGCCGCGAAGGGTACCGCCGGTGCTAAGGACGTCGTCCACCACCACCACGCGGTCTCCCCGCTCCACGCCGTTGAGGTACATCGCGCCGCTGGAGTACCCGGTGGACTGCTCGACCCTTATCTCCCCCTCCAGCCCGTAGGATCGCTTGCGCACCACGACATAAGGGATGTCGCTCATCATCGACAGCGGGGCCGCCAGGGGCAGTGCCATGGCCTCCGGGGCCACGATGAGGTCGCAATCCATGTCCCCCGTCTCGAACATGGCGTTGATCACCTCCTCCAGCAGCTCCGGCTCCACCGCCGGCACGCCATCCAGGAGCGGGTGCACTATATAATCGTAGGAGTTGACGCGCATCACCGTGGCACGGCGGAACGATTCTCGGAGAAGTTCGAGCACGGCGGGAGCATGCGCCGCGTCGTTCTTAAGCCATGCGTCAGGCCCTCGTCCACTTCTCCCCGGACCGCTTGACCTTCCCGGCGGCCTCAAGGTCCCCGAGGGTGATGTTGACGTCCTCCAGCGGGATGTTCATCTGGAACTGCTCCCGGAACGCCTTCTGAATGTCGGCCACGCCCTTCTCCTCATACAGGGTCTTGGGGATCAACGTCCTGAGGTCCTCGTTGCGGTTCCATGGGAAGATGAACCAGGCCCAGTTATCCTCCGGCACCTCGACCGAGTAGAAGTCCGGCAGGAACTTGGAGTGGGTGATGTGCAGCAGGGCGGCACACTTGAGCACCTCGGGGCCCATGTCCTGCAGGTGGGCCTTGGCGATCGACATGGATTCGCCGGTGTCGGTGATGTCATCGACCAACAGCACCTCCTCCTTCTCGATGTCGACATTGAGCTCCTGGGTCAGAAGCGCCTTCCCATTGGGATTGGCCGTTACGCCCCAGTGCTCGGTCTTCACGGCGTACAGCTTCTTCACGCCGAGGAGATCGCACAGCAGCCGGGCCGGGACCCAGCCTCCCCGGGTCAGGCCAACGATGACGGTTGGCTTGCAATTGCAGGCCCTGATCTTCTTGGCCAGGTCTGTCGTCCACTCAACTATCTCATCGTAGGTGACCAGTTTGCACCGGAAGCATTCCTTCTCTGTCATCCCATGACCTTCCGCCGGGCAAGGCCCGACGCGGCGAGTGATGCGTCATGGCGGATATAGCCTTTCTCAGACTCCGACCGACATTACGGTGCGCTCCACCTGGAACGCCGCCGGCAGGTACGGACCCATGGAGGCCAGCGCCAGGAAGGGGTCGTCCATGGGGCAGCCCATCCGCCGGGTGAAGTCCATGAGGTCAAGCTCCAATGCGGCCACCTCCCTGGGGGGCAGATCGGACATCAGGCCAGCCACTGGAAGTGCCAGCAGCGCCAGATCACCGTCCAGCATGGCCGCCGAGCCCCCTCCGGCCGCGACCACCTCGTTCATGGCGTCTCGCGCGCCCGTAAGGGTGGTGGCCACGCTGACGATGCCTCCGAACTTGTGCACCTCCGAGGTGGCGATGGCCCCGCCCCGCAGCTCGAAGCCCCTGACGAAGCCAACGCGCAGCGACCAATCGCGGGACGGGTCGGCCCAGACCATGTAGAGCACGTCGCGGATGGGGTCGGCCACGATGCTTCCGTCGGCGACGGGTAGCTCCTCCTGCCCCCATGTGACCTCTCCGCGGCGGCCGACGTGCATGACCCTGACGGGAGCGGTTCGTCCGGACGCCCGGACGTCGATCTCGCTCAGACGCATGGTGGGGAACATCGGCTCCACTGGTATGGGCAGGCTGCCGAGATACAGCAGCTCGCCGTTCCTTGCCACCAGATCGCCGTCGATCCACGTCTCCAGCACGTTGAAGGAGTGGAGGTCGCTGACCACCGTGATGTCGGCGGGCGCGCCCACCTGCAGGACGCCGGCGTCCAGGCTGTAATGCTTGGCGGGCCATGCGGTCGCCGCCCGCACCGCCTGCACGGGGTCGATGCCGCCCTCCACCGCCATGCGCAGCAGGCGGTCGATGTGCCCGCCCACTAGGTCCCTGGCCCTCAGGTGGTCGGTGGCATAGAGATGGCGGTTCTTGAGGGCGAAGGGCATCAACGCCTTCATGTCCCGGCCGGCGCTGCTCTCCCTCAGGGCGATTGTCATGCCCTTGCGATGCTTCTCCTCTGCCTCCTCGGGAGTGGAGGACTCATGGTCGGACGTCACACCGCCCATGATGTAGCGGTCCAGGCGGAAGCCTCTCAGGCCGGGGGCGTGGCCGTCGATGGGCTTTCCCGCCTGGTAGGCCACTTCCACCTTGCCCATCATGCCCTGCTGCTCCTCGATCAGGCCCTCGTGGTCCGTTACCTCTCCCAGGGCCACGAACTCGTCCCGCGACAGCAGGGAGCGGACCTGCTGCCAGCCCAGTCCGGGGATGTCGGACGGAACGGTGAAATGGAACTTCAGCGGGGTGGAGCGGCCCGCCTCCGTCATGTAGTCAAGCCCGTTAGCTCCAGCCGTGGCGCAGGCCGGCGAGGGGTCGGCCACGACCGCCGTGGTGCCGTGGAGGATGGCCTGTTCAGCATAACGGTAGGGGCTGAGGTGCGATGATTCCAC
>DAGU01000021.1:4892-5063 GCA_002498285.1 Methanomassiliicoccus sp. UBA386 | reverse complement strand
GGCGCCGTGATCTTTCGGTCGATGCGAACGATCTTTCCTTCGTAGAAGTTCACGCAGGCGGGATATATCGCCCCGCTTATCACGTCCACGAGGTACCCGTTCACATGCTGGACCACGATGGAGCCTATGGTGTCGCCATAGGGCGAGAAGGACATGCCGGAACGCATGTCT
>DAGU01000021.1:2665-4688 GCA_002498285.1 Methanomassiliicoccus sp. UBA386 | reverse complement strand
CTTTCCCCGCGAGGTGCTCAACGAGCTGAAATGGCATCGCGGCAGGTTGAGCGATGCCTCGATAATATATCTGCACAGGGGTGCCCCGGGAGACCGCAGGACCGTCAACGGCTCGGAGATAGTCGAGCTGGAGAGATCGTTCTTCACCACCGACGAGAGCAAGATCCCCTACCACCGCATCCGCCGGATAGTGCTGGACGGCGAGACGCTATATGTGGACAGGGGAGAGGAAGTAGATGAGAAGCTCTAGTTGCGCGGAGCGCCGCAGTTAGGGCAGTTCCTCATGAACGACGGGTACTGCACCCCACAGTTCCTGCACTTGGCCATCTCCGCTTTGCGGGGCGGTTCGGGCGCCGGAGCAGGTTCCGGCTCTGGATCCTTGACCTCCGCCGGGGCCACCTCGTTGTCGACCATGGCAGGGGCCTGATAGGGGGGAGGGGCCGGCTGATACTGTGGCTGCTGGTAGAGGGGCTGTTCGTAATACTGTCCGGGAGGATACTGTTGATACTGAGGCTGGAACACATCCTGCAGTTTAACGTAAGCTACTAGGAGGACGAGGCCGCCCACCACGCCGAACAGCAGGCCCACCACGCCCCATATGAGCATACGGTCGCTGGCCTCGCGGAACCGCCCCTGGTCCAGGGGCGCGAACACCGTGCTGGGCATCATGGCGTACAGCAGCAGGTTGACCGCCCCCGCGATGATGGTGTACGCCCCTATGGAGTAACCGGCGGAGATCACGTTGAAGGTCCCAGCGACGAGCAGCACTGCCGCCATGAACAGCAGTGCCAGCTGCCCCCAGTAGGCGAACTGCCTCCCCTGTGCGACCGCTGCCGGCAGCCACTCCGGCCCGGCATTCTTTGCTAGATAAGGAATACTTGCCAAGGTCATCCCAGCTGATCGAAGGAATTGTGTGGTTGATCACTGAACGCAGGCGAGAAAGCCCACGATCTCCATCGTGCATGAATCGCAGCAAAATAGTACTTTCGGTGATTTTCCCGCACCACGTCCGATAGCCTGCAGGCGGGATGCATGCAAAGAGCGCATTGACGCTCCTCAGGCCCCGCCATGAACAACGACCTAAGGATCCTGCGCCGAGGCCGTGGGGGCGTCGGCCTCTTCGATGAAGGACCTATCGCTTTCCTGGCATGATTATTTGCGCGCCACGATGAGGGAACTACGATAAAACGTACCGCTCCGGCAATAGTTATTAAAGGGTTGGACCTTTAGGAGAAACCAAAAACCATAGTAGGATCATTATGAAGTACGAACAGTTCAAGGCCATCTATGATAGGCTGAACGAGTATTCAGATGTTGAACGGCTAGCCAAAGAGACCGGCCTTGACGAAGAGCTCCTGAACGTCATCTACACCCAGAGAACGGTGAGGGATGCCACCAAGCGCTACCATGTGGTTAAGCGCAACGCCCCCCGTCTCCTCAGGGAGTGGAGGGCTGGTTCCAGTCTCTTGTCCATCGCCCGGCGGTGGCATTTCCCGCCCATACTCACCGGTCTTCTTTTATTCCAGGAGAACGGCTTCTCCAAGAAGCAGTTCTGGAAGTACGTCCGCGAGCCGGAGTCGATCACCGATCCCCGTCTCAAGAGGGATATCGTCGAGATCACCGCGGCCGATACCATCTACTCTCCAGAGGGCAACGATGTCCAGCATAAGAGAGGCAAATGGGGAGAAGCGAAGCTCCAGGAATGGTTGGAAGAGCAGGAGCTTGCCTACCAGAGCGAGGAGGACCTCCGGGGAAAATACTCCAAGACGCCCGACTGCCTTCTCGCCGAGCCGATCAGGCTCAACGGATGGACGATCAACTGGATAGAGAGCAAGGCCTCCTTCGGGGACCGGGTCGAGTTCCGGAAGAACATCCGCGGCCAGCTGGCCCAGTATGTAGAGATGTTCGGCCCCGGAGTGGTGGTATACTGGTTCGGGCATGTGGACGACCTGGAATGCCCTCCAGGCATTGAGATAATCGATGCCTCGCTTTGCCATCTGGACTGCCAGAAGGCGGGGGAGGA
>DAGU01000021.1:2019-2501 GCA_002498285.1 Methanomassiliicoccus sp. UBA386 | reverse complement strand
TATCATTAAGGAGCGCTGTAGCATTCATCCCATCGCATGGCGAGCGTCTCCGCCGCTGACCTTGAGAGATTTTGCTATTGTCCGCTGAGCTGGCATCTGGGGCGCCAGGCCGAGGTGCGCTCCGAAGCCCTGAAGAACGGCAGCTACAAGCATGCCGCGCTGGGGGACGAGCTCGATGGGATCATACAGGGGGAGAAGAAGGCTGACCAATTGGGGCGCATCGCGGTGTGGGCTGCCATCCTGGCCACGGCCATGGCCCTTCTGGGAGCGTTCCTGTTCAGCGCCTCCGACCCCGTGCTGACAGGGCAGATGCTGAGCGTCATGGCCCTAATATGGCTTCTCATTGCAAGCATCATCCTGTATCGCTCCGCCACCGCACCGAACCCCTCACTGAAAGGCCTGAGGGAGGGATGGATGGCCCTGTTCGCGATCCTGGGCATAACCACCGCCCTCAACGCCGTGCCGATCTTCGATGTCCGGCA
>DAGU01000021.1:0-1687 GCA_002498285.1 Methanomassiliicoccus sp. UBA386 | reverse complement strand
CCGGTGGAGGTGAAGACCGGCCGGACCCCTCGCGGGCCGCTATTCTCGCACATCCTGCAACTGGCCGCCTACTGCCAGCTGGTGGAGGAGACCCATGGGCCGGTGCCATACGGCATCATCCGCTATGAGAAGCGGGAGGACGTCATCATGTTCGATGAGCGGCTGCGCTCCCTTCTGCAGACCAAGCTGGATGAGGTGCAGGAGCACCTGGAAGGGGCGCCGGTGCACCGGTCTCACGACCGGCCGGGCAAGTGCCGCTCCTGCTCCCGGCGAGAGCTGTGCCCCGAGCGGCTGGAGTGATCACTCCACCGTGACGCTCTTGGCCAGGTTGCGTGGCCGGTCGATGGAGCAGCCCTTCTTCTTGGCAACATAGTACGCGATGAGCTGCAGCACCACCGTCAGGGGGACCGGGCTGAGGATGGAGGGCACCTTGGGCACGCTGATCATGGCGTCGGTGATTGCTTCCAGTTCACGGTCTCCCTCCACCCCGATGCCCAGTACCGGGGAGTCCCTGGCCGCCACCTCCGAGATGTTACCCAGCATCTTTTCCCTTGTATGGTCGTTGACGCACGCCGCCACCACCGGAGTGGTAGCGTCCAGCAAGGCCAGGGGGCCGTGCTTGAGCTCCCCCGCCGCGTACCCCTCGGCGTGGATGTAGGATATCTCCTTGAGCTTGAGGGCACCCTCCAGCATGGTCGGATAGTTTATGTTGCGCCCCAGGTAGAATATGTGATGGGCCGGCACCAGCATGTTCACCGCCTCCTCTATCTCGGAGGCCCGGTCCAGCACCCCGCTGACATAGCGGGGCATGGAGCGCAGCTCGGTGGAGAGGTTCCTCACCTCCGTCCTGTCAAGGGTCTGTCTCATGGTGCCCAGGCGCAGCCCCAGCAGATACATGGCCATAAGCTGGGTGATATAGGACTTGGTGGCCGCCACGCTGATCTCCGGACCAGCATTAGTGTAGAACACGTGGTCTGCCTCCCGCGATATGGTGCTTCCGACCAGGTTGGTCACGGCCAGCGTCCGGCATCCCCTCTGGCGGGCCTCCCTGGCCGCGGCCAGGGTGTCGGCCGTCTCCCCCGACTGTGTCACCAGGATTGTGAGAGGGCTCTCCCCTGTCCCCGGTGAATAACGATACTCCGATGCCAGCTCCACGGTGGTCGGCAGGCGGGCCATCGCCTCTATGATGTACTTGCCCACCATGGCGGCGTGGGAGGATGACCCGCACGCTACCAGCTTGACCGAGTTGACCTCCATGTCAGGTATCACGGCCCCGGCATAGATCTCGTCCAGGCTGCCCAGCAGGGAATTGTGTATAGCGGCCGGTTGCTCATAGATCTCCTTGAGCATGAAATGCTCGAAGCCGCCTTTCTCGGCGTCATCCACTGTCCAGGTGACGGTGGTGGGATCCCTCTTGACCTTGTTCCCCTCTGCGTCGAATAGCGTGACGCCTCCGGCGGTCACGATGGCGCTCTCCCCCTCCATGAGGTACAGCACCCGATTGGTCAGGTTGAGGACGGCCGTGACGTCCGACGCCACCATGTTCTCCCCCACTCCGAGGCCGATCACCAGGGGATTCTCCTTCCTGGCGACCACTATGCGGTCGTCGCCCTCCACCATGGCGGCCACAGCATAGGTGCCCGTCACCTGTGACAGCGCAGCCATCAGGGCGGCGTAGGCGTCTCCC
>DAGU01000081.1 GCA_002498285.1 Methanomassiliicoccus sp. UBA386 | reverse complement strand
GGCGGTGTAGAGGTCCTCCGCTACTTTCATGGCCCGGGAGGCGGACATCCCCAGCTTGGTGGCCTCCATGAGGAACATGGTGGTGTTGAACGGCGGCAGAGGGTACTCGTCCTTCTCCTTGCGCTCGTAGCTGACCACTTTGCCGCTGGTGCGCCCCTCGCAATTGGTCAGGGCCGCCTTGGCCGCTTCCTCCTCAAGGAATGGATTGCTGACATGGGCGCCGGCGAATTCGCCTTCCTTGTTGAACAGCGCGGAAACGTTCCAATAGGGGGTCGATACGAACTCCTCGATCTCCTTGTGGCGTTCGACGATGAGCGCCAGGGTGGGCGACTGGACCCTCCCCACGCTGAGATAGTTATGCCCGCCCTGCTTGGAGGCTAGGGAGATGAACCTGGTCAGAACGGCGCCCCAGGCCAGGTCGATGCGCTGACGGCATTCCGCCGAGTCAGCCAGCTTGTCATCCGGTTCGGTCAGTTGAGAGAACGCGGTATCGATCTCATGCTTGGTGAAAGCGGAGAATTTCGCCCTCCCGACCTTCTTCCCGGCCAGGCTGAGGAGCCTTGCCGTCTCCAGGCCGATCAGCTCTCCCTCGCGGTCAAAGTCGGTGGCGATGATGATCTCGTCGGCATCGAGGGACAGGTCGCGCAGCACCCCGACGATGTTGTGGGCGGTGATGCGCTTCTCCGGCTGGGCGACGATGAGCTCAGACAGCCCTACCTCGGACCACTTGTTCAGATGCTCCGGGTAGTCGAGCTCGAGGATATGGCCGCGCAGACCTACTACGGAGACCAGGCCTTTTTCGTCCTCGAACTGGAAGACGGGTACCTTGTCTATGGAGGTCCTCTTGGACGCCCCCTGGGACAGGATGGTGGCTATCCTGGCCGCAGCATCGCTCTTCTCCGATATGATAAGTCTGCTCATGCATCTCGACCAAAGACCAGGGGATATAAAAAAAGAACGGGACGTCGGCGAGAGCGCAGAACGACGTCAGTCATGCCGGTGGCCATGGTCGTGATCGTGGTCATGGCCCCTGTCCATGGACGCCGAGGTCATGGTCAGCTTCCCGTACAGCACCCCCTTCACGGCGATGATCTCGTCGGCGAGCGACTGCACCTCCTTCGCCCTGCCCCATACCACCAGCACTTCCAGGCACTGTTCCAGGTTGAGATGGATATGGATCGTCGAGGATATGTTGGCGTGATGATGGTGCTGCAGCTCCATGAGGCGGTCCTGCACCGAGGGGGAGTGATCGAACACCAGGGTGATGGTCCCCACCACCGAGGACTCGCTGTCGCCCCATAGCTCCTCTACCAGCGCGGCCCTGATGAGGTCCCTTATGCCCTCGGACCGGGTGGTATATCCCTTCTTCTTCACCAGCCTGTCGAAATCATCGAGCAGCTCCGGTTCCAGCGACACCCCGATCCTGGTGACCTTGTCCATACTGGCCGGGGAACTCCTTACCGGGATAAAAACTTGGTCGGTGGCTTTGTTAAATAGGCGGTCCCGAATGACATGTCGATGGAGCGAGGGAGGGAGATCGTCGAAGTGATGGACGCCGTCATGGCGGACCTGCCGGCGAACGTGGCCATCCTGTTCTCCGGAGGGGTCGACAGCGGTCTGCTGGCCGCCATTGCCCGACGCCATTCGCGCCCCAGGCTGTACACGGTAGGCATCGAGGGCGCCCCCGATCTCGTGGCGGCCGAGGATGCCGCCGCCCGCCTTGAGCTTCCCTGGCGGCCGCTCATCGTGGACGGGGACGAACTGGAGTGGCATTGCCTGGCGCTGCTTCAGCTAACGCCTCCGGACGACCCGATCACGCTATCCTTCGAGCTCCCCATGCACATCGTCGCCTCCGCGTCCGAGGAGGGGGTGCTCATCACCGGCCAGGGCGCCGATGAGCTGTTCGCCGGCTACCATCGCTACCTGTCCATGCCGCCGGTCGAGCTGGCCAAGGCGCTCGAGACGGACCTGGCAAAGGTGATCGAGAGCGTCGTGCCGCTGGACCGCCGCATCGCCGCCCGCTACGGGAAGCAGGTGCGGCATCCTTTCCTCGATCCAAGGACGATCGATATGGCCAGGTCGATACCGGTCGATGAGATGATCGTCAGCGGCGATCGAAAGGTGCCGCTGCGGCAGGCCGCCGAGCTCATGGGCCTGGGGCCCACCGCCTGGAGGGAGAAGAAGGCCGCGCAGTACGGCTCGGGCATCATGAACGTTCTCCGGTCGCGCGCCCGCAACAGATCGCTCACCCTCCGGGAATACCTCGAGGAGCTGGCGTCCGGCAGGTAGCGATATCCTAATTAGGCGCCTGCTCCATCGCGCGGCGTGGACTACGATTCGGCCGTGAACTGGCTTTTTAGGCAGGAGGCCAAGGGCATCAAGTTCGGCCTGGAAAACACCATCGAGCTGCTGTCCCGGCTCGGGGACCCGCACCGCCGCTTTCGCTCCCTCCATGTGGCGGGGACGAACGGCAAAGGCTCGGTCAGCGCCATGGCCGGGTCGGTGCTGCGCGAGGCCGGATATCGCACCGGACTTTACACCTCTCCTCACCTCGTTGACTTCCGGGAACGGATCAGGGTCAACGGCGACTGTATAGGCGAGGGGGAGATGCTCCGCCTGGCCGCTGAGGTGAGGAGCATCGCCGAGGACATGGCCGCGCACGGGAGGCGCCTCACATTCTTCGAGCTGACCACTGCCATGGCCTTCGCTCACTTCGCCGACGCTGGCGTGGAGGCGGCCGTGGTGGAGGTGGGCATGGGAGGGCGGCTGGATTCGACCAATGTCATCGAACCGGACTGCGTGGCCATTGCCAGGATCTCCCTGGAGCACACCGCGTTCCTTGGCGATACGCTGCCCCAGATCGCCTTCGAGAAGGCCGGGACGATGAAGGCCGGGGTGCCGGTCGTCACACTGGACCAGGGGGCGGAGGTGCTGAACGTGCTCAGAGAACGCGCCTCGGAGCTCTCGGCGCCCCTGACGGTGGTGGG
>DAGU01000007.1:6066-6306 GCA_002498285.1 Methanomassiliicoccus sp. UBA386 | reverse complement strand
TGCCGGTGTTCAGCTCGATGGCCTGCGCCCGGAACCCACTGGTCCCGAGGTCCAAAGCTATGCCGTATTTGCTCATGAGATTGCCTCCATGGCCGTAGTGGCCCGGTGAGGAACAATCGCCCGAGGAAGCGACAGGCTGGCGCTCCAGACCGCCATGACGGCCACGCCTATCTGTAAGGGATCGTGGACCAGCGTGTTCATTTTTCTAACGCCCTCCTCATCGAAGGAGAACGGCATGCC
>DAGU01000007.1:5204-5811 GCA_002498285.1 Methanomassiliicoccus sp. UBA386 | reverse complement strand
GTGTGCGCCTTGAGCAGCGCCTCGGTCCGCGAGGCGTCCGCGTCGACCACGGTGACGCGGGCCCGGGCGGTCGCCAGCAGGTCGGCGGCCTTCGACCCTACTCGCCCGGCGCCTATCAGGAGGACATCCTTCCCATCCAGCGGCCCGGCTGCCAGGCGCAGGGCGGTGAAGTACCCCAGGGCCGTCGACCAGATGTTGTTTACGGCCTTGCCCGCCTTTACATTGAAGGCCATGAACTCCTCGTCGTCGGCCATGAAGACCATGTCGGCCCTGGCCGCTACGGCGTCGAGGAAGCCGGAAACATCGGTGCGCTTCGTCACGTACGAATGCGATCCCAGGTGCTCGGCCACCGCGCACACCGAATCCGAGAACCCGGATATGGTGCTCTGGCCGACGGTCACCGGCACACAGGCTATGGTGAGGCCTTCCATGACATGTTCGTTGGCATCAAGGCCGACGGCCTCATACGCCAACCCCTTCAGGTCCCTGCCCAGCGACCTCTCCAGCTCGCGGTCCCGGTCGCTCATGGCATATGGCACGTCGTGTATCATCTCCGGTGTAAGTCTGGTCATGCTCCCATCTCCTCTCCGCGGCATTCGAACCGCGA
>DAGU01000007.1:4248-4907 GCA_002498285.1 Methanomassiliicoccus sp. UBA386 | reverse complement strand
TGGGCGAACACGCCCTCGCCGCATGAGCGCATGACGCCGCCGTCCACCGCGATGTGCTCATATATCGCCGCACCTGGCTTGGGCGACGGCCTCTCGAGCTTGCCCCTCGCCACGGCGTTGACCAGCGTCTCGACGATGTTGACGCCCGTGGCATTATACACCGCAGCGGGCGTCTGGCTCGGCATGCGGGCGTCGATCTCCAGCACCCTGGGGAGGCCGTCCTGCACTATCGCCTCGACATCCATGATGCCGCGCAGGGACATGCGCCGGGCGATCCCCCGCCCCCACTCCTTGAACTCCTCCTCCGTGGAGGCGTCGATGCCGGAGAAGGGGCACCGCACCATCCGGCAGTCGTAGCCGCCGTCGATTATGACCTCGGTGGTCACCAGGGGAACAGCGTCCTGGCCATCCCCTATGACCTCGATGGATATGCTGGGGCCCTCGACGAACTCCTGCACCACCGCGTCGTCGTTGAGCGCCCTGATCCTCTCCAGGCCCTCCTCGAGCTCCTGCTGGCAGCTCGCCTTCATGACGCCCGCGCTGCCGCTCAAGGACGAGGGTTTGACCACCACCGGGTAACCGCAGACGGGCCACGGCCGAGGGGTGGGGACGTTCAGCTCGCTCAGCAATTCGTTGGACAGCAACTTGGAGGAGCTGAC
>DAGU01000007.1:3485-4032 GCA_002498285.1 Methanomassiliicoccus sp. UBA386 | reverse complement strand
TCGGAGAGGGCGTCCACGGCCTCATTCTCCTTGGAGACGATATCGAGCACCACCGGCTCGTCGGCCAGGGACAGCGCGGGAGCGTCGGGCCACCGGTCGATGACCACCGTGGTATAGTGGGCCTTCTTGGCGAGATAGGCGCATTCGATGCCTTGCAGCTTACCCCCGACGATCGCCAGCTTCATGCTCACGCCTCGGGGGTCCCTCTACCCTTCCACCGTGTCAGCAGTTCAGCGTAGTCAGCTCGGGATGCTTTCTGAACCCCCAGTTTGTCGAGCACGCATTCCACGTTCTCCATGGACCTGCTGCCGTCATCGATGTCCAGCTCATGCTGGGCCACCCCGGCGAGGCCCTTCAGGGGAGGAATTATGGAAGTGATGACATTGGCCCCGGCGTCCAGGCGGGGGGCCAGGCCGGCTATGCCCTCTACGTCCAGAGTGGCGGGGATGAGCTTGGTGGGATGGACCAGGCGCATAACCGCGATCGTGATCAGCTCATCCAGGTATGGGGACGGCCCACGATCGGCCATGGGAGTATTGTGCTGCGG
>DAGU01000007.1:1500-3209 GCA_002498285.1 Methanomassiliicoccus sp. UBA386 | reverse complement strand
CATAGTCCTGCTCGGGGCGGAGCCGCTCGAAGAGCTCGCGGTTGTGCGTCTCCTGATAACATGCGAACCAGTCCGCGCCGGCATCGCGCAGGGGACCGAAGACGTCGGCCGGCAGGGCTCCGGGTGACAGCATGAGCGGGGTATCGACCGCGTCGTTGACCATGTTGACTATGTCCAGCAGACGTCGGTAGTGATCATCCCGGTGAAGGATGGGGTCCTCTCCCATGGTGAGATCGATCAAGTGAACGCCCGAATCGGCCAGGGACGTCGATAATGAGAGGATCTCTTCGTCCGTCTTCCGGTAGCGAAGGCTTTCGGTGTTCGAGCGCCGGTAGAAGCAGAAAGAGCAGTTGTTCCGGCAGTGTGTAGAGAAATATACAAAACCGTAGAAGAATACTTTGTTGCCGAAGTTACGTTCCTTAATATTACGCGCAGCACTGAACAGCATGTCCAGTGAGCGAGGCTCCCGGATCGAGAGCAATGCCTCGACCTCCTCCTGGGAGACCGCTGCTCCTTCCTGCAATCGCTGTACGATCGCCTCCACGTGTTTCATCTAATTCAGCTCCCTATATGTCCAGCCTGATCCCTTGCAGGTAGATCAGGCTCCTCCCCACCTTTTTGACGTTGTCCTCGCCGCGCTTGAGCATCAGCAGACGTTCAAGGCCGAAGCCAACGCCGGCCCATGGCGCCTTGATGCCATGGGCGGGATCGAGCTTGTGGGGGCCGATCGCTCCCGATGCGACCTCCACCCCGTCGACCTCGACGTCGGTCGTCTCCACGTAGACGTCGGAAGAGCAGGCGACCAGCTCGTAGTCGAGACCGGCAGCGCCCATGATGGTCGAGATGTGCCTCTTCAGCTGCTCCCGGGGATCGTTCTCCGGGTCCAGCTCTACAAGGTTGAGCATGGTGAACTCCTCGAGATGATTGGAGCCGTGCGATTCCTTTCGGTAGCAGGTCCCGACCTCGAACAGCTTCAATGACCCTTTCGCGCTCCTCTTTAGGTGACGCATGGTATAGTATAGATTAGGGGCGAGCATCGGTCGAAGGCATCTCTTCTCATCCAGCCAGAAGACCTGCTCGTGCAGCGGATGGTCCCTCCCGATGCCCATCTTCTCCAGAGCGGACCGTGTGATCATCGTGGGCGTACGGACCTCCAGGAAGCCGTCGTCCACCAGCGCCTGCGCCAGGTCCTGCTCGAACTGCGCCAGCTGGTGCCTCTCGGGACGTTCCATCATGCCCCTGATGGCCTGGCGGCATTCCGACTGGCGCCGCGTGACCAGTCGGGAGAACACCGCCTCGCGCTCCTCCACATCATTGATATTATGTTCCGGATCCGATGGGATCCCTAGTTCCTTCAGCCTCTGCCTCTGCGAGGGCGTCCACTCTATGGTCAGAAGCCCCCCTCCAATATGAGATAGGGGGAGAGTGGCGAAGTGCCCGGGAGTCGAACCCGGCTGCCTTGGCTGTAGAGGCCGGGTGGTCGCCGGACCAACACTCCATTTCCTGTCCCTACCTCACTCGATATACGAGCGGAGCTATTGAAAACAGCTCCGCTCATAGTTCGTGAGCTCGCCTTGAGCTCCAAAAGGTCATAGATCGCGGCAGAGCCGCCGATATTGTCCCCCATGACATGATGATGGGGGATCGCCGAGAAGAAAGATGCGGCCTTTTGTGCCGAATGATGATTATTCAACGGATCGGTCATTGTT
>DAGU01000007.1:973-1224 GCA_002498285.1 Methanomassiliicoccus sp. UBA386 | reverse complement strand
ACCAAACACTTTATAAGAAAGAATAGGAGGAAGAATTTGAGCGACAAAGCTGCAATAATGAACAGTCTCAAGAAAGCTGTTGAGACTTGGGACATTAAGCTTGCCGAGACGGCGGCGAAGCAAGCCTTGGAGGCTGGAATCGCCCCGGGCGACGCCGTAGAGAACGGCCTTGGCAAGGGAATGGAAACCATCAGCAACCTGTTCGATGAGGCCAAGATCTTTTTGCCTCAGGTTCTGGCAGCCTCCGCGGC
>DAGU01000007.1:0-795 GCA_002498285.1 Methanomassiliicoccus sp. UBA386 | reverse complement strand
GCATCCCGCGGCACTGTGGTCATCGCCACTGTTCTCGGTGACATCCACGAGATCGGCAAGAACGTGGTGGCCGCTATGCTGAAGGGCGCTGGCTATCGTGTAGTGGACCTCGGAAGGGACGTACCCCCAGAGAAGTTCATAGAGGCCGCGCAGGAGAACAACGCTGACGTCGTCGGTGCTTCCGCTTTGATGACCACTACCGTGGTGGTGCAGAAGGACATCGTTGACCTTCTGAAGGAAGCGAAGCATCCCGCGAAGACCATATTCGGCGGAGCTCCGGCATCTGCCGAGTGGGTTGAGAGCATTGGTGGGGACCAGTACTGCCCATCCGGTGCTGAGGCCGTGGAGATGGTCAACAACCTGGTGAAGGGGTGAAAAAATGGCTGCAGTAAGACCACTTAACGTCTTTGACGCGTACGACCGGAACCTGAAGGGGAAGAAGGTTACGGAGGCCGAATGGGACTACCAGATCATCCCTGGCAACGCTACAAAGATAAAGGAGAAGTATAAAATCAAGTTCGGCAAGGAGATCATACCCGAGGACAAGGACCTCAAGGAGCGCCTGTTCCAGGCCGGCCTGGAGATGCTTGTCACCACTGGTATCTACAATGCCGACCTCGGCCGTGTGCTGACCATTTCCGAAGAAGAGGTCATGGAAGGCATCAAGAAGACCCCCAAATGGCTGGTCCTCGGAGAGAACCGCGACGCTGTCCGCTTCGAGCCCAGGAAGGGGAACGCTCCCAAGAAGCCCGTCATCCAGGGTGGACCGACCGGTGCTCCGGTGTCGGAAGAGGT
>DAGU01000046.1 GCA_002498285.1 Methanomassiliicoccus sp. UBA386 | reverse complement strand
CCCTCGGCATCGTCGAACACGTTCTTCCCTCCCGCCAGTCCGATTAGCTCATCGACCGCGGTGCCTCTGCCCGAGACATATACGTTGGTGAAACCGCTGTCGGCGTATGTAACGTACAACACGTTGGACGCCTCCAGGCCATCGACGGCGTTCCGGGTGTTGTCGATGGAAGCCTTGATGCCGTCCGTCAGCCCGGCGGCCTTGTCCGAGGTCTTGGTCACGTTGCCCAGCAGGCCAAGGTTCTTGTACACGCTGGCAAGGTCCTCCTGTTCGAACATCTGCAGCACTTTCACCTTGGCATCTATGAGCTTGGTGGCCAACTTCCGATGCGCCTCCGTGCCATAATCGACCAGCACGAGGTCCGGATCGTAGCTGATGACCCACTCATAGTTCGGCTCCCAGTAGCCGCCCACCGTTTCTTTGGCGTCACGGAGGGCGGCCGCGCCAGCCGGATGATCGCAGTATTCGGTAACGGCCACCACTTTATCCCCGAGACCTAGCGCGAACACCATCTCGGTGATGCCGGGGGAGCAGGACACGATGCGCTCAGGGGTTTCGCCAAGAACCACCTCGCGGCCTGCCGCGTCGGTGACGTCTCCGGCCGTTCCAGTCTGCAAAAGCCCGCTCGTGAACACTACAGCCACGACCGCCACCACCAATATCGCCACCAGGGCTATAGCGATCACTCTGCGCTTTCCATCATCCATCAACATTTCCTCCTGAATTATGGAACGTCTGAATTAATTGGATGTATCATCCAACCAAGAGTAAACGCTGGTTGGCTATATTAATATTGCTGGATGGCGCCAAGTGGGGATCGTCTGCAGGCCCGAAAAAACCGCTCAGGTGAGGAGCCATCCCGCCACTGTTAAAAATACGAAGATGGAAGGGGTTTGCTCAGACCGTGCGGACCCAGCCGAACTCGTCGTCGATCTCGCCGTACTGGATGCCGGTGATGGTGTCGTACATCTTCTGCGACACGGGGCCAATGCGACCCTCGTTGACGATGACGTTCTTTCCCTTGTGGTGGATCTCGCCCACGGGCGAGATGACCGCCGCCGTTCCGGTGCCGAACACCTCGGTCATGCTGCCATCCTCGATGGAGCTCATGACCTCGTCGATGGAGATGCGCCTCTCCTCGACGGTCATGCCCCAGTGGCGGGCCAGCTGCAGCACGCTGTTGCGTGTGATCCCCGGTAATATCGTCCCTTCCAGGGGCGGGGTGACGAGCGCGCCGTCCTTGACGAAGGCGATGTTCATGGTGCCCACCTCGTCGATGTACTTGCCTTCAACCGCGTCAAGCCAGATGACCTGCGAGTAGCCCTTCCGATTGGCCTCGGCCTGCGGGAGCAGGGATGCTGCGTAGTTGGCCGCGGTCTTGGCTTCGCCGAGTCCGCCGGGGCAGGCCCGTACGAAGTCGCCGGAGGTCATCAGCCGGACAGGGTTGAGGCCCTCCTTGAAGTAGGCGGCCACCGGCGAGGTCATGATATAGAACGCATACTCCTCCGAGATCCTGACCCCGATGTAAGATTCGCTGGCGAATACCAAGGGCCTTATGTACAGAGCGGTGCCCCTGGCCTTGGGGACCCAATCGCGCTCCAGATCGACAAGCGCCTCCACCGCCTCGATGAACCTCTCGTTGTTGATCACCGGGATGCACACCCTCTCGCAGGAATGCTTCATCCTCTCGGCGTGCATGTCCGGGCGGAAGATGTTTACGCCGCCCTTACGGTTGCGGAAGGCTTTGAGACCCTCGAAGACCGTCTGTCCGTAGTGCAAGGTGCTCAAGGAAGGCATTACCTGGATGGGGCCGAACGGAACGATCTCCGGCTCCTGCCAGGCCCCATGTGCGTAGTTCATCCTGAGCATGTGGTCGGAGAACGTCGTCCCAAAGCTCAGGTGGTCGAAGTCGACCTTGCCTATCCTGCTTTCCTTAACTCTACTGATCTTCATGGTCACAGTATCGCCACGCGTTCAAAGGGGTAAAGCTAAGGTCATATATACGCATGACTGTTTTTGACACGGTACCCAATGGCAGGCCTGGGGGCGTTCCCCCCTCGGCGCCTGGCTCACGCCTGTGCCCGGGTGCCCGGCGAGTGGAAGGCCGCCGGCGAGGCGTTCCGCCGCGCCTGCGAGATGTCGTCCAGGACGGCCCATCCATCCTGTCCCAGGAGCGAAGGGTCAACGAAGAACGGCTCCACCCGCTTGACGTCCTCCGCTTCCACGAAGACCAGGAAGCGGAGCCCGCCCCATCGCCCGAACTGCTGCTCCGTGAGCATCAGCTTCCTCTGGTTCTGCACTATCCGGATGATCGACGCCTCCTGGTCCAGCAGCGGCGTGCTGTCCGCTCTGCGCACCCGGGCGGTCGCCCTGACCGTTCCCTCCTCGCCCTCCTGGACGAAGAACAGCCGATCGCCCTCGCCCACCGCCCCGTGGGGCGGCCTCCTCTCCATGGAGCCGCGCACGACCATGCTCTTCACGCCCTTGCACAGCCGTTCGAGCTCCATCGCCTCGCGGTCCAGTCTCACCAGGTGGTCCATGTGCTGACCGCCGAGACTGGCCTCGTTAAAAAAGTTATCTCCTTCATTCCTCGCCCGGATTAAAACGAACGCAGGTTTTCTATCCCATGGAGGGATGAGGTGGCATGTGCGTCTTGCCTGATCACGAGATCGTGGAGCGCCTCCGCTCCGGCAGCATGGTCATCTCCGACTACTCCGACGAGTCCCTCACGCCGAACGGCTACGACCTCAGGGTGGCCGAGGTCTCGGTGCCCTCCATATCGACGACGGTACGGGACGGCACGGCGGCGGTGCCGCCGGCGGCGATGTTCTTCGTGTCCACCATGGAGCGGGTGGAGCTGCCCCCCGACCTGGCGGGCCAGCTATGGCTGCGGACGTCGTGGATGCGAAAGGGCGTCCTGGCCGGCCTGGGCAAGGTGGACGCGGGATTCCATGGGACCCTGACGTTCATGGCCGTCAACCTGTCCAACGAGACGCTTGAACTGTCCATAGGCTCCCGCTTCGTGCAGCTGGTGTTCGAGACCTTGCGCTCCCCTGCATCGTTGACCTACGGGAAGAGGAGCGGCAACTACCAGGGGCAGGACGGGATCACGTTAGCACCAATCAAGAAGGCGGACGTCCAGGGCGAAGACGCTCATCGACGGTGAGTAGGTCTTCAGCTCCTCGATGCGCTCCAGGCCGATGCGCATGCCCATGCCCCTTGCCTCGACCGACATGTCGACGGCGATCCTGTCGATGTCGTCCCTCTCGCATATGACGTACAGGTGGATCGTCCCCCCCATGTTCAGCTTGGTCAGGGCGTCGGCGAAGTATTCCCGGGCGGAGTGGGGCAGGTTCATGATGATGCGGTCCGCGCATACGATGCCGGAGAGAAGCTCCACGGCATCGCCCTCCAGCGGCACGACCGTCGTCACCTTGTTCAATTGTACGTTGGCCCTCATGTGCTCCACCGCGTCGTGGTTCAGGTCCATGGCGTAGACGACCGCCGGCTCGGCGTGTTTGGCGATCATGATGGAGAACGGGCCGACCCCGGCGAACATGTCCACGACCTTCTCTCCCGGCTTGACCAGAGAGGCGATGCGCATGCGCTCGTTCGCAAGTCGGGGATTGAAATATTCCTTGGCGGGATCGACCTTCAGCCGGACGCCGTGCTCCTGATGCACCGTCTCTGTGGACGGCGCTCCGGCCACCACTCTTATATCGCGAACGCGCAGCTCGCCCTTGACCCCCTGGTCCAGAGCGACCGTTCGCAGCCTGGGGAACGTTTCCATGAGTGCCTCGCCGACCTTGTCCGCATGCGCGACGATGTCGTCGTCCAGGCGAATGATGGCGACCTCCCCTATGATGTCGAACGACGTCGGCAGGCGATTGCGAACGCCGTCCGGCACCTCCGCCACTTTCCGGTAGTCGGTCTCCAACACCTCGCGTACCTCAAGCTCCTCGTCCGCCAGCTCATGCCCCAGCCCCTCCGCCTGACGGGAGAGGACCGGGATGAGCACGATGTCGTCCTCGCGCCGGATGCGCCGGCCGATATCCAGGAGGCCGAGCTCTAAAAGCTTTTTACGGGTGGACTCGGCTTCCCCCCTCGGCACCTTAAGACAGAGAGCGCACACGGTGGTCATGATGGGACAATTGATATTTGTGGGTTTAGGGCTGTCCAGACCCCAGGACATGAGCGTGAGGGCGTTGCAGGTCCTTCGCGAATGCGACGAGGTGTTCGCGGAGTTCTACACCTCCCGGCTCATCGATGCCACGGAGGAGGAGCTGGAAGGGTTCATCGGCCGTAAGGTGACGGTCCTCAGACGTAGCGAGGTGGAGGAGGGCGACGCCATCATCAAGGCGGCCCGCCGCGGCAAGGCCGCGTTCATGGTCGCCGGCGACCCCATGTCGGCGACGACACATGTCGATCTTCGCCTCAGGGCCGTCGAGGAGGGCATAGACACCGAGCTGGTGCACGGCGTCTCCATATTCACCGCCGCCGCGGCCGCCTTCGGCCTGCAGCCGTACAAGTTCGGACGCGCCGTCACAATCCCGTTCCCTGAACCGGGCTACCTGCCATCGTCGCCATACGAGAACATTCTGGAGAACCGCTCCCGCGGCCTGCACACCCTGGTGCTGTTGGACATCCGCGAGGAGGAGGGCAGGTACATGACCGCGGCCGAGGCGGTGAGGTGGCTGATGGACGCCGAGAGCCGCCTGGGTGGAGGCCTGCTTGACGAGGAGGCCGTGCTGTGCGCCGGCGCGCGGATCGGCTCTGCGCAGCAGAGGCTCCTGGCGGGCCCGCCGTCGCTCCTGGCCGCCGCTGACATGGGGCCGCCGCTGCACTGCGTGATCGTTCCGGGACGGCTGCACTTCATGGAGGCACGCGCCCTGGTCCGCCTGGCCTCGGCGCCGGAGCACATCCTGCAGGATTAGACCCTGGCGTCGAGGAGCACCGTCACCCGGAGGTCATCGGCCGAAGCATCGGAGCGGACGCCGTAGAGGATGCTGGCATTGGGCACTCTTGCCCTAACATGGCCCAGTATGTCGCGCACCGAGAAATCGTCCACCTCTCGGCCGGATATGACGACCAGCGCCACCGCGCTCTCCTTGAGATCGAAATCGAACCATGGCGAGCCGAACGCTTCCGAGACGGCCACCGATTCACGCTGCATTCCCGCCCCGGCCCCGGCGCCCATGCGCATGTGCATGGACAGGCCGATCTCGCTCCGCAGGCCGCGAAGGTCATCGCGCGTCAGTACACCGGCCAGCTCCCGGGCCGGCACCTTCATGATCTCGTCCATGACCTTGAAGGTGCGGCGGAACGGCAGGTTGGGGGCGACCTCGAGCAGGCCGTCGTTCGGATAGGTGATGGTCAGGTGGGCCGCTTCGATCAGCTTCGGAAGCGCGGCGGCGGCCGTGCTTCGCCTCCCCGGGCCCTCGGCCGAGAACGGCATGGCCACGGAGGCGATCACCATCCCCCCCAGGTGGCGGCAGAGGTTGGCCAGACCCGGGAGGATATAGCTGGCCGTCTCCCCGCCCAGTCCGGCGAACAGGAAGATGAGGTCATATCCCTCCACCTCCTGCCGGAGACGCCTCGAGATGGCGCGCTCCACGCTCCCCATCATGCGCGGGCTAGCCGAGGTGAGCAATGCGTGCTCGTCCGGACCGAGCACCAGCCTCCTCTGGCCCGGCGGGCCGTTGACGTTGTCAAGGTGGCTGCACAGCCCCACCGACGGGAACGGGGAGTTGGCTATGGCGTTGCATCCCGCCCCCCCGATACCAATGGCCTTGAGACGGGGGCGTTCGGTAAGGTTGCCATACCCCAGGGAACGCACATCTCGGACCATCCAGTGGAAAAGCCTGCACCGGAAGATAAATGTAACGAAAAATATCAAGCAGGACGGGGCATGACGGCCCATGTGGGCCGCCGCGTCGGTGGGCTGCCCGCCCTGCTGCCCGGCGAGCACACAGGGATGTCAGTGGTCATGGGATTCTAGCGAAGGCCTGAGTCCTCATTCCGGGATGTGTTAATCATTGTCACTTCTAGCGGATAAAGATGCGTACTACGGAGCGCGGACGGGGCCCCGCCGCAGCGCTGCGCTGTCAGGCCGCATATGCTCCGCGGTCGGATCCGAGCTGCGACCGTTCAATAATCGCTTAAGGAAAGGCCGAGCAACGCTGCCGGCCGATCGCAAGTGGTGTTCGCCTATACGCCGTTGACCTTCCTTAGCCATTCCGTGCGCCATAGGAGGAAGCAGGACCTATCGCAGCCCTCATGGAACTCCCCGTCGCAATAGACTCCCTCAAGATAATACGTTGGCCTCCTTATCGTCCTCAGTTCCCCGGTCGATTCCAGCATCATGCGGTTGACCCTCTTGAACACCTTGAACCTGCGGCCGCAATACTTTCTCATCTCGGGCATGAAGTTCAGGCCGTAGAGGCGCCTATTATGGTCCAGACCCTCCTCGATCTCCTCCAGAGGTAAGACCTCCACCCAGTCCCCAGGGCGCAGTTCCTCGGACCCGGGCTCTACCTTTGGGCGCTTGGTCGATTTGCCGGCCCCATCCCGCCCTTGCACCTTTCTCCACACTGGAACGACCCATGGCATCTTGCAATAGATCACATCATAGTAGGTTGACGTGGCCTTGCGCCGCATCGGCTGAGGGGTCGAGTCGGAGATTTGCTTGCCAGTTCGATATAGGAAATGACATTGCATTATACAGGACACCCGCCGAGTTGAACCCTTCGAGCAGAATGTACTTATTAGTTTCCGTAAACAGCGTTACATGGCCAGTTGGACGGCGTCAGCGGACGGAGGGCCGGTCATCGACCACAAGGGCATGTTCTTTCTTACGACGATCGGCGTGGCATGGATGCCTGATGCCGTCACTAAGGGAGCTGAAATGCGATCTTTTGCTGGACCATGCGAGCCATCCTGATCTTGAGAGTATAGTCCCTGCGATACTCGTAACTGCTGATGACCTCCCCGCCGAACCTGCGCTTGAACTCGTTGACCCCTTCCGCCTGCGGGTTCGGCTCGCTTCCGATGTAGTAGCCGCCCATGTCGACCTGCTCGAGGCCGTTCTCCTTGGCATATTCGATCGCCTTCCACCAGATCAATCGGTTGGCATTGGAAACGCCACATCTCTTGCCATCCTCGACATCCAGGCGCCGGGATGCTGAGAGAACCCCTAGGAAGGTCTTCCCATCATCGAGGAATAGCACCCCCCCGACCATCTCGCCATCCATCTCGGCAATGAAGAGCCTTCCCTTTTCCCGGGTGAAACTGAGCGGGAACGTGTTGTGGTCCAGGCCCTTAACCGCCCGGAACTCCTCGTTGAGCCTGAGGAACGCCTCGTGATCCCGGTCTACATGGATGATCACTCCGTCCTTCTCCGCCCTCCTGATGCCGCTCCGGCATTTGGAGCTGAGCTTGCTCCATAGCTGGTCGATGTCCCGGGCCAGGTCGATCACGATCGTGGCGCGGTCCTCTCGCCGGAAGCCGGGCATCTCCATCTTGGCCCGGCAGGCGTGGAAGCATACGCTGTCGATGCCGTCCACGTCGAAGGGCTTATCGCTTAGCCAGATCGTGCGCGTCTTGAATCCCAGGACTTGCTTATCGTGTACGATCATAGATATGCGACTTCCTCGATTATGTAAAGAGGGGGGGACGTTCTAGATATTCTTTCCACCCACCGGACGCCATGAAAGGGCAGGGCGCGAGTTAAGATTAAATGCGAGCGGCTCAAGAAAGAAATGAGTGTATCTAGGGAGTCCGACGGGACGCGGGAAGCTAGCGTTGACCACCGTGACGGCGGCCGTGATCGTGGCGGTGCCGTCCCTCTTTATAGAGGGCGCCATTGTGGCGGTCCTGCTGGCATCTCTTCTCCTCACCAAGGAACTCACGGACGTTCGGGAGAGGGGGACGGCCATGGAGCACGCTCTCCTGAACGGAGCGCTATTGGCGTTCGGGGCCGTATTCGTGTACGATATAGGCATGATGCTCCTGTTCTGAGATCAAAGTCATCGGGCCCATTTTCTGATTTTTCTGATATCAGTAATGATAAATACAGTTCGATGGAGTAGATTACATGTCTTATCAGGCCGCTGGTCATTAGGACGTGGGGGCCAAGACAGGGGAGGTGGGGCGACGAAGATCGCTATAGTGTCCCCGCTTTGGGGGCCTGCGTATCCCACAGGATCTGGGGTCTATGCGTGCGAGCTCGCCATACGGATGGCCGAACTGGGCCATGAGGTGCACGTCTTGACGTCCCGTACAGGCAACTTCCCGCGAATGAAGCTGCCGGACAACCTGCGCCTTCGCATCCTGCGCACGTATGACATGCTGTGGAGCATGAACCCCGTCGCGAACGCCTTTCCCATCCTCCTGCGAGAGGATTTTGACGTGGTCCACGTGCATTCATACCTGTTCTTAATGTCGAACAGCGCCGCGGCGGCCCGCATGCTGCGGCGCTTCAGGTATGTGCTGAACTTTCACGGGGGGATCAGCCACAATGGCATGCCAAGCTCATGCGCCCACAAGATGTGGGTGAAGGACCACATCTTCGACCGAACGCTGGGAAGGGCCACCGTCAAGATGGCCGACTCCGTGGTCAGCGTCTCGAAGAGCGATATACCTCAGATAGAGAAGACGTTCGGAGTGAACGCGCAATACGTTCCTAACGCGGTGTCGACGGAGAAGTTCAACCCGGCCGAGAACGGGTCCCGCGTCATCACCTATGTGGGCAAACTGGAACATTGGAAGGGGGCCGACCAGCTGCTGGCCATCTTCAAGAAGGTCAGTGAAGAGGTCGGGGACGTGAGGTTCAGGGTGATCGGCGACGGAAGCATGGCGGGCATGTTCCGCAGATCCAACATGCCTCTGGAACTCACCGGGCACGTGCCCCACGAGAACATGCCCACCTTCTACCAGGACTCCGCGGCCTCCGTGCTCCCATCATACATGGAGGGCGCGCCGACCACCTGCATGGAATCGCTCGCCTGCGGGGTGCCCTGCGTGGCCACCCGCGTGGGCGACACCCCGGAGATCGTAACGGACGGGGAGACGGGTTTCCTGGTCGATCCGGGCGACATAGACGCGTCCGCGGACCGCCTCATCGAACTGCTGGAGGATGATGCTTTAAGGCATAGGATGGGGGCCCAGGGGAGACAGCACGTGCTCGATAATTTCAGCTATGACAAAGTGGTCAGACAGATGCTGAGGATCTACAGCGGATGATCTGGATCGAACGTGCGTCCATCAAGATGCGCCGCGATTGCGAACGGCCCACGTCAAGTATATATCGGGCTCCATGCCAATGTTATATAAATGTCCGGCAAGAGGCTGGGACTCCTGACGTTTCCCATTAGCGAAGCGGGCACCGTTCCGTTGTCGCAGTTCGTCGATGTGCTTCTGGAAATGTCCAACGGCCTTTATCTGCTGACCGGAGGACAGGGATACCTGCGCTTCAAGGACGACAGCCGGGTGGTGGCCTATGACATCCATCACGCGGCCGGGAAGGGCAGGCTGCAGAAGGCCGGTCAATACCTCAGGACCCAGCTGGAAATGGCCTATCGCATGCTCAGGCTGTCGGGCGAGGTGGACGAGTGGATATTTTTCATAGGCGGCGATGGATTGCTCCTGCCCATGATGACTGCCCGCCTCACGGGCAAGCCCGTAACGCTCACATTCGCTGGCTCGAACTACAACACGTATGTCTCCACCAATGACACGTTCTCGGAGCAGCTACGTCTTCTGACCAACGTCAACTGTGCCATGGCCACCCGGGTGGTCCTGTACACGCCACGTCTGGCTGAAGAGTACGGCCTGGTAAGGTGCCGTCACAAGATCGAGATCGCCCACCGGCATTTCGTGGACCTGGATACTTTTCGAAGGACGCGGGAGCTTGGCGACAGGGGGCCGATGATAGGATATGTGGGACGATTGTCCGAGGAGAAGGGGATCAGGCGACTGGTGGAGGGCTTCGTCCAGCTGGCCGATCCGACGATCGAGCTGATAATCATCGGGGACGGACCGCTTCGAGAGGAGCTTAAAGCGCTCACCGATGCCTGTGAGGTGGGCGAGAGGATACACTGGGCGGGCTGGGTGCCGCATAACGAACTGGGGGAACGGTTGAACCGGCTCACCCTGCTGGTCCTTCCATCATATACCGAAGGCCTCCCGAACGTCCTGTTGGAGGCAATGGCCTGCGGCACCCCTATCCTGGCGCCGAGAATAGGCTCTATACCGGACGTGGTGGAGGACGGCGTGACGGGATACCTCATGGACGGGAACGATGCCGCCACCATACGAAGGGGGATGGACAGAGCGTTGAAGGACGGGATGCTGGACGAAGTGGCCGAGAGGGGCATGCGCATGGTGATCGACAGGTTCAACTTCCGCTCATCGGTGGAGCTATGGAAAGGTATAATCGAGGGGACAGGCAGAGCGAAGTAGAGATGGCTCCCTGGGCGAAAGGCCTCGATCATGTGCTGTCCCTAATGGGGATCGTAGCGGCCTCCTTCCTGATCGTCTATACTTTGATAGCAGGGCTGAGCCCCCAGTACCTCCTGGTCGCGACGATGATGGGGGCCGTCTGCCTTTACTGGGCGATCGGCAGGAAGCAGCTTCACCTTCGGGAAATGGATGAGGCTCCAGCCGCATCCAGCAGGACCGTGGTCACCCTGTCCATCATCTTCTTCGCGCTTCTCACGCTGAGCGTTCTGTCGATCTATTTTAGAACGTCGCTGTACGAGCGCCCTCTGGTATATTTCATCATCACCGCCGCGATGGTCGGAGTCGTTGGGATGCAGACGCTGATGGTGAGGGGGAAGTGGACATATCTGGTGTTCGCGCAGATCATGGTGATAGGTCTGAGCCTGGCATGGTCTCAGCTCTCCATCTTCCCGGGCGTCATGCAGGCCGACCCCTGGTATCATCAATTGTTCACGCGGTTCATGCTTGACGAGCACCACATCCCCGATTTCTCCTACACGAACATGCCCCTCTTCCACCTCCTAGTGGGCTCGACATCGCTTGTCGATCATCTCGACTACAAGTTGGCGATGATGTTGTCGGTGAGCCTGGGGCAGGTCATAGTCCTGGTCCTTTCCATCTTTCTTTTGGGAAGGCTGATCACGGGAAGTCAATGGCTCGGCATGCTCGGAGCGCTCATCATGGCGTTCTCGGACCACTTCATCATGATGGCCGCGACGGCGATCCCCAGTTCCCTGGCGGCGGCGTTCGTTCCCCTCATCATACTCATGCTGCTGATGGCCCCGAAGAAAGGAGGCAAGGCGATCGGCATCGCCGCCTTCCTGATGGGAGCGGTCGTTCTTACCCACACCATCACATCGACATGGGTGGCGGCGTTCCTGGTGGTGGGCATCATAGCATCGTTCATCGCTGGCAAACGGGAACGGTGGGAGAGGATATCCACGCCGGCCCTGACCGCGTTCTTCATCACCATCATGATAGGATGGTGGGGCTACGCCTCGGGCGACGTGGACTACCTGGCCGAGCTGATCAGCCTAGGATTCAGCAAGGAGCTGGTGGAACCGAGCCGCCTGCTTCTCGACCTTCCGATGCAGGAGCAGCTGCTGGTCGCGGCGGGGATGTACGTACTGTTCGCTCTGTCCCTGATCGGGACCTTCTACCTCATGGCCCGATGGAGGAAAGGGAGAAGCTTCGAGATGGCTCTCATACTGGCGACCCCGCTGGCTATCGGCTTCCTGTCCATGCTGACGGGGCTGTTCATAAACCAGCAGAGATGGTTCTTCTTCGCGCAGATAGCCCTGGCCGTTCCCGCGGCCATCTCCCTATATCTGATCATTGGGCTGCCTACGCGCCGGCGGGCCCGGATGGCGACCATGGGCTGCATCACGGCCGTAGTGGCGTTCCTGATGATCGCGGGGGGCATAGCGAACACCGATAATCCCGTCCTCTCGCCTTCCATCGTCGTCCCCGCCGGACAGACGCTGGGGGAGCTGTCGGCGGCCCAGACCACATCGTCGATCGGTCCGCCCCCGGCCGTGGACTCGACCTATGCCAACCCCTTCCTGCTATGGGTCGGTTATGATTTCATGCGCCTCGATGACTCCCTGGTCGATCGGGACTTCAACGCCACCGAGGGCCATCTGGTCCTCATCAGGGATGCCGTCGCCGAGGGCCATACGTTCGACATCATGGGGGGATTATACCGTCTGAACTACCCCGTGGAAGAAGTGCTATACTCCAGCGGCCATTACAAGGTATATGACGACGGCTCGGTGAGCGGCTACCTGGGCCAATGATCATATGGAAGGGATTGGAGGAGGGCCCCGTTTAGCGGCGCGGTGGTCACGATGCCGGGGCTGGCACACAGATATCTCGCTGCCCTGCCGCTCTCGCGATAACGCTTGTCGGGGCCTATGGCGCCTACTGCCGATGCTGGAACAATTGGTCGATTTCCGCATCCTTGTCAGCGGGCTGGCCGCCCGGCCCTTCGGACCGTGGGGCGCCGTCTGCACCGCGGCACCTATTGGCCTTGGCCAGCCGTAAGGGCCGAGTGGACCTCATGGAGCCGAGCGAACCTGAACCCCCCCCGACGGCAGTATCGGAGCACGTCATCCATGCGACGGAGGAGCGCGTCGACCTCACCCTCAGACCTCGTCACCGGACTGGCGTTCGGAACGACCTCCATGCTGTGCATCATCATGTTCAGTACGACCACGTCACGGTCCTCGTTCATTCTTAGCAACTTCTCGATCGCCCGGACCATGCGCCCAGAGCTGGCGTGGGACGGCCGGAGCCATATGGAAGGGAGGAGAACGTTCACGGCCGTCCGGAGGGGGCCGTCCCTCTGCACCGCCTTCAGCCCCCTGAGGGCGACACCGGGCGCCGATGTGATGATGGACACCGGCACCTCCAGCAGCCGGGAGCATCCCGGGGAGGCGATGTCCTCCCGGCTGGGATGGTAGGGCTGGTTCCCGGCGTGAGAGAAGTCAGCCAGACCCTCGGGATAATCCCACCGAAGGGTCGGAGTGACGCTGGTGTCGACGAGGTAGCCAAGCTCTTCGAGGCACCTGATCGTGTTGGCTCCCGCGCCGAAGCGCCCGGCGCGGAACGACAGTGGACGGCGTCCGAAACTAGCGGTGAACCTCTCCGACAGGTTCCTCATCTTGAGCCGCTCGATCTCCTTGGGATATGCGCACTGCATGTCCGAGGTCCTCTCATTGGCCATGGTCCCGCTCCGTCGGTGCGGCCCCACGAACTCACCATGCAAATGGGTTCCCAGCTCGCAGCCCCTTGTCGCCTTCAGAACCCGGACCGATGCATCGTCATCGATCACCTCCCCGCTCAGAAGATAGGTCGGCCTGGCGCCGTGCTCATCGAAAAGGGGAGTTAGCCGTTCGGGTATGCCCTCCGTTACCGAACGGAACGCCAGGTCCGGGGACACCGTCCAGGAGGGCGACTTGTCGATCTCGGTGTCAATGGAGATCGCGAACAGGACCGTTCTTGTGTCGGACATGCCCCCCCTCACAGTCGCCGATAGTGGAAGCCTTCCCGTTCGGCGGCCTCGCCGTCGAATATGCCTCGCACGTCGATGAGGACTGGATCTCCGTTCATCATCCCCTTGATCTCGGCGAGCCCCATCGTCCTGAACTGATCGTGCCCCACGGCCGCGATGACGCAGTCCATCCTCCCGCTCCATTCGGAATATGGCAGCACGCCGAACTGCCGCAGCTCCTCCGGCTCGACATAGGGGTCGCTGCCATAGACGGTGACCCGATACCCATGGAGCTCTCTTACCATCTCCCTTACGGGGCTTTCCCTCGTATCGGGGACGTTCTCCTTGTACGTGACGCCCAGTATCAGGACCTTGGAGCCGTTGATGACCTTGCCCGCATCGTTCAGCCCCCGGACCGCCATATCGGCCACGTATTTGGGCATGTAGTCGTTGATAGAGCGGCCGGCCAGTATCACCTGCGCGTGATAGCCCACGTCCCTTGCCTTGGTGACCAGGTAGTAGGGATCGACGGGGATGCAGTGACCACCGACCAGGCCGGGATCGAACCTGATGAAGTTCCACTTGGTGGCCGCCGCCGTCAGGACCTCCCTCGTGTCGATCCCCAGCTTGTGGAATATTATCGCCAGCTCGTTCATTAGGGCGATGTTCAGGTCCCTCTGGATGTTCTCGATCACCTTGGCGGCCTCGGCGGTACGGATGTTCCTCGCCCGGTACGGCGTGGACACATTGCCGTACAGTCTCTCGACCAGCGTGGCCGTCCGGTCGTCCATCCCAGACACGATCTTGATTATCTTCCTCAGGGAGTGCTCATCGTCGCCGGGATTCATCCTCTCGGGGGAATAGCCCACCCCGAAGTCCATCCCGCACCGGAGCCCGGAGCTCCTCTCCAGGATGGGTACCATCACCTCCTCGGTGACTCCCGGATACACCGTGGACTCGAGCACGACTATCGCACCCGGCCGCATGTTCTTTCCGACCATCGCGGCCGCCGATTCTATATAGCTAAGGTCGGGCTCCTTGGAGCGGGTAACGGGAGTGGGGACGCAGATGATGATGAAGTCGGCGTCCCGGATGTCCTCCGGCCGGGAGGTCAGCTCCAGCTCCGATGCCTGGTCCCTGATGGCCGCCAGACGCCTCTCGCTTATATCGTAGCCCAGCGTCCTGAAGTGTTCGGAGAACGCCCTGGCCAGCGGGAGGCCCACGTATCCCAGTCCAACGACACAGACGACGGCGTTCCTGATGTCCATTTCCGCGATCTCTTCCGGGGCCGCGTCCATCACGCGATGCTGGAGAACCATCGTATCGTCACCTCCAATCCCTCCTCGAGGGAGTGCTCCGGTCGATAGCCGAACGCGTCCCTCGCCGCGGTGATGTCAGCCACCGAGTGCAGCACGTCGCCGGGACGGCGCGGCCCCTTAACGGGTTCAACGTCAGCGCCCATCTTCCGTATGATCGTCCTCGCAAGCTCTTCGACGCTCGTCCGCCGCCCCCCTGCGATGTTGAACACTCCCTCCGCGTCCGACTCCATGGCCAGGATGTTCGCGCTGACCACGTCCTGGATGAACGTGAAGTCCCTCGTCTGGCACCCGTCGCCGTGCATCAGGGGCCGTCCACCCTCCATCACGCTCGTTATGAAACGCGGTATGACCGCGGCATAGTCGGAGCGGGGGTCCTGGCGAGGCCCGAAGACGTTGAAGTATCGCAAGCACACGGTGGACAGCCCATAGAGCTCGGAGAAGACGCGGCAATAATGCTCGCCGGCCAGCTTGGATATGGCATAGGGCGATCTCGGGTTCGGGGTCATGTCCTCCCGCTTGGGCAGCGCCGGCGTGTCGCCGTAGACGGACGATGAGGAAGCCATCACCACCTTGCTGACCTTGGCGTCCCTTGCCTCCATGAGGACGTTCAGGGTCCCGTCGACGTTCACCTCGTTCGTCGATAGGGGATCCTTGACGGAACGGGTGACCGAGGGCAGCGCCGCCTGGTGCAGGACGTAGTCGGCGTCCTTGAACACATCCCTCAGGAGCGAGCGGTCCAGTATGCTCCCCCGGACCAAATCCACCTTCCCCTCCCTGAGCAGGGGGTCCACGTTGACCAGCCGACCAGTGGAGAGATCGTCGATGATCCTCACCGAGCATCCCCTGGAGGCCAGCTGCTCGGCAAGATTGGAACCTATGAAGCCCGCTCCCCCTGTGATGACAACTTCCCTCAAGGCGATCGGGTGATTCTATTGGAGGATGGCCGCATTTAATCCTTCGTAGACATGAGTACGCGGGAGCGCGTGCCGGGTCCAATGGGCGCAGTTCCACATCATATCAAGGGCATTCTTCGCCGATCTAATGCCCCTCAGCAACGGGGAGTAGCCCTTATGATGATCATGGCGCATGACGAACTCTCCTCCGAAGCTGCTCTTGAACTCGTTGATGTTGGCCTTCTCATTATCGGGGAGGTCCCCGGTGTAGTAGCCCCCGAGGTCGTAGTTGTCCATTGCCCCATTCTTGGCATACCTTATCATCTCCCACTCCAGCAGCCCATTGGCATTGCTCACCAGGCCCTTTTTTCTCCGGCCCCACCTCCAGCCGGGCGGTGGCGCCGATCATGCCCCTCATGTTCATCTCATCGGCCAGGTTGAAGCAGCCGGCCAAGAGCTCACCGTCCAGAGAGGCCGTGAAGAGGGGCCCGTACTTCTTCATGTAGTCGGATGAGATGGAATATGGAGGAAGTCCCTTGAGCTTTCGAAAGCGATCGTTCAGCCTAACGAACTTCTCATGGAACATGTCGACATGGACCTAGACCCCTTCCCCATCCGCCCTATTGATCCTCTGGCGGCTCGTCTTCCCCACACCCTTCCAGAGCGCATCCGGCGGCCTGTTCAGATCAAAGACGATGGTGGGGTGCTCCCTTACATTGAAGCCGGGGAGGTCTAACTTGCTGGGACCGGACATGAATGTGACCCAGGACGCTTCGTCGACCTCAAAGGGCAGCTCGCTGAACCAGATCGAATATGTAGTTAATGTCAAGAACTTGTTCTTGATCAATAGCAGCTAGATCACCGCCGAGGCCCATTGGCTGTGTTGAGCCAATATTGGGACGTCCTGGTTCTTAGCGATTACGGCAACGGTGGCGATGCATGGCGACGGTCGACCCGCCCACCGGACGAACGCGCCTCAAGACCATGGCCTCCACCTGCGGGATATGACGAGGGTGAGAAAGATCTCCGTAAGCAGGAAGCCGATCCCTACGCCGATTATACCCATCTGGCTCATCAGGAGCGTCCCCAGGCCAAGGGTCCCCACAGCAATGGCCAGGTTGTATAGTATAAGCGGCCTCATCTCGTTATTGATCCGCTTGGAGTTGGCATACAGGTCGTTGAAGGCCATGGGGATCGTGCAGATGGACAGCAGCATCAGCAAGTTCGAGGAGTTCTCGGAATATCCTTCGCCGAACAGGGCCAGCAGATCAGGGGCGAAGAGCAGGATGATGACCAGAATGGGGGCCAGGATCAGATATGCGATCTTCATGGAACGCAGGGCGATCTGCTTCATCTCCTCGGTCGACCGCGAACCGGCCGCGAAGAAGGAAGTGGAGATGGCGTCGATGGCAATGAATATCACCATGGCGACGGACCACGCCACAAAGAAGTACGCCCCCTGCTCCGCGCCCTGGAGGTTGACCACCAGGACGGGCATTATGAGGTAGGGGGCGCTTCCGATCATGCCCGCGACATAGTTGTTGGCCGAGTACTTGGCGAGGCTTCTGGCTAAATCTCTCCTGATCGAGAGCCGCGGACGGTAGGCAGGCACGGTCCTGCGGAGGAACATGTTGGCCAGTAGGAACGACGCGATCAATGCCGTCACGGACGCTCCCATTATGCCGCACAGGCCCAGAGGGGCCAGCAAGATGACCGAGGTTATCTTGATGACGTCCCTCAGTACGTCCCGGACGATGAGCTGCCTCGTGAGCCTCATCACGATGTAGTAATTATGCTGAATGTACAGGACCGAGGTTGTCATGGTGATCGCGATAAATATGATCATGAACGCGAGGTCATCGGTGATGAAGCTCAGGGACGGGGCCCATATGGGCAGGCCTGCCAGGAATATGGCCGAGAGGGCCAGGGAACCGACCAGGGCGGTGGACTGGCACGTCCCAACGAAATCATTGGGGTCCTTTGAGCTGGGCAGGAACCGTATGAGGCCTATGTCGAAACCGAACCTCGAGAAAAGCGCCAGGAGGCCAGCCGCGGAGATGATCGCCGAGTAGAGCCCCACATCCGAGGGCGGGAATATCTGGGTGATCACCATGATGAACAGGAATCCAAGAACGGCAGTGATCCCTCCGTTCGTCATGAGATTGAGGGCGCTGGTGAATATGGGCTCCTTGAGGAGCCCCCTCACCCTGCCCGTCAGGCCCTGGATAAGGGCTGAACTATGCCGGATGTTGGTCGCTTCGGTGCTGTCGCCCTTCATGGCCCGGTCCCCTGTTCATGCCCGCATCCATCGATGAGGATGGATAGCCATATGCTTGGTGATGTCCGCGACCGCCTCTGGCCACAAGTGCTGGCCGGCGCTTTTAACGCCCATCGGACAATGAGGCGGAACCCGAGCATCGGCTGATTATTTCATCGAAGTAGTCAATATACATTTGGCTGATGAGCTCCCAGTCGTACCTTTCTGCATCCTGCCAGTTGACGTCAGACATTGTGCTCATGCGCTCTGGCTCCAGTAGGAGCCGTCGGACGGCGTTGGCGAGCTCACGTGGGTCCGGCCCCACCAGGATGGCGTTCCTGCCGTCAGTGACGGCCGTGGGTATCCCGCCGACGTTGGTGCCAACAATGGGCTTGCCAAGCGCCATCGCCTCTATCGCCGTGACCGAGAACCCTTCCGACAGGGATGGGATGAGGACTAGGTCGGCGGAGTTCAGATAATCGAAGACGACCGGCGATGGGACAAAGCCGTGAAAGGTCATCCTGTCCTCCAGCTCCAGCTCCCTGGCCAGAGCGCGTATCCGGTGGCCTTCAGGGATCTTTCCCAGCATGTGCATCTCCAGCCCGTCCATGTCCCTCAGCAGGGACATTGTCTGCACCGCCAGCTCCCCTCCCTTCTGCCATCGGGAGCCCCCCATGTACACGATCTTGCGGCCGCCTCCCCGTAGGGCGGTCCCCGCCCGCCGCATCTCTTGCACATGCACGCCGTTGGGGATGGCCGCCGGCCTGCATCGAGGTCGTTCCAAGAGGCAGGCCAGTGAATCCAGTTCACAATCGCTTTGATAAGTGATGCCGTCGACGCCGCTCATCACCTGGGTGAGCGAACGCCTCCTGTTCTCCTTCAGAGGATCGAAGGTCCTTTTCCGAGGAACGCCGATGATCGGGGAGTGGAGGGTGACCACCATTGGTATGCCCAATGGTTCGATGAACGGGTATAGGGATATGGCCTCATCGAGGTGCAGGCCGACGATGTCGACCTTTTCCTCCACGAGTATCCTGGCCACCTCGGGACGGATCGCCCGACGTCTTGCCCACCGGAGGACGTTCCAGACGCCTGGCAGGGGAGCGCCGCCTTCAGCGAGGTCCGCTGACGGATCGTTCAGGCGGAGGAGCGAGCCGAGCATGCGGCGGAGGTTGTAGAGCGGACCGATATCATATGTCCTCACTCCCGGAAGGTCCTGATAGTAGCGGGCCATCTCCTCATTGAATATCAGGAGCACCTCTTCGCCCTTTTCCCCAAGTGCCCTGGCTAGTGAGTGCACCACGTTCTCGGCCCCGCCCCAGCCGTCTGAGAATATTATCAGCCCGATCCCCATGATGACAATCGTCCAGCGATTTATTCCAGGGCGAGGCTATTAACCATTTCGAATGGCGTTCCGATCGAACGATGAACAAGCCGACATGCCCCTGGCCGACGATGGGGCGCGGGCAACGAACGCGAGCATTGCGGACCTGGCAGGGCCGGGAAGATGACGACCATTACCCCGTTTGATAATCTTTAAGAGACGGCCGCTCCAGTTCTATTCCACGGCATTCCCAGAAGGAGGGCCGTGATTGAACCAGACACTGCACGACCAACGGGCTCGTTCCGAGCAGCCGTGGGTGACGCTCCACGAAACGGAGGGGGGCAGGGACGTCCATGAGGCGAAAGCATCACTCAGGTTGATGAAGATCCTTGTGCCCTGCTCGACACTTGATTTCTCATACCGGCTCGGCTGCACGCCATCCTGGTGGCAGCTGCTGAAGGCGTTCCACGAGGCGGGCCATGAGATCATCGCGACGCCTTATCTGGGCGATCCGATCGATTCGCTCTGGTGGAGGACCTATCCGAATCCCTGCCGGACGGAGAGCGTCCTCTACAACAAGTACCTCGACGGCAAGAAGAGGAGAGGCAGGCTGTCCGGGAGGAAGGAGAGCTCCACCTCGCTCATCAACCGCTTCGCCGAGCACTATGTCCAGCCGCGATGGTGGTCGCATATCAAGGGCATCCTGGAGAAGGAGGGGGATGTCGACGCGGTGCTGTTCATGAACCTTCCGATCAACCATATCAAGGGCATCGCCTCCGCGATAAGAGAGGAGTACGGCATACCGGTGGCGTATCTGGAGGGCGACATGCCGACCATCCTGCCCCAGTACGCCGCCGACCGCGGTTTCAAGTTCAACTACTACTCGGAAGCCGACCTCTCCGAGTTCGATTACTTCTTCACAAATTCGAGAGGGGTCATTTCTGACCTGAAGCGGATGGGCGCGAGGAACGTGGCCCCCATATACTACGCGGTGGACCCCGCGCTGTTCAAGCCCCTGGAGGTGCCGAAGGATACCGATGTCTCCTACTTCGGATACGGGAGCGAGTACCGGGAGGAGTGGATGACGAAGATGATCACCATACCCTCGCAAAGGATGCCTCGCTCGAACTTCTCGGTCCGGGGGGCCGGCTTCCGGGTGGACCTGGGCAACGCAAAGATGATGGGCGACCTGTCCTACAGCGCCTTCAGGAGGTTCTGCTGCGCCAGCAGGATATGCCTCAATATCACGAGAAAAACGCACACTGCGGTGGCTGGCTCCTCCACGGCCCGGCCCTTCGAGCTTGCCGGCTTCGGCGCCTGCATGGTATCGCAGCCGTACAACGGCATCGATGAATGGTTCGAGATCGGAAGGGAGATCGAGGTGGTGACCGATGCCGAGAATGCCGTGGAGACGTATGAGTGGCTGTTAAACGATCCTGAGGAGCGCCTTAAGCGGGGCGAACGGGCCAGGGAGCGCGTCTGCCGCGACCATACCTTCCATCAACGGGCCGAGGCTATCTATCAGAGATTATCCAAGGGCATCGCCGGAGGTTGAGGGGCGATGCGCATCCTCCATGTGGTGCCGTACCTGGGTTCGATGTTCGGCGGCACCACAACGGTGGTCCGCAAGATGTCCTCCCAGCTTGCCATGAGGGGGCACGACGTGACGGTGGCAACGACCGATTATCGCTGGGACGGGGGCGCGGATGCCGACTACCAAGTCCTGCCGTTCCATGCCAGGGCCAACCTTGGCCTGATGATATACACGCCGGACATGCGCGATTGGCTATTGGCCAACGCCCCGGACTTTGACGTCATGCATCTGCACACGTTCCGTTCGTACCAGAACGCGCTCGCGCGCAGGGTCGCGGTCGCATCTGGGGTGCATTATGTGCTACAGGCGCACGGCGGGGTTCTGCCCTCCTTCGGGAAGCAGGGGCTCAAGGTGGCCTTTGACCTCGTCTACGGCCAGCGCATCCTGGCCGATGCTTCCAGGGCCATAGCCGTCTCGGCCATGGAGATCGGCCAATATGTGAAGATGGGCATCCCCCGCGATAAGATCGAGCTGTTGCCCAATGGCATCGATCTATACAACCGCCAGGAGCTTCCCTCCGGGGAAGTGTTCCGGGAGCGGATCGGGGCCCGTGGGGACGAGAGGCTGGTGCTGTTCCTGGGGAGGGTCGACCGCATCAAGGGCCTGGAACTGCTGATAGGGGCGTTCGACCAGCTCGCCCGGAGATTGGAGGGCTGCCGCCTGGTGATCGCGGGCCCGGACTTCGGATACCTGTCGGCCGCAGAGCGCAAGGTGGCCGAAAGTGGGCTGGACGATCGGGTGGTCTTCACTGGCGAGCTGCGGGGTGAGGAAAAGAACGAGGCGCTCAGGTCTGCCGACGTCTGCGTCGTCCCATCGGCCTTCGACATCTTCTCCATGACAGCGCTCGAGTCCATGGCATGCGGCACTCCCCTGGTGCTCACCGACCGCTGCGGCATCGCGGACATGGTGCGGGACTCGGCGTTGGTTGTGGGATACGATAGTGATGCGCTTGCCAACGCCATGCTGAGGGTGCTAGAGGATGGGTCCCTGAGGGCAAGCCTGGCCAAGGCCGGCAGGGAGAAGGTGGAAAGAGAGTTCGGGTGGCCGATGATAATCGATCGCCTCGAGGACATCTACCTCACCCTGTGAGGCGGCTCAGAACGACCCTCCCTCCAGCTTCACCGTGGCGGGGTCTCCGGTGACAATGAGGCCCTGATTGGCGTTGTCCCGGGCCGTGCAATCCTTCAGGACAGTATCGCTGTTCAGGACGAACCCTGCGCCATACAGAGGGGAGGGCTTGTTCCTGCCGTTCCCGTTGGCCGCGCAGTTCTCGAACACGATGTCGCGGCTCTCGATGTCGTCCTCGAAGTGGAAGCCCGATTCCCAGTTGTTGTTGGCGGTGCAGTTGACCAGGCGCATGCGCTCGGCGTCAGTCATCTCGGCCAGATCGAAGCCGACCGTCCAATCATGGGACCTTGACCTCAGGCCATTGTCCATTGCGGTGCAGTTCGTGTAGGCGATATCGCTCACCATGCTGTCGCCGCGTGAGCCGATGTTAAGGAAGCCATAGGCGTCGCCTCCCAGCGCATGGCAGTCGACGAAGGAGACCTTGGAGATCGTGCGACCGTTGGGGGCGAGGGTAAAGGCCCCGCCCACATCCTTGGTCACGGTGGCCTCCACGTTGCGAACCTGCACCCCGCTCACGTCGGTGCGGTCGGCCGCCACATAGATGGCGGTGGAGCCGACGAGGCGGAAGTCGGACATGGTGACGCCGGACTGGTCCTTGACCACCAGCATGGCCTTGTTCCCAGAAGTGAACACCGTGCTCTGGATCCCTTCGCCGCTGAGAGCAGTGTTCTCGCTCAGCTCCACGTTCTCGTCCAGATCGTACTCTCCCGAGCGGACCAGGACGGTGCCGCCGCCTGGCAGGGAGCGGAAGACCGCCTGCAGCACCTCCGAGGCCGATCCCGACTCATATGCCACCTTGCCGGTGAGAGCGTTGGTCGCCACCGTCCGGCCTTCCCTTTGCGATACCTCGTACTGGAGAGGAACAGACCTATCTTCCTGTTCCATCCACGACAGGTACGCGAGCGATAGGACCGCCACCATGGCGAGCGCGATGAGGAGCATGGCGACGTGGCGCTCCCTTGACATGATTGCTCCTTGGGCCCAGCGGTAGAAATAGCTTTGTCAATTTAGCGGTGGAGGGCGAGATATGCCTATCGATCGCAAGAAAAAAAGGGAGCGTGGGAAGATGTTTAGGCCGGTTCACTTGTCGAACGGCAGCGGGAAGCTGACGACCTGAACGTTCGGGACGTCGTAGTTGATGCCGCCCCGGGTGTTGCCTTCGCCGGTGACATCGATGAAGGTGCACTCGTCGAATCC
>DAGU01000063.1:10781-12980 GCA_002498285.1 Methanomassiliicoccus sp. UBA386 | reverse complement strand
TCCTGATGACCGTGCTGCTCCTGCTCATCCTTCTGCTGTGAGCGCCTTGGCGGCCTGGTCCTTGGTGATCTTCTTCCGGCGGGCCTCGTCGCGCACCTTGCCCATGATGCTGACATAGAGGTCGAACCCGACCTCCTTGCGTCGCAGCACCCGGCCCAGCGACTTCTCGAGGTCCTCCTTCTTTCGCCTGGACCCGACGGCCTCGGCCAGCAGCGACCGCTCCTCGGGGCTCAGCGCTTCCATTCCTCCACCACCCGGAGGAAGTTGCTGAAGATCTCGCTGCCGTGCTCGGTGTTCTCCACCTCGGGGTGGAACTGCAGGCCGTACAGCGGCCTCGACCGTACCTTGACGGCCTCCACCGGACAGTTCTCGGAATGGGCCAGCAGCTCGAACAGGTCAGGCAGTTCCTTCACCTCGTCGTTGTGGCTCTCCCACACCACGAACCCTCTCGGCAGTCCGTGGAAGATGTCGTCCGGCTCATCGACATGCAGCTCGGCCATGCCGAACTCCGGCTTAGCTGCCGGACCGATCCGTCCACCGTAGTGGGCCACCATGAACTGGAAGCCGGCGCATATGGCCAGGATAGGGAATTCCGCTCGATCGAGGTATTCGCCGTTGCGCCCCATGCGGTCCTCCTCCACGGAAACTGACGGCGAGCCGCCGGAGAGCACGAGCGCATCGACGTCCAGATCGTCGAAGGGCGTGGTGTTCGGCACCACCTTGGTGTCCACCCCCAGGTATTTCAGCACCCTCCACTCCCGGTGGGTCCACTGGCCGCCGTTGTCCACCACGTAGACGCGCATCGCTACGGATTATGAGGGATAGTACAAAAAATATCCGTTCTCGCGGCAGAAGTCGAAGTTCTGAAAACAATGTTTAAGAGCCTACCCGTCGTGACGGAACTCATGGAAGCGGTCCTGTTCGACCTGGGACACACGCTCATCGACTACTACTGCGACTGGCGCGACCCGGAGCAACGGGGCGTGGAGCGCATCTACCGCATGGTCAGCGAGATGTCGCCGGCCCCGGTGGACCGGAACGAGTTCACGGCCGACCTGACGGAACGCCTCGTTCGCGCCAGGGAGAGGAAGAAGGAGGACATGGTCGAGGTCCCCCTGACCGAGCTTCTAGGCGGCTGCCTTGAGCGGTACAGATGCCTGGACGAGGTGACGCTGCATGAGGGGCTGGAGATCTTCTACGGCGTCCTGCTGGAGGAGCGCGAGCTGGTCCCCGGAGCAGTTGAGCTGCTGGAAAGCCTCAAGGAGCGCGGCCTGACCATTGGGCTCATCTCCGACGTGGCGTTCGGCCTGCCGTCGGAGTTCCCGCTGAGGGACATCAGGCACTTCGGCCTGGACCGATACTTCGATGACATGGTGTTCTCCACCGATGTGGGGCTGAGGAAGCCGCACCCCAAGGTGTTCAAGATCGCCCTGTCCAACCTGGGAGTGTCGGCGTCCGACGCGATGTACATCGGCAACTCGCTGTACCATGACATCAAGGGGGCGAAGGGCGTGGGCATGAAGGCGGTGCTGAAGCGCTCGGTGTTCTGCGTGCACGAGGACGGCGTGGAGCCAGACCACACCGTGTCCCAGCTGAGGGAGATAGAGTCGCTGATCAATGCGGCCTAGCGCGTTCGCCGGCAGGTCATCGAGGCGGGTTCCAGACGGCAAGAGCCATGAGAGGGCCGCTACCGCGATCCTCGGCGCCATGCTTGGCCCATGTCGCGATGTATTGGACATGGCGGCGGTGAAGATGCAGCCGTGCCTTTGCTGCGATACAGGTCTGCCATCTTGCTCCCGGCCGCGCTGATGACCGCAGGTGCGAGCCTGCCGGTGTAAAGCTCGCTGATGGTTTGAGCTCACCGCGGCCATAACGAACGTGGCATGCGCTCCCGCAGTTCTTGGGAGCGCCCCTGCCTTGAGGAGGTGATCGCTCTCGACGTCCGCGCGCTCACTCGAACTCGATCGTGGCCGGCGGCTTGTTGGTGATGTCGTAGACGACGCGGTTGACGTCGCTCTTCATCTCGTTGGTGATCCGGACCGATATTCTCTCCAGCACCTCGTGCGGGACCTTGGAGTAGGCGGCGCTCATGCCGTCGACCGATTCGACCGCCCGAACGGCGATGGTGCGGCCGTACGCTCTGACGTCGCCGTGCACGCCGACCGTCTGGCAGGGCAGCAGGACAGCGAAGTACTGCCA
>DAGU01000063.1:9789-10527 GCA_002498285.1 Methanomassiliicoccus sp. UBA386 | reverse complement strand
CCGGGGAACGGCTGCCGCTCCGCGACCTCGACGCCCAGATGCCTGGCGACCTTGCGCACCTCGTCCTTGTAGAGGTCCCGCAGCGGTTCGACCAGCTTGAGGTCCATGTCCTTCGGGAGGCCTCCCACGTTGTGGTGGCTCTTGATGGTGTCCCGGACGCCGTCGCCGCTCTCGATCCAGTCGGGCGCGATCGTCCCCTGCACGAGATACTTGGCGCCGTACTCCTTGGCCTCCCTCTCGAAGACCCTGATGAACCGCTCCCCGATGATCTTGCGCTTCTTCTCAGGGTCCGTCACGCCCTTCATGGCCTCGAAGAACTCGTCCGACGCGTCGATGAGGCGGTAGTTCATGCCCACCCGCTTGAACATGGCCTCCACGGCCTGGGTCTCGCCCTTGCGCATGAAGCCGTTGTTCACGTAGATCGTAAGAAGGCGGTCGCCGATGGCCCGCGACACCATTGCCGCGGCCACGGTGCTGTCCACCCCGCCCGAGCAGGCGATGATGGCCCTGCCCTCGATGGTGTTCCTTATCTCCTCGACCTTCTCGTTGACGAAAGCTTCGGCATCAAACATTCCTGCTCAACTCCTCTGAATCGCGCCTGACCGCTTCGGCCATGTCCTTCCTGTGCTGCTCCAGCCTCTCGGCCAGCCGCTCGTCCTTTAGAGCCAGGATCTGCACGGCCAGCAGAGCTGCGTTATCCCCGCGGTCCAGGCCGACCGCCGCCACCGGGATGCCGCC
>DAGU01000063.1:7308-9512 GCA_002498285.1 Methanomassiliicoccus sp. UBA386 | reverse complement strand
GGCGTGCGGTGGGCCGACGCCACCTTGGTCTCGCAGGTGACGTCGAACTCCCTGAGCAGCGCGGCGGCCTTGGCGGCCACCGGGGCATCGCTCTTGCTGCCCAGAATGATAAGGACATTAGGCATGACTGCTGCAATCCACAAGCAAATAAAAAAGATTGTGCTGAAAGGGGTTTGTTTAGCGCCTGGCTCAGGACTTCATGATGGCCAGCAGGAACAGCCCGATGGCGATCAGGGCGCCGATGGCGGCGGCCAGGATGTTGACGAAGGCGGTCCAGATGACGTCGGTGAGGGGCACCGAGATCACTCCGGAGTAATCCATGAACACCCACAGGATGCCCACAAGAAGGCCGACGATGAGCAGTACCACGCCGATGATCCGGCTCTTCCCGCTTCCGAAGTAGGCGGTGAAGATACCTGCCAGCAGCAGGAACAGACCCAGGGTCAACAGCAATACCGTAATGAATTCCATCAGTTCCATTTTTTCACCCGTGTTTAGAACTTTATGCACGTGAGCGTCTTGGTATCGATTACCCCGGGCTGCGATCGGACCTTGTCCACTACCACCTGGCCCAGGAGATTGAAGTCGGAGGCCTCGATCTTGGCGATGAGGTCATATTCGCCGAAGAGGGGGTACACTTCCACTACCTCCTTCACCTTAAGGAGCTCGTTGTAGACCTCGTGCTCCTTGGCCGGTGCGGTGCTTATCAATACGAACCCCACTGCCAAACTCTCACCTTGCTGACCATTAGTCCATGTCGAATAATAAATATTTCGACCTGGTAAATTGCTGGCGTTGTCTCACAAACCCGCCAGCAGAGGCCCGGCGCGCTTTTCCACCATCTCCCACGTTGGCACCCTGCCCACTCCCCCCTTGGCCTCGAGCGCGAAGGAGGCGGCAGCGTTGCCGTAGGCGAGGCATTCCTCCAGGGGATGGCCATAGTAGCGGCCGGCGTAGTAGCCGGCGCGGAAGGCGTCCCCGGCGCCGGTCGGATCGACGATCGCGCCGGGCCGGGCGGCCAGAACGCTCCTGGCGCCGTCGGCGGTGTACGCGATGCTTCCTTCGGCCCCTCGCGTGTTGATCACCGTTTTGACCTTGCCGAGCAGCTCCTCCGGGCGCTCCATACCCAGGTACCGTAGGGCGGTGCGCAGCTCGTTGGCGTTGCAGAAGAAGGTGTCGGCCAAGGATATCCCCCGAGGGAACGTCTCGGCCGACCAGATGTGATGGATCTCCTGCGCCGGATCGAACGATATCTCCTTCCCAGAGGAGCGCAGGCGCTCCATCAGCCGAAGGTAGTAGCCGGGGCGCCCGGTCGATATGTGAACGATGCTGGACTCCGAGGCCCTGGCCGTCAGGAGGTCGAAGTCGTCCATGTCCCTCATCGGCCCCTGGTAGACGAAAGCGACCTGGTTCTGCTCTTCGTCGGTCACGATCATGACCGTTGACGTCTCGTAGCCGTCCACCGTCTCGACCTCGGAGAGGTCCACGCCGCGCGACTCCATGTTCCTCCTGAACTCGTCCGGGAGGTCGCTGCCGACGTACGAGACGAGAGCGGTCGGCACGCCCAGCGAGGCGGCCACGGTGGCAATGTTGGCCCCGGTGCCGCCGAAGTAGCGGTGCTTCTCCACGATGTCCACCGAGGTGTTCGCCTCCGGAAAACGCTCCAGGGACATGATCTGGTCGAGGCACACGTGCCCGTACACGGTGAGGAACGGCCTCATGTGCCCTCTTGCCATCCTTCCAGGTACTTCCTCTGCTCCTCCGTCAGCTCGTCGATGCGTACGCCCATGACCTTTAGCTTGGTCCGCGCCACCTGCTGGTCCAGCTCGTCCGGCACGTCATAGACCCTTGGCTCCATGCCAGCATGGTTCTTAACCAGATGCTCCAGGCTCAGCGCCTGTATGGCGAAGCTCATGTCCATGATCTCCACAGGATGCCCCTGCCCGGCCGCCAGGTTCATCAGGCGGCCCTCGGCGATCAGGTACGCTCTGCGCCCGTCCGGGAAGGTGTACTGGTCGACCATGTCCCGCACCCTCATGGGCGTTCCGGCGAGGGACTCCAGCGCAGTCTTCGACACCTCGTTGTCGAAGTGGCCGCTGTTGCCCAGCACGGCCCCGTCCTTGAGGGCCTCGATATGCTCCCTGCGCAGGATGTCCTTGTTGCCCGTCGCGGTGATCACTATGTCGGCGATGCGGACGGCGTCC
>DAGU01000063.1:4017-7141 GCA_002498285.1 Methanomassiliicoccus sp. UBA386 | reverse complement strand
ACGGGGTTCACCTCGGTGACGATGACGCTGGCCCCCAGGCCCTTGGCCCGCATGGCGATGCCCCTTCCGCACCAGCCGTAGCCCGCCACGACCAGGCGCTTGCCGGCGATGAGCAGGTTGGTGGCGTTCATGAAGCCGTCGAAGGTGGACTGCCCCGTCCCGTACCGGTTGTCGAACATGAACTTCATATGGGCGTCGTTGACCGATATGACGGGGAAGCGGAGCATCCCCTCCTCGGCCATGGCGCGGAGGCGCATGACACCGGTCGTCGTCTCCTCGTTCCCTCCCTTCACCCCGGCCAGCAGCTCGCGTCTGGAGGTGTGCAGCATGGTGATGAGGTCCGCGCCGTCGTCGATGACGAAGTCCGGCCTCATGTCCAGGACGGCGTTGAGGTTGGAATAGTACTCCTCGTTGCTCTCCCCCTTCTTGGCGTACGTCTCCAGTCCATAGTGCTCCCGGAGCGCCAGCGACACCGAGTCATCCGTCGAGAGGGGATTGCAGGAGGCCAGCCGCACCTGGGCCCCCGCTTCCTTGAGCGTCAGGGCCAGCATGCCGGTCTTGGCCTCCACGTGGAGCGCCATCCCGATCTTCAGGCCTTTCAGGGTCTGCTCCCTGGACAATCGTTCGCGAACGTCCGCCAGCACGCCCATGTGCGCCCTCGCCCATTCCAGCCTCCTTACGCCCTTCTGCAACAGATCGTCCAATGGAACACCTCGGCTGGCATTGAGACCTGCGATATTAGCCCTTTTGGTGAAGGGTCTCGCACATCGCGCCCCTCATCCGTTCGAGATTGCGCTCGTTGCTGAACTCCTCGATGAGGCGGCGGCGCTCGTCGGGACGGTCCCTGAGCTCACGCACGTGGCGCTCGATGTTGGGCACCGCCCTGGTGAGCTCGTCGACGACCGCGACCTTGGCGGCGATGGCCGTCCTGGACAGCGGGTTTATGTCGATGGCCAGGACCGTCTTTCCGGCAGCGGCCAGGGCGGCGGCACGGTCCCCGTCCTCCAGTGGTATGAGCACCACGTCGGCGCGGCCGATGCCCTCGGCCGAGCAACGCGCCCGGTCGGAGGCGATGCCTTCTAGCCAGGCGTCCTGCTCCCTTCCCAGCAGGTCGGTGGCGCCCGCCTCCTCAAGATAACGGCACACGCGCTCGATCCTCTCCGGGGTGCGGTGGAACAGGTTGACCTCCAGGCGGGCCGGGACCTCGCGGGCCAGTGCTATCAGGCCATCGGCGCACAGCCCCGCGGCGTTGCCGTTGACGGTGATGACGGGATGCCGCGCCTCCAGCAGGTGGGCGGCGGCCGCCCTGGCGGCCTCGTCGGCCGCCGGCACGGTGCGCTCCCCCAGCAGGTAGTCGAACGCCTCCCCCCGGCCATGGGCGATGAGGCCGGTGCTGGCCACGACGCCCTTGCCGACCAGTTCGGACATCCTCTCCCTCGTCACCAGGGAGCGGTAGCGGGGGTGGTCCTTCGATATCTCCATGCTGCGAGGTAGTCCCTCGAGGCGTATCAATTTTACTAGGGGGCTTCATGGCCAGTGTCTCAGGTGAGACATGGGAAAATAAAAAAGGATATCGTAAACTATTAATAGGGCTTTTCCCTTGTACTTGAACATAACGGTCGGGAACTGACCGTGTGGAATGATGAAGCTTTTGGGTGTTATCCAGGATATAACTTTTGACGGACGGCTCGTCGTGAGAGCCTCGTTCGCCCCCTACCCACGGGACAGGGTGGTGGACAACCGGAGCAGGCCGCTGGGACAGGTCAGAAGGGTCTTCGGCCCGGTCGACTCTCCGTACGTCATGGTCGATCCCACCGGAAAGAACAGCCTGCTTGGGGCCGTGGGAAAGCAGGTCTACGTCGAGGAGGTCAAACACTATGGTAAAGGTAAGAGAAGGGACCGAAGAGATTGAGAAATGCCCGGAATGCTCCGGCAGGCACCTGGTCAGGGACTATGAGAGGGGCGAGCTCATCTGCGAGGACTGCGGGCTCGTGCTCGACGACCAGTTCATCGACCAGGGACCGGAATGGAGGGCTTTCGACGTCGAGCAGGGAGAGAAGCGCGCCAGGACCGGCGCGCCCATGACCCTGACCATTCATGACAAGGGACTTTCCACCGAGATCTCCTGGAAGAACAAGGACAGCTACGGGAAGAGCATCCCCACGCGCAACCGCGCCCAGCTGTACCGCCTGAGGAAGTGGCAGCGCCGCATCAGGGTGTCGAACGCCACCGAGAGGAACCTGGCGTTCGCGTTGAGCGAGCTGGACCGCATGGCATCGGCCATGGGGCTCCCCCGCAACGTTCGAGAGACGGCCGCCATGATCTACCGCAAGGCGGTCAACAAGAACCTGATACGCGGAAGGAGCATCGAGGGCGTGGTGGCCGCTTCACTGTATGCGGCATGCAGGCAGTGCAACGTCCCCAGGACGCTGGACGAGGTGGCCAACTCCTCGCGCGTCGGCAGGAAGGAGATCGGGCGCACCTATCGGTTCATGACCCGCGAGCTGAAGCTCAAGCTGATGCCCACCCGCCCCCAGGACTACGTGCAGAGGTTCTGCTCCGAGCTCAAGCTGAGCGGGGAGGTGCAGAGCAAGGCGGCCGAGATACTCAAGGACGCTTCCAAGAAGGAGCTTACTTCCGGCCGCGGGCCGACCGGCGTGGCGGCGGCCGCCATCTACATCGCCAGCATCCTGTGCAACGAGCGACGGACGCAGCGCGAGGTGGCCGACATCGCTGGAGTGACGGAGGTCACCATCCGGAACCGATACAAGGAGCTCACCGAGAAGCTGGGCATCGAGATCCAGCTCTGAGCCCAAACCCCTTCCATATCTACTTTTCCAACTGAAAATCTTATATCGCGCCATGGCGTTCGGGCGCCTGGTGCTTTCGTGGAGAGATCTCCGATTCTGAGGCCGATGGGGGCCACGCTCCTTATCGGTGGCATCGTGATGTTGCTGTCGGGCATCTGGGCCAGCCTTATTGGCTTCAAGCTCGGCGCGGTTCTGGCCATCCCATCGTTCCTGGTGTTCATCCTGGCAGCGGCGTCCGAGATCTCCACCGGGCAGAGCGTGTGGAAGGCCATCATGGGCAGCTGGAGGAGCATCATGACCACACTGCTCATGGT
>DAGU01000063.1:0-3700 GCA_002498285.1 Methanomassiliicoccus sp. UBA386 | reverse complement strand
AGGATGGCCGCCGCCGGCTCCAAGACGGTGTCCGAATGCCCATCCTGCAGCGAGGTCGTCGAGGCCTACTGGCAGTCCTGCCCGTACTGCGGAACCTCCCTGCCAAGGGTGTGCGGCGGCTGCGGCCTTGAGCTCGACGAGATGGTGGCCGTCTGCCCCAAGTGCGGCAAGGAGGCGGTGGACACCGGCTCCATGGAGAAGGCCATCGCCACCTTCAGCGCCCTGGTGCAGGAGGATGCGCTGCCTGAGACCAAGGCAACGAGATATGCCCGCCTGGCCGAGGCGTTGCTCAAGAACGGCGACGTCGAGGGGGCGGTGGACGCGTACCGGCAGGCCATTAAGCACACGGCGTTCCAGCGCAAGCGGACCAACTTCATGGTCAGAACGGCCAGGATACTGAAGAACGCCGGCCGGGTGGAGGAAGCCCAGGCCATGCTGGACGAGGCAGTGGCCCTTGACCCCGCCGATCTGGCGGGCGCCGGCGCCATGCTGACCCAGATGGGGGCCTAGGGCCGCACCCTGGCCAGCCTCAGGTATTCGGTTCCCTGGGGGCGCACCCAGGCGAAAAGGATCTCCTTTTTTACGCCATGGGCCAGCCTGACCGCCCGGGACATCTCCGGCCAGGTGGTGGTGTGGTCCTCGGGGATGCAGTGGACGAGGAAACGGGCATGGATCTTGTCCGGATCGTCCTCGTAGACTCGGAAGTGAGTGCCATACTTGAAGCCGGTCTTCACCACCATGCCGCGCGAGCGCAGATCGCGGTAGGCGCTCAGTCGCAGCTCGAAATCGGGCTGGAACTTCAGCGCCCTCTTCTTGAACCGCGGCAGCGGCACATTGCGGGAGGTTGCTAGGGTCGAAACGCGCAGGCGCCCCTCCTCCATCAGATAGGCCGCCTCGATCAGGGAGAGCTGGAGCACCTTCCCGAGCTGCTTTCCGTAGTAGCCGCTTCCATACAGGCGCTGAGCCCCGGCCTCATCGAAGACCAGCACGCGGTCCTCCAGCAGGCGGGCTTCCACCTCTTCGCCGCTGCCGGGGTCCTCCAGCCGCCCCTTCGGTTCGGCCCTGTCGGCGCTGTAGTAGGTAAGATCGCCTTCCTCGTCCACCACCGCCAGCAGCAGCTCCTTCCTCGTGCGTTCGGCGCGGTCGATGTCCTCCACGAACGAGGACATGTCGAACAACGCCCGCTCCGACCTGGCCGCCACCCAGTTCTTGGTCTGCGTGGTGGTCGGCGAGCCTCCGCGAGGGAACACCCTGAAGTCGAAGTCCTCCCCCGCCGTCTTTACGACGTAGCCCCGTTGCCGCAGGTCGCGGTACACGATGTACTTGATCTCGAAGTCCCTGTTGTCCGAGGCGGCCATCGCCATGAGCTTGTGAAGCGGGACCGGTTTCTCTCCCGAGAGGACCTCCAGGCGGGACGCCTCGACGAGGAACAATGCCTCCAGGAACTCCAGCTGAAGTCCTCCGCCGGACATCGGGTATCCGTAAAAGCCCTTGTTATAGATCTGACTGGCCTCAGTGGGGTCCCCGATCACGACGCAGTCCTTGGCCAGCTCTCCAGGCATGCTCCGGTCAGAACGGCCTAGCGGTTTATACTTTTCCACAATGGGAGCCTTTATCTATCAGGAGCGGCCTGACATACATGTTCACAACCTTTAGTTCATTAGTGGTGAAAAGATGGTAAAACTGGACGAGCTACTTTCCGTCATTGAGAACCCCGCCCGCCGCCGCATACTGGAGGCGCTGGCCCGGGAACCCCACTATCCGCTACAGCTCTCCAGGGAGCTGGGGATGAGCCAGCAGGCAGTGATGAAGCACCTCAAGGTGCTGGAGCAGTACGACCTGGTGCGTTCGTACCACGAGAAGAGCGATCTCGGGGGCCCTCAGCGAAAGCAGTTCTACCCCAAGCTCAACTTCACCATCGTGGTGGATGCCGGCCCCAACCTATTCACGGCCGAGCTGTACTCCCGTGAGCAGAGGGGAGAGGAGACGCCGAAGAGCGAGGGGCCGGAGGAGCTTGACCTCAGGGAAACGATGGTGGAGCTCCGCAAGAGGGTCGCCAGCATCGACGAGAAGCTCGAGGAGTTGCATCGCCAGAGGGAGGAGCTCATCCTGGAGAAGGAGTCCATCCTGTATGAGGCAGGACGCCTCGCCGACCGCCTGGACGATTACCATCTTCGCCGCATCCTATACGAGTTCATCAGCCAGCCCCAGCTGGACCTGTCCGGCATCGCCAGGGCGCTCGAGGTCCGGGACGAAGCGGTCATAGACACTATCAACAAATGGCTAGACGAAGAGAGGTGAGACAATGGACGAAAAGGAGCTGAAGAAGGTAGCGGAGAAGTACGCCGAGCAGGTGGCCAGGATGGCATCGGAGGCCGGACAGGTGCTGGACCGTGCCATGGCCTCCATGGATTCCAAGGCCAGGCAGGCATACGATGAGATCAGCCGCGACGCCAAGCCCCACACAGAGGAGATGAAGAAGCTTGCCAAGGACATCGTGGGCGAGGTGAAGAACGACATCCCCCGGATGAGGAACGAGCTGAGGGAGCTGGAGAACAAGGCGAGGCAGAAGCTGCGGGAGCTGCAGGGCAAGCAACAATAAACTATATATAGAAGTGCAACCAATATGCTCGTGCGGCAAGTATACAACATGTAGTTGTCTACTAAGGCCCGGAGAGCAGATGACGCCTAAACTTCCCGACAAGGAAAGGAGCCTGGTGCCCCGCAAGCGGTGGAGACCGCTGGACAGGCCGGCTCCCGGAATGGAATTCGTGAACAACGCGGAGCCTGGGCTCCAGGGCCCCATGGGCGCGTGGGGCGCACATTAAATAAACGCACCGCTCAAGAAAGGAAAAGGAGTGATGGGAGTGGATACATCGGAAAAAGTATTGAGGGTCGCCGAGGCCAAGTCCAAGGACGCTGAGCGGGGCATCGCCCGTGTTGACCCCGCGGTCATGGAGGTTCTTGGCATAACGGCCGGCGACGTCATCCAGATCGAGGGAAAGAAGAGGACCGTGGCGATCGTGTGGCCCGGGTACCCGGAGGACGCCAACCGCGGCGTCATCAGGATAGACGGCACCATCCGCCGGAACGCGCAGACCAGCATCGACGAGAAGGTCGCCATTCGCAAGGTGCCGGTCAAGGAGGCGAGGAAGATCTCCTTCGCGCCCACCGAGCCGCTGCGCATCATGGGCGGCGAGGAGTTCCTGAGCCAGAGCCTGGAGGGACGGGCCGTCACCCGCGGCGACGTCATACAGATCAATGTCATGGGGCGGAGGATCGACCTCGTCGTCGTCTCGTACACGCCAACATCGGACGCCGTGCTGGTGCACCGCACCACCGAGGTCAAGATCAGCGAGAAGCCCGTTAAGGAGGGGACGTCCAACATCCCCAAGGTCACGTATGAGGACATCGGGGGCCTCGGAGACGAGGTCAAGCGCGTCCGCGAGATGATCGAGCTGCCGCTCAGGCATCCGGAGCTGTTCGAGAGGCTGGGCGTGGAGGCCCCCAAGGGGGTGCTGCTCCACGGGCCGCCCGGGACCGGCAAGACGCTGCTGGCCAAGGCGGTCGCCGGCGAGACCAACGCTAATTTCGTTACGATCGGCGGGCCGGAGATCATGAGCAAGTTCTACGGCGAGTCCGAGGAGCGCCTGGGGGAGGTATTCAAACAGGCGCAGGAGAACGCTCCCCCGATCATCTT
>DAGU01000055.1:33883-34012 GCA_002498285.1 Methanomassiliicoccus sp. UBA386 | reverse complement strand
TGGCCATCCCTCGGCCTTTGAGCGCCTTCATGATGCCCCGCAGCTCCATCATCATGCCGGGGTCGAGGCCGGAGAACGGCTCGTCCATGATCAGGGCCTTCGGCTGATGAAGCACCGAACGGGCGATGG
>DAGU01000055.1:33409-33552 GCA_002498285.1 Methanomassiliicoccus sp. UBA386 | reverse complement strand
TTCATGCTGACCTCCCCCCGGTCCTTCGGCTCGATGCCCATGATGAGCTTGATGAGCGTCGACTTGCCCGCCCCGTTCGGTCCGACCAGCCCGCAGATCTCGCCTTCCCTCAGCTCGAACGAGACGCCGTCGAGCGCCTGCAC
>DAGU01000055.1:31823-33062 GCA_002498285.1 Methanomassiliicoccus sp. UBA386 | reverse complement strand
GCTCCGCCACGTCGTATCTCATCGGCTGGAGGCGGGAGCGCAGTTCGTACTCGCCCTCCGGCAGGCCCTTGCCCAGGGATATGTCCATGCTCAGGGAGAACGAATCGTCGGTGCGGACCGTGTTGATGTCGACGTTGATGCTATCGTAGTAGAACACTGCAGCGTCATCGAGCATGAACTTGGTGACGTGGCCATAGGACCATTGCAGCAGGGGGAGCAGCAGATAGTATCCGCTGGTCGCCTTGGCCCATTGGGTGCCTTCGACCATTTCGTTCATGACCTCCATCGTTCCGTTCCACGACATTTCCAGCGGCCCCTGGCTGGAGTTGAACGTCTCGACCGGCAGGATGACGCGCCCGCGGTCCCAGGAGCGGATCCGATCGAGCACCAGGGGATCGGAGACCACCTCGGAAGGGTCCACATTGTCCGGTATGCGCACGACATGCACGCCGTTCCTATACGGGTCCTTCCAACCATCCATGGTGAACTGCACCCCCTCGGTCAGGGGGATCAGTTCAAAGGTGACGTTCTCGTCGCTGCTGTACACATCCTTGTCGGTGCGCACCGCGATGTACGCTATGCGCGTCTCCTGCACCGAGCCATAGACGAGCGATGCGAGCAGGGCGACGCCCACGATCATCGCCGCGATGATGACGGCCGTATACTTCTTCTTCAGTCGGATGGTCTCCCCCAGCAGGAGATGCCACCAAAGGACATGTACCTTCCGGAACGAGCGCTACTCGTCAGGACCGAACTAGCGCATCCGTTCGACGAGCTTGCGCACCGCGGCGGCGGCTGCGCTGTTCCTCGACAGCTCTGTCAACGGACGCCCGCCCTCGGCCAGCCGGTCGACCTCGTCGTCGTGCGGCAGCACTACCCAGCTCTCGAAGCCGGCGCTGTCGATGTCGTGGCGAAGGGCGTCTGGAACCCCGCCCCTGACGCGGCTGATCACCAGCATGCTGTGCGCGAAGTCCACGTCCATCTCCCTCGCCAGCTCCAGGATCCGCCGGGCGGTCGTCAGACCGACGGCGGTGGGGTCGGAGACCACCATCAGCATGTCCATCCGCTGGCATGTCCGCCGGGACAGGTGCTCCATCCCCGCTTCATTGTCGATCACCACGTAGCGGTAGTCGTCCATGATGCCGTCCAGGAAGGTGCGCAGGAGGTTGTTGATGTAGCAGTAGCATCCGCGTCCCTCCTGACGCCCCATGGTGACGAGGTCGAACCTCTCCCCTTCCA
>DAGU01000055.1:27521-31581 GCA_002498285.1 Methanomassiliicoccus sp. UBA386 | reverse complement strand
GCATCGACGGCCAGGACGATCTCTCCCGTGCGTTCGCTCAGCGTACGCACCAGCAGCGCCGACAGCGTGCTCTTCCCCACCCCTCCCTTGCCGGCGACCGCGATGACGTATGGCATGTGCATCAGTCCAGCGAGCGGCTGCTCCTTATCTCTTCCGACACTTTGGTCAGCAGGTCCAGGACCTTGGCGGCCGTCGCCTCGTCCAGGCCGCTCAGGCCGCACTGCGGCGTCAGCATCGACCGTTCGAGCAGCAGGTTCTCGTCAATGCCCTTGTCGATCAGGCCGCGGAACGCCTCCTCGGCGCGCTGCACTATCGAGCGCACGTCCTCGCGCGCGAGGACCTCCTCATTGTTGGGAACGATCCCCCAGGCGAACGCTCCTCCCCTCTCCAGGAAGGCGGCCGCCTCCTCGGGATACAGCGCGATGGTGTGCCCGTAATCGTACGCGTCGAACGACAGAAGATCGATGTCGGTGCCCATGACCATCGGCCAGTCGGTGTTGGCGCAGCAGTGCAGGCCCCTCGTTCCCTCCAGTCCGTCCACCGCCTCGTTGATCCATGCGGTGGCGTCCTCGCCAGACACCGACGCGAAGGGCGTCCCGATCATGCTCAGGTACGGCTCGTCGAGGAAGATGATGGTGTTGGGGCACTTCCTCCTCAGCTCCCTCTCCTGCCACCGGGCGATCATGTTGAGGTTCTTTCGCACGATCTCGCCGTACGTCTCGTCATAGATGACGGGCTTGTCATCCTGATCGATGGTCTGCAGACCGAGCGAGATTGGCCCGGTCACCTGGCCCTTGACGGCCACGACGCTTCCCGGCAGCGGACGGGACATGAGCTCGTGGAAGCCGGAGAAGTTCTCCTCCGGCATGGCAAAGAAGTCGATGTCCTCGGACAGTATGGCCATGTAGATCTCTTCAGGATCGTAGTCGCGCAGGTCGACCTGCACCTTCTTCCGCGCGTTGTCGATGCGAACTCCGGGAAGACGGGTGGCGTACTGTGCGTACATGTTCTCGCTGAACCCGCGGTTGGGCAGCTGAGGCCAAATGGGGATCGAGGTGAGCTTCTCCAGAACGAGGTCGACCGCCTTGCTAGGGTCGGTGTGCGGCAGCGAGCCGATACAGCTGGGTAGGCAGTTCCAGGCCACGACCCGTTGAACCGGCCCCTGGACATTTATAGGTTTTTGTGGCGTCCAACCTGGATGGGTGCGGGAAAGGAATATTAACCATGACCTCAGCATGCAATAGAGGAGGTGCTGAACATGATCTTCAAGGCGATCTGGATGTTCATCATGCTGGCGATGGCAGCGGCGGTAGCAGCGGCCGTCGCGGCCATGGTCGGTAGCGTATCGGGCATGGCGACCAGCATGGTGCCGAAGATGATGAAAAAGAAAATGTGGGCCGGGAAAAAGATGGAAGAAGAGGAGGCCGAAGGGGCCCACTACGAGTGACCAATGTTCTTCCGCCATACGGCCGCCCACCTCTGAACGGCCGCCTTTTTTCCGTTTCTTCCCCTGCAGATGCCGGCTCCCGCTGACCGCCGAGCCCTTGGACACGCGGTTGCCAGGCGCCAGAGCTCCCACATGTTGCCGGAGCCGCTCTCTCAGAGGGTCGCGCAGGCCGCGCTCGACCGCGTCGCGGTTCATTTGGGGATGACCTCTGGGCCTTGAGGATGCTCCATGACCGCGGTCAGCATGGGGCATCATGGGCAATCGGCCCTAACCCGGCAGAGGGAGCCTTTTCGCGATCCGGCAGAAGGCCATGGCCTTGCGCCGAACACCGGTCAATCAAGCGGCATGGCCATGGCGGTGGCGATGGCCTTTCCGCGCGAGGTGTCCTGCCGCCAATACTGCACAGCGATGGGGACGCTGGAACGGACGAGGATGCCGTACTCGGTGCCCAGGGGCATGGCCTCCGGGTCGATGAGATCGTTCAGGCGCACATGGCGCACCCGTTCGGCCTTCACCTCGATCGGGTAAGGCCCCACTGGTAGCTTGTCCTCATAGTACAGCCAGATACTGATGGATGCATCCTCCCTGCCAGTGTTCAGGAGGCATAGCATGTCATAGCTGGTGTTCTCCGGCTCCGCCCCCGTGCTCCTCTCTGGCACCCTGCCGCCTGGGACCGCCCAGGTCCTGCTGCCCTCGGTCATCCCTCCCCCTCGAGCAACCTGCTCATGTAGTCAGTTAGGAACACCCCGTCGGGGTCGAGCTTTCTCCTGAGGCGCCTGAACTCGGCCCACCGGGGGTACAGCGGCTCCAGCTCCTCCGCTCCGAGGCTGTGCTTCTTTCCCCAGTGCGGCCGGCCGCCGTACCGGAGGAAGATCCTCTCGATGTCGTCGAAGTACTCGCCGTACGGCAGCGTGTTGTTCTGATGCAGCGATATCGTGACCGTGTCCCGCCCGTAAGCCGTGCTAAGGTATGCGTCGTCGGCCGCCACGTAGCGGTACAGCACCCTCCACCCCACGGCCCGGCGGTGGCGCTCCATGATGCGCTTCCTGATCTCCAGGAAGCATTCCGGCCCCGCCTCGATCGGCACCGCATACTCCATCTCGTCGAACCTCAGGACCCTTTTTCTTGACAGCACCTCGTTGCTCCATCCTTCCCTTTCCAGGACCAGCCTGGCGCCCCCTATCCGCTCCCGACCCTCCCCAGGCGGATCGAGGATGCGAAGCTTGACGCGGTCGCTGCGCGGATACCAGTACATGTCAAGGTTCCGGCAGCGGCGGCTGAGCTCCTCCAGCTGCCCGAAGCATGCGTCCAAGGTGGTGCACCACTCCCTGCGCCGGAGCCGGTAGCGAGGCAGCAGGCGGAGCTTGAGGGCGGTGAACAGGCCAAGCGTTCCCATGGAACCCCGGGCCGCGGGTATGATATCGCTTCCGATCTCCCGCGCTTCGCCGTCGGCGGTGACCATCCGGCCGCCGATCAGCATGGTCGCCAGGTTCGTCAGCCTCCGTCCGGAGCCGTGGGTGCAGGTGGAGACGGCTCCCCCCACCGTCTGCACGTTGATGTCGCCGAGGTTGTGGGTCGCCAGTCCGATGTCGTTGAGGTCCCGCCCCATCTCGTCCAGCGGCGTCCCGGCGCCCACCAGCGCCCATCTTTCCTCGGCGTCGTGCTCGAACACCCCGCTCATGTTCCCCATGCTGACGGCCACGTCGTCAGCGGCGATGATGGGCGAGGACGAGTGGAGGCGGCCCGTCGGGCGCACCTTGAGGCCGCGCCGCGCGGCTTGGCGCACAATGGCGGCAACCTCGTCCTCGCTCCGCGGCGCCTCCAGGAATCGGGGCCTGAAGACGAGGCTGCCCGACCAATTGGCCATCTCGGCCCTGTTGGGGTGCAGCGCATCCCGCCGGATGTTCATGCCCCTTCCCTCCTGGGCCCCATTATCGCCCTGACCCCGGGGAAGGCGCCGGGGCCGGGGCGGATGCTACCGGAGCGCTGCCCCTCCGCCAGACGCGGCCCGAAGGTCCGTCTGCGCTTCAGCCCCTCCGTCAACCGGGCAATGTATAGGATGTGCACCGCCCGATCGCCGTTGAGTGCCACATAAGCGGTCGGCCGCGCCGCCCGCCGGTCATGACGGTAGGCCTCGACCACGTCCATCGGGGCACCCTCGGCCTTTTTGAACGATCCGTCGGCCCCCTCACGGGCGAGCTGCCTGAAGTGCCCGGTGGCCTGATCGCCGCCGACCGCTCCCGGACCTTCGGCAGGGCGGCATGCTGCATCCCGATATCCGCCGCGTCGATGCGTCCATCCATTACCGGGATGCGGCCCGCTCATGCCGCATATGTCGCCGGCGAAGGGGGGCCTGGCCGCCGGATGCTCGTTGACAGGGCTGATGAGCCGGAACATGAAGCTCATTGTGAGGATGCCGGCGAAGGGGGCGGAGCGGCGGAGCACCATCTTTCCACGTTTCGACGGATAGATAATCATTCCTTGTCAGGTCGATCACCATTAATATGGGCTGTACCGATGATTATTGGCAATGCCGGACGGCCAGGATGGAATGATGGGGAGAGAGCCGGACATCGTCATTTCGATGAAAGAGGAGGTTATCAACCGGGCCCT
>DAGU01000055.1:20816-27358 GCA_002498285.1 Methanomassiliicoccus sp. UBA386 | reverse complement strand
CAATCAGGGCAACGGCCTCATCGCCCTTCTGTCCCGGACGCTGCAGATGGACGGCCCTGACAGAGGCCTGAGGCTTCTGGACCCGCCCATGGCGGTCATGCTGGGCGACGGCACGGCGGTGGCGACCTTCGGGGCGGAGGCCTGGGCCAAGGTGCTGGGTGTCCGGCTGGAGGCCGACNNTGTCGGCCAGCGCCCGCCTTAGGGCATGGACCGCAGGAGGCGAGGCGTTCATGGAGATACAGGATATCGACCTGGACATGATCAGCTTCGCCGGCCGGGTGAGGGCCCCGCGCTTCGCGGTGTCGATGGCGGAGGGCGCGCTGCGCGGGATGATGTCCCGCCAAGCGGGCGGGCCGCTGGTCAGGAGCATGCCCATGCCGACCATTACCATGCCGCCCATGGCGCCGGGCGCTTCGGAACTGGACGTGCAAATCACCTCCATGGCCGTAAGCGAGGGCCTGCTGGCCCTGGGCGCCTCCTTCGAGCCGGGCGATTCGTACCTCGTTGCCCCGTCCGCTCATCCGAGCGACTCCATGGTCCGCCTGACCGGACCGTTCCTGGAGCGGCTGCTCGATGAGGCGTGGGAAGGCGCCCCCCATGTGGCCGAGGTGAAGAGAAGGTTCGACGTTCCAGACCCCCGATCCCTGCTCGATGTGTTCAAGGGGGCGGTGGACGTCCTGCTGGCCAGGGGCCTGAGCAGGGAGCGCATCAGGGTGGACCGCTCGTGGGTGGAGGCGGACGCCGTCATCCAGTACGGCTGCCCCCGCGTGCGGCTGCTGGACGGCGGCCGGGTGGAGATAACCGCCTGCCCGCTCCACATCGGCGCCCGCCTGCGGCCCAGGATGGAGGCCGCCACCCCGCGCGGGTTCCTAAGACAGCTTAAGGAATCGCTCATGCCCGGGAGAAGCGTGGAGAAAGAGGAGAAGGAGGTGCTCGATCTGGCCGACCTTTCCAGGGAGCAGGACCTGCGCATCGTGAAGGCGACGGCGCGGCTGTCCATCGAAGGCGGCGAACTGATGGCGAAGATCGAAGACATCGATATGGACGTGAGCCTGGACTGGGGCATTCCCGGGGACGTCATCGATAAGGTGTCGGCCTGGATCATGGAGCAGGTCGCGGAACGCTTCCCGCCGATCAGGGTGCGGCTTCCGCTCGAGAGCGTCATGATCCCTGTGCTGGGCGTGTCGCCCATCATCCGCCTGGACGGCCTCGGAGGCCAGGAGGGCCATCTTGACGTGCATGCCGACATCGATTTTGCCGAGGTCCCGTCCCCCGTCTCGCCCCTGCCCCGCTTCCTGGCCGACAGCCAGCTGAGGCTTGTCCACCGCGAGGATTGTCCGTCAGCGCACCTGGTCCCGGAGAACGCCAAGATCGGGTACTTCAGCCTTCACGATGCCATCTCTGACGGGTACCGCGGATGCCCCGAGTGCCTGTCCTTATACCGTAATATCGACGCGTCCGGTGATGCGGTCGTCGGCAGGTCAGTGGGACGGATGCTGAAGAGAGCCTGACCTCAACGATCCGATGGCCCTGAGTGCGGCCGGCGCCGGCGGTCGCGGAGCGCCATGGGCCCAGCCGTGCTGATGTCGAAACCGACTATGTGGCTCAGAAGCCCGGGGACCGACAGGCCGAGGTGTGATCGAATGACCTCGTCGGCCAGACCGGACGGGCTCGCCGATGTCACGTTGTTCACGCCCTCCATCTCGTTCAGAAAGGGGAACTCCACCTCCGGCAGCACCACCCTGGGCTCCCCGTCGGGAGGCACATCCCGATACAGCACGAAATCGTCCGATATGAACTGGACGCGATCGTCCCCTCTAAGGTCCTCCGCCCGGTGGGCGGGCAGCCACTCCCCGACGAGGTTTCCTCTCTCATCCTTCAGCTGGAGCAGGTCGGTGGCCAGGTCGATCACGCTGCTGCCGCCGTCGAACACCAGGGCATACTGCTCCTCCCTCACCATGGCGCACCAGAACCCTTCATTGCAGAGGGGCATGAGGCCGCCCAGGGCGCCCATCTTCTCCGCCTGCCGCTCCGCCTCGATGACCTCGTCGCGGAAGGCGGCGTCAAGATGGGCCATGGACCTCAGTCCGGGGATCGCCTCCAACCGCCCCTCCACCGCCCTGAGGATATCCTCCCGGCGCATGTTTAGAGCATTTGGTGAGCTTCGTACTTATGAGTTATCGGTCGCCCAGTACTCGCCTTCCGTTCATCATCGACAGGGGCGCCTCATGGGAGTTGTACGCGACCCTGAGCCCCGTCCCATCGGCCCGGAACAGGATGCCGTCCAGGAAGGGGGGCCAGCCGACGTCCTCGTGGCGCAGGCCCAATAGTTCCTCGCGAAGCAGGCTGATCTCCCAGTCGTGGGAGACGTGGACGTCCAGACGGCTCTCTCCATCTGGCTCCTGGAGCCTCTCGACGATGGGGGCTATGACCATGTCGGCCGCTGACCCGGTGTCCAGTATCCATTCCCGGTCCAGTCCGCCCTCGAACCATTCTCGGATGAACCCGTTCCCGACCTGGGCCGCTCTGACCAGACAGGACTCGTCCCTCATGTACGGAGCGCACAGGTTGTGCTCCGGCCCGGTGATGGAGGCCGACGCGCCGTTGCCCCCCAGGCCGCGCAGCATGCACTCCGCGGTCTGACGGCACCGCAGCGCGGGGCTGTGGAACAGGCGGACCTTGGAAAAAGAGCCGAGTAAGGAGCCGAAGCGGCGGGCATCCCTCATCCCATCTTCGGTCAGCCCGACCTCCAGGCTGCGCCGCAGGTCCACGATCGGATGCCGCGCGGCATGCCTGACTATGATAGCGCAGGGGCCGCTGCCATTCACCTTGCCTAGCGCTGCCAGAACATCAGAGCCGTACATGATATCACTGTCCGGCCATCAGACGGTCCGGGCATAAGTCAGTTTTGCATCATCGCCCGACATCATGCGCGCCGGATGGCGGCCGATCCCTCGGGTAAAAAATGAAGAGGGGGCGCGAGGCCTCGTTGCGCTCACTGCCTTAGCATGTCCTTCAGGTCCTCGTCGGGGTCCCCGATCGCCTTCCAGCCGAAGTTGTCCTGGATGTACTTCCAGTTGTTCGGGGTGACGAACGCCGGCAGGGAGGGGCCGATGCGGACGTCCCTTATGCCCAGGGCCAGCAGGGTGAGCACGATGGCCAGCGCCTTCTGCTCGAACCATGACAGCACGATGCTCAGGGGCAGCTCGTTGACCTCCACGTTGAAGGCCTTGGACAGCTCCACCGCCAGGACGATGGCGGAGTAGGCGTCGTTGCACTGCCCCATGTCCAGGAAGCGAGGTATGCCGCCGATGTCGCCGTACTCCTGGTCATTGAAGCGATACTTGCCGCATGCCAGGGTCATGATGACCGCGTCCTGCGGGACCTTCTCAGCCAGCTGGGTGTAGTAGTTGCGGCCTGGTGCGGCGCCGTCGCAGCCGCCCACCAGGAAGAAGTGCTTCACCTTCCCGGCCTTTACGGCATCGATGATCTGCGGAGCCAGGGAGAGCACCGCCTTGTGATGCGCGCCGGTCCACATGTCGGGCCCCCGGCGCTCGGGCAGGTCGCCGATCTGCTTGGCGTGCTCGATGATCTGGCTGAAGTCCTTGCGGTCCTCGAGATGCTTGACGCCGGGCACCCTGGCCACGCTGGTGGTGTACAGACGGCCCTTGTACGATTCCGGAGGGATGAGGACGCAGTTGGTGGTGACCAGGATGGGGCCGCCGAACGCCTCGAACTCCTTCTTCTGCTTCTGCCAGGCCGAGCCATAGTTGCCGATCAGGTGCTTGTACTTCTTCAGCTCCGGATACGCGTTAGCGGGCAGCATCTCACCATGGGTGTAGATGTTGACGCCAGCCCCCTCGGTCTGCTTGAGCAGTTCCTCCAGATCGAGGAGGTCGTGGCCTGTGACCAGAATGCCCGGGCCCTTGACGGTGCCGGTGCGGACCCTGGTCGGTGTTGGCAGGCCGTAGTGCTCGGTGTTGGCGGCATCGAGCATCTGCATGACCTTGAGGTTGATCATGCCCGCCCTCATCAGGGTGTTCCAAAGGTCCTCGTGGGAGAAGTCAACGTTGGTGAGGGTCTTGAACAGCGCCTCCTCGATGAAGGCGTCGACCTCGGGGTCGGTCTTGCCCAGCAGGCGGGCGTGGTAGGCGTAGGCAGCTATGCCCTTGAGGCCAAAGATCAGGAAATCCATCAGGCTCTGGGCGTCCTCGTCCTTGCCGCATACGCCGCGCACGGTGCACGCCACGTTCTTGGCGGTCTGCTCACACTGGTTGCAATACATGGTCATGGTCTGCCACCTTTGCTAGCATATTCTAGAGGAAAATATATAATGTAAACCGCTATACTATATAGGGAACTGGATTGATTACCTTATTATTCATAGGATGAGGCATTTTCGATCATGGGTCAGGAGTGAAAGAATGGAGCTCGATGACAAGGACCGGACCATCATCACCATGTACGCGGACGATCCCGACATATCGCAGGAGCGCATCGCGAAGGCCGTAAAACTGTCGCAGCCATCAGTGGCAGCGAGGGTGTCGAGGCTGAGGAGGGTGGGAGCGTTGGAGAAGAACGTAGGGATCAGCCCGCTGAAGATGGGGCTGTACCTGGCCAAGGTCGACCTGACGTCCAACGAACCGGAGGCCATCCTCTGCAGGTTCCGCGACTGCCCCTACTTCGCCAACGGCTTCAGCGTATCAGGCCGCCACAATCTCTGCCTGTTGTTCTTCAGCGAGAGCGTGACCACGCTGGAATCGATCGTCAACGGGCACATCCGCTCTGACCCCTCGGTCAAGGAGGTTGACTTCAACATCGTCATCACCGCCGAGAGGGACTTCGTAGTGCCGGCCCGCCTCCGCGCCGAGAGGGTGAAGGAGCCGCCCTGCGGCATGAAGGGGGATTGCCTCAAGTGCCTTTCGTTCCTGGAGAAGAAATGCATGGGTTGCCCAGCCACCGGACAATACCAGGGCTCGTTCTACTAGGCCCGCGGAGGATCGTGCCGCCTACTGAATGGCCATCGGACACCCGGCGGGCCCTGGTCTACCAATTAGTATATCAACGCAGGCATTCCAACATTATCCCCAGGAGGCGAGAATGGTAGCGCCAGGGCTCTTGGAGTTCGGTTCGAGGGATGTCATCTACGGGATCATATTCCTGGCCGATCTTCTGCTGATCGGATACATGGTGTTCATCCAGCAGCGTCATCCATCGTACGTCATACCCTGGGTCATCATCATCGTGTTCCTGCCGGTGGTGGGGTTCTTCCTCTACCTAGTCTTCGGCCTCAACTACTTCAAGGAAAAACACTTCAGACTGAAATCGGAGGAGGACCGCCGGCACATCCAGTTGTTCCTCGCTAAGCATGAGGATGAGATGGAGCGGACGGGGGGATGGGGGAACGGGACCGCTCTCCCCCTGATGCGCATGCTCCTGAGGAACGATAATGCGCCGGTGCTGCGGTCTCCCCGGGTGAGGGTGTTCAATGAAGGAAAGGACAAGTTCGACGCCCTGTTCAAGGCCATCGAGGGAGCGGAGCACCACGTACACCTGGAGTACTACATCCTTCGCGACGATAGGCTGGGCAACGAACTGGTGGACCTGCTGACCCGGAAGGCCCGTCAGGGAGTAGAGGTCCGACTGCTGCTGGATGGCCTGGGCAGCAATATACCTAAGAAAAAGTACGAGGCCTTCGACGCCGCGGGAGGGCGGAGAGCCCTGCTCTACAAGCCCCTCATCCCCTACCTGACCCTCCGGTTCAACTACCACGCCCACCGCAAGATCGCGGTCATAGACGGCCGAATCGGCTTCGTGGGCGGCTTCAACATCGGGGTGGAGTATCTGGGCGAGGGCCCCCTGGGCCCCTGGAGAGACTACGCGGCTGGGGTGGAGGGCGAGGCGGTGAGGGCCCTGCAGATCCGCTTCCTGCTCGACTGGAACTATGCCACCAAGGAGGGCCTCAGTGTGGTCGACGAGGCATTCTTCCCCACCCTCGACGGAGCGGGGGGAGTGCCGGTGCAGGTGGTGAGCTCGGGGCCCGACAATCCTCGGATGCCAATAAAGGACGAGTACCTGAAGCTGGTGGGCATGGCCCGACGGTACATCTACATCCAGACCCCCTACTTTATCCCCGACGAGAGCATCCTGGACGCCCTCAAGATCGCCGCCCTGTCGGGGGTGGACGTCCGGATCATGTTCCCGGACAAGCCGGACCATCCGTTCGTTTACTGGGCCTCGCTCTCCTTCATCGGACAGCTTCTGCCATGGGGGGTGAGGGCATACACCTTCGACGGGGGGTTCGTCCACGCCAAGACCGCCTTCGTGGACGATGCCATCTCCTCGATCGGCTCGGCCAACTGGGACATCCGGAGCTTCCGGCTGAACTTCGAGACCAACGTGGTCATCTATGACCCCAGCGTCACCCGGCTGAACCGGGAGCTGTTCGAGAAGGACCTGGAGGGATGCACCGAGATCACCCTGGAAGGGTACCGCAAGAGGGGGCTGCTGGTCCGGATCAAGGAAGGGATCTCCCGCCTGAT
>DAGU01000055.1:18041-20536 GCA_002498285.1 Methanomassiliicoccus sp. UBA386 | reverse complement strand
CAACATGCCGACCGCCAAGCATTTCCAGTGTCCGTTCTGCGCCTTCAACGTGACGGCGATGGACGAGGACGAGGTGATCAAGCACGTGGCCATGCACAAGCAGGACCATCATCCGGACGCCAACGTGAACGAGGCGGACATCAGGAAGATGACAAAGAACATCGAGGTCTCCCGGCCCGGCCACTAGGACGGCGCCGGAGCGGGCGCGGGACCTCTATCGACGCATCGGCCGCGGCCTTCGTCGCGACATCCTAACGTCGACCTTTTCGCCGCCCCGGCGGCATAGAATTCTTATACCTCCCGCTCGAAGATGAAAGCTGCACGGGCCCCGAGCATCTGGCCCGATGACCTGATGGGGGACATAAATGGCTGATGTCGTATCAACGGTCCTGGGCTTCATCCTGGCCCTGATTGTATCGACCATAGTGATATGGGTCGTGACCAAGCTGTTCGGAGAAAGAGAGGGGATCGGCACCGCCCTGATCGCTGCCATTATCGGGACGATCATATACACCATAGCCTACTGGCTACTGGGCGATGGGTTGCTTGCGGCGATCATCGGCGGCATCGTGTGGCTGCTGGCGCTGAAGGGGCTGTACAAGATAGGTTGGCTGAAGGCCCTGGCCATCGCCATCGTCATCTGGCTGCTGACATGGCTGGTGGGCCTCATCCTGCCCACGCTGGCCGGGCCGCTCTGATCGGCCAAACACCTTCTTTTCTCACGCCTGGCAGCCGATTGGCGGCCGGGCGCCCATTGTGGTGGAGCTTGAACGACCAATATGATATATTGGCCCAGCGCATTGGCTTCAACCTCTCGACACCCGGCCCCTGCCTCTCCAGCGGCGAGAAGATAGGCCACTCGACAAGAGCGTGATCCAGGAGGAAATGATGTCAGACCTTTGCGCACACCGGGCGGCGGCCTATGGTCCTTTAACCCGTCAGCTAGGGACCCACGGCATCATGGAGAATGGGGGCGAAGGGGCGGACGAGCTGCAACGCGAAGTGAGGGGGGAGATCGCCTTCGAGGAGCGTTTGCTTCGCCTGTTGAAGGCTCCCCGGCGCTGGGGGCTTCTCGCCCACGCCATCGTGGTCGTTCTGATCGCCATGATGATCGTGGCCATGCTCGAGCAGCCATATGTGTTCCTGGTGTGGCTGTTCGTCGGTTTCCTCGTGTACTCGTACAACTTCATCATATTTCTCATTCCCACCACCACCACCCGCATAAGGCCAGGGGAACGGGGGGAGACCAAGAACATGGACAAGCAGGCGCGGTGGCTGGCCATCCGCCTGCTGCTCAAGAATAAACAGCTGGCGGTGGAGATCGGCCTCACCGTCTTCCTGGGGGGCATGATCCCCTTGGCCTGGAGCTTTGCGGTCATTTTTGGGATCACGGCCCTCTTCACCATCTACTACGGATTTATTGTGGGCTTCATCACCTACCGGACCACCATCACCGTGCTGGCCCAGATCACATTCGTCTTCCTGCTCTACATCCTCATCTACCTGCTGGAGCCGAGGACCCAGGGCATCACCAAGCTCACCGCCTTGGATAACGGGGTAAAGGCGGGGAGCTCGGCCCTCCGTTCGGTGGCCACTGCCATATTGGCGGTGGCAGTGCTGCTGGGGCTCCTCACCTCACTTCTGGGCTTCTGGGCCCTGCTGCTGCCGGCTGTGACCGTGCCAGCGCTGCTGGAGGCGTACGAGCTTCTGGACCGCTTCGACCTCATCCTGTTCATCCTCGTCCTGGCCGCCCAGCTCCTGGTCATGCGCCACATCCAGAGTTACGCCAGCCGGAGGAGGGCCGTCGATATCCTGGCGCTCCGCATCCGCGCCCTGAAGGGCATCGAGGACCAGCTCACCGCCCTCCCTCGGAAGGACGAGGGAACGATGGCCCTTCTGAGAATGCGGTTCCACTCGCTGGCCATATACGACATCGTGGAACACGACATCTACGGCGCCTTGCCCGTGTACCTTGCAGGCCCCAGGCCCCGGTACCTCCTGGACGCCGGGGTGATGGCCGAGCTGAAGTGACAGGGCTTCGATCCCGCACCGTGCGCTTCGGTCGGGAGGAGCCGGCCACCGCAATGCAGCCCCGAAGCATACGTCCAGATAATGGGGGCATGCGTCAGAGGCTGCCGGCGCGGCCCGCTCGACGAGATGGAAGAAAACGCCCGGCCAAAGGTCTAATATCCTAACGCCGGTCCCCTGGCCGACATAATGAACGATCTTGATTCGGAGGAGATGGAGCAGGCCGTCAGGGACTGCCTGGCCAGGGCGGGAATGGAACGGAGGACCTATGAGACCGAATGGCTCCCCGATGACCGGTCGATATTCTGGCAGGGCGACGATCTCGACGAGTTCCTTCGCCTGGCATCGGTGGCCAACGTCGACCTCCTATACCTGGTGAGGCTTTGGACGATAGCATTCCAGGAGCACCCGTCCGAGCATGCCGCCCAGGTCTATGAGATCGATGTTGCCTTCTTCTGCAACGATTT
>DAGU01000055.1:17302-17861 GCA_002498285.1 Methanomassiliicoccus sp. UBA386 | reverse complement strand
GACGACCGGAACCGGAGGGGCGAGGAGAGGATGGGGAGGCAGGCCTACTGTTGAACGTTGTCAACATTAAAGGCAACGCCGAGCCTGGGCTGGCGCCGCACGATCCCGGGGCCGGACGATAGTATTATAAAATGCCGAAGCAGCGATATCTCTGCAGGCAGGAGGGTCGGCATGGTAAAGGTCCTGTTGATCTATGATACGGTCTCGCCGGCGAAGGTTACCGGGAAGGTCGCCGAGGCGGTGACAGCGGCCATGAGGGAGCAGGGAGCATCGGTGGACCAGTATTCCGTCGAACAGGCCAAGGCCGACGTCGGGGACTACGACTGCCTCGTAGTGGGCGCGCCCACCATGGCCTGGAGGCCGTCGGAACGGATGAGGGGTTTTCTGGCCGGCCTCGGAGGCACCGATCGTTCAGGAAAGAGGGCGGCGGCGTTCGACACCCAGCTCAAGTCCTTCGCCAGCGGCAACGCCACTAAACATATGGAGGCCAGGCTTGTCGAGCTCGGGTTCGGTATTGTCCATCCTGCGCTCATCTCGTACGTGGAGAGCGAGAACAAGC
>DAGU01000055.1:15101-17034 GCA_002498285.1 Methanomassiliicoccus sp. UBA386 | reverse complement strand
CCGTCAGCCCGGAGGTACGTGGAGGTTTTGGACATATGGGGGAAGGGGCGTAGTACCACGCATGCCCATGTTAACGCTCAGGGGCCGCTACGCCCTGGCGGCCATGGACCTGCTGAAGGGCATGGCCCAACATCCTGAGAAGGCTGGGGAGGGAGAGGACGACCGAGGAGATGGTGCGGACATTGGGAGGGCCCCTGGTCCCTGGGGCATGTAAATGGACGGATCCTTCATGCATCTGGGCGATCATCGTCCGTTCAACAGGCGATATCTTGCTAAGGGGGCGGGACAGGCGTAATGATCCTGGACCTGTTGCTTGCCATCACCATTCTGGCCGTCGCATATGCCGTGGCCTCTATCTTCTACCCCCTGTTGGCCGGAGGCGCCGGATATACCCCGACGCCGAGGAAGAAGGTGGTGGAAGCCCTCGAGCTGGTGGAGCTGGGAAGGGATGACGTCTTCTATGACCTCGGTTGCGGAACGGGCGCGGTGCTGGTGGAGGCCGCGAAGCGCTGCGATCATGTGAGGGGCATTGAGGTGGAGCCCATCCGCTGGCTGGTTGCCAGGATCAGGGCGCGAGATGCGAAGGTCATCATGGGCGATCTGTTCAAGCAGGACATCTCCGACGCCGATGTCATATTCATGTTCCAGTACCGAGGGGGGATAAACGAGCGGATCGCCAGGAAGATCAAGGGCGAGGTGCGGCCCGGGGCGAGGGTCGTCAGCTACCTCCATCCCATCGACGGGATGCGATCGGTAAGAAAGCTGAACGATATCTTCGTGTACGAGATATGATAGGGCGCTCACCCCGCATTGACCATGGGCCCCGGAGGACAGCCGCTCTCAAGGAGACCGGGCCGTCGAATCGACGACCCACGACAGGTAGTCCTCTGGACCCTCTGCAACATCATAGCGTACGATGCACGGCACCTCGTACGGATGCAGCTCCCTGATGGCCTCTGCCACCGCCTGAAAGTCCTCCGAACGGATCTTGAGGAGCGAAGCGAACTCGGGGTCCTCCATAACGTCTCCGTCCCACCGATATATCGAGCCGATGGCAAAGATGTTGGAGCATGCCGCGAGGCGACGCTCGACCAATGACCTGCTGATGGTCCGCGCCGTCTTCTCATCCGGATAGGTCACGAGGACCGTGGACACCTTTCCGACCATGTTGTCCATTAGGCCTTGTTCACGATATGAAGCCTGCCACCTCTAGGCGCACGGCATGTTCCATGGTCGAAGACCTTTCCATACCTGCTCCGGTCTCATGAGCTGAGGAGGCATCAGATGGGTCCTTTCGAGCTTTCGGGAGCGCGTTCATCAATATAGATATAGCCTGGGTGCATCGGTCGGTCATGGACCTGGAGCATTTCGATGAGTCCTGCCGGAGGTGCGGACGGTGCGTGTATGCCTGCCCACAGTACTCCGACGTCAAGATCATCAATTCCCTCATCGATCATCTGCGAAACGGCGCGGAGGCCGACTGCGACATCACACTATGCCTTACTTGTGGCCTGTGCGAATCGGCCTGCCCGGAGAAGCTCAGCCTGAAGGCGCTCATAAAAGATGCCAGGTTGAAGAAGGTCGCTGCCGAGGGACTTTCCGACATCAACTACATTTGCGACCCTGGCTACGATCAGAACATCTTCCGGACCGCCGCGGCCGCCGAGGAGCCGCTGCACTTCGAGCCCCGGAAGGCGGAGACCGTGTACTTCCCGGGGTGCTACGCCTCCTACATCCACAAGACCATGGTCCTGGCCATCACCAGGCTGATGGAGAGGGCGGGGGAGGACTTCGCCGTGCTGGATGGGCTGGAATACTGCTGCGGAATGAACTCGGCGGGCACCGGCAACCTCGACGTCGTCAGGGCCAACGGCCCCAAGATCATCGCCAAGCTGAGGGAGATGGGGGCCAAACGGGTGGTCGCCTCCTGCCC
>DAGU01000055.1:0-14799 GCA_002498285.1 Methanomassiliicoccus sp. UBA386 | reverse complement strand
CCAGGAGCCGCGTGACCTGCTGAAGAGGGTTCCCGGGACCGAGCTCATGAACCCCAGCCCAAAGGGCTCCTCTTGCTGCGGGTTCGGAGGCGGGGTGCGACTGAACCACCCCTCCGATTCCATCAACATGTCGAGGCGGGAGCACCTCAAGGTGAGCGAGGAGGGCGGGGACTTCATCATCACCAACTGCGCCGGGTGCCGGCAGAACCTCATCGAAGGCAGACCGGACGATGGGCCTGAGGTGCTGGACCTGGCGGAGTACCTGCTGCTTTCACTGGGGGAGCGCATCCCCCGGAACGACCGGGCGATGATCGACCTGGTGAACAAGGTCTACGCCAGAGGGATGCGGGAGTATCGGAGGCCCGAGCCCGAGCATTGAGGGGGGCGCCCCCGCAGTAACGCAGTCTCCCAGGGCATCAGATCATCTCGGCAGGGGGCGGGTCATGAGGCCCTGCGACGGGTAAGCGCCGCAGGTATGGCAGAGCGCCATGTAAGGCACGGCGTCGATGAGGCAAGCCCTGAGGCGCTTGGAGCACGGGGCGCTGATCTCAAGATCTCATCCCTGCTTCGTTCAAATGTTCCAGCCATCGCTGCTTCAAATCCGTTGTTTTGTAGCTTTTCCACCGCCCCATGGTTGAACCGGCCTGGATGGGGGCCAGGTGGGGCCGGATGAAGGGGAAAGGACGATTTTGGCCGCTAGTGGAGAATAACCATTTTTATTGAAACCTAATAAAGAATGACTGAATGACAAGGATGGTGCTCCCGCCGGGATTTGAACCCGGGTGTCGGACTCGAAAGGCCCGAATGATTGGCCGGACTACACTACGGGAGCGTGTGGCAGGTTCGATAAAGAATCAAGTACTTAACCCTTAGCTACCCCTCCCTGGACAGTGCCAGCAAGGCCGTTCACAACGCTGTGCTGGCATATGTCCAGTGCCACGCTGTCAGCGCATGCGAGCGTGGAACGACAGGCATGCCTCGGCCGGAACTGATTATTAGAAAGGACGAGCATCAAGAGACCATGACCCTCAAGGACACCATCAGGACGGTTGGCGGCCTCATGGAGCTGGCCGCCAGGACCGCACCCAAGGGACTGGGACAGGACTTCATCGAAACCATCCTCCTGAGCGACGAACAGAAGGCCGCGGTCGGCAACGAGATGTTCAAGATCGCCAAGGAGCGCGGCCATCCTGGCTGGGAGCGGGATGGACAGAACGTCCTGGACGCCGATGCGGTGGTGCTCATCGGCCTGCTGCCGCACAAGGGCGCGGGGCTGAACTGCGGCGCCTGCGGGTTCGCCACCTGCGAGGAGTTCAACCAGCGCAAGGCCTCGTACGAGTTCGAGGGCCCCAACTGCTCCATCCGCGTGCTCGACCTCGGCATCGCCCTGGGGTCGGCGGCCAAGATGGCATCGGAGATGAACGTGGACAACCGCATCATGTACCGCATCGGCGTGGCCGCCAGGCGCCTGGGCGTCGGCAAGGCGGCGCTGAGCCACGGCATCCCGCTGTCCGCCACGGGCAAGAACATCTTCTTCGACCGGACGCCTCGGAAGTGATGCGACCATACTTTCGGAGGATCCCGATCGGGTCGACGTTAATGCTCAGTCCGGAAAGATCCGTTCAAGTCAAGGAGTAGGGCTGAACATCACGCCTGCCGGGGGGACTTCCACCTCTTCGCCCCATAGTAAGCGACGAGCCCGATGCAGAACAACGCCACCAGCACGATGTCGTATCGGTCCAGCAGCTCGACGGCGGACTCCCAGGCCGGGCCGGCCAGCATTCCGGCGGCGGCGAGGAAGCCGCAGAACGGGAGCGAGCCGAGGAAGGAGAAGAGCGCGTACCGTCGCGCGTCCATCCGCGCCACTCCCGCGGGGAACGGTATGAGGTCGCGGGCCACCGGAAACAACTGGCTGATGAGCACCGCCCGGTCGCCGTAGCGCTCGAACCACCCCTCGGCCCTGGTCAGCCCGTCGCCCTTCAGACCGAGGTAGCGGCCGTAGCGATCGAGGAACGGCCGGCCGCCCCATCGCGCCAGAGCGTACATGAGCATGGAGCCGGCCGTGCTTCCGAGCGCTCCCACCAGCGTCACGACCGCGATGTCCATCCGGCCCAGGTAGCAGGCGTGGCCGGCGAAGCCCATCACCGCCGCGCTGGGCACCGGCAGTATGGTGGCGTCGAGGGCCATGAGGAAGGCCAGCCCGGGATAGCCGATGGTGTCGATCAGCTGCTCGATGAGCTCCGCTCCCGGCTCCACGAAGGACATCCACACTCCTTTGAGCGGCAGAGCGAGATAATCATTTCCCCTGGCATTCGACGGATCCGCGGTGCTCCTTTCCAGACGCCCATCGTCCGCCGTGGCCATGGCCGTCGGCCGAGTGGCGGCCTCCTCGAAGGTGGAGGAACGAGGGGGCCCCAAGAAGAAGGGGACCGACCGCCAGGGCGGCTCGAGACGTGGGCTCCGGTCGTTCCCGGCCTCGCCTTGGAGCCGGCGCATGAAACGCTGACCTAGCCATCAAAACTGGGGCTCGCTCACATTCATATATATGGTGGGTTTATGTCAAGCCCATCTTTGCCTCATGGACCAGTTCCACTGAGGCACCTCATGGAGGCTATCATTGACCCAATATGGACCAGAAGAACAAAGTGAAGAGATCACCCGCTGCCCATTCCCCAATCACAAAGAAGGCGAGATGTTCGGCGTGGCCGATCAGCTCTTGGGAGCGTCACGCATCAAGGTGATGTGCGAGGATGGAGTATCAAGGATGGGGCGCATCCCCGGAAAGATCCGCAAGCGGATGTGGATCCGAGAGGGCGACCTGCTCATCGTGAAGCCATGGGAGTTCGAGCCGACCAAGGCCGACATCATGTACCGGTACACCAAGACCCAGGCCAGCTATCTGCACCGCAGAAGGGCCATTCCAAAGAACCTGGATATATTCTGAGGTGGTCGCTTTGCCTCGGGATGAGGCCTATGATGCCCTCGAGCACAAGGTCATGGCACTGCGCCAGAACAGCCGCACCGGCGATGAGCGCCAGACCATGTCAGAGGTGTTCGACGACGACACCATCCTTGGCATCTACAAGCTGATGAAGGCTGGGGTCATCGACACCCTCGAGTATCCAGTCTCCACGGGCAAGGAGGGCAATGTGTTCGCCGCCCGCGACCCCAAGGGCAAGATGGTGGCGCTGAAGATCTACCGCACCTCGAACGCCACGTTCAACCGCATCGCCAGCTACATCGAGGGGGACAAGCGGTTCCGGGGCCTTAGCGGCTCCAAGAGGAAGATAATCATGGCCTGGGCCAGCAAAGAGTTTCGTAACCTTCAGCGCATGTACGAGGCGGGCGTGAACGTTCCCAAGCCGCTGCGTTTCCACCGCAACATGGTGGTCATGAGATACATCGGCACGCAGAAGGCGCCGGCCCCCCTGCTCAAGGACGTCGTGGTGGACGATCCGGACGAGGTGTACGAGGATCTGCTGGAGCAGATGCGGCTGACCTACCAGGAGGCGGGCTTGGTGCACGCCGACCTCAGCGAGTACAATATTCTCTACTATCGCCGCAAGGCGTTCATAATCGACGTCGGCCAGGCGGTCCTGGTCGACCATGCCAACGCCAAGGATTTTCTGTACAGGGACATCGATAACGTAAACCGGTTCTTCCGTTCCCGCGGCGTTGATATAAAGGACCGCGAGGACATATTCAAGGACATAACGGAGATGGAAGAATGAGACTGGTGCGCATTCCAAAGGACCGCGTCGGTGCCCTCATCGGCGAGGGAGGGGAGACCAAAGAGCTGATCGAACGGCGCGCCGGGGTCAGACTGGACATCGACGGCGAGGGGGAAGTGAACATAGTGGACAACCCCAATGACCCGCTCGCCGCGCTGAAGGTCATGGACCTCGTCAAGGCCGTTGGGAGAGGTTTCGCCCCCCACCGGGCCATGCGCCTGCTGGACGAGGATGAGTACCTGGAGATCGTGGAGATCGGCGACTTCGTGGGCAAGAAGTCGGACAAGCTGAGCCGCATGCGCTCCCGGCTCATCGGGACCAACGGGAAGACCAGGAGGATCATCGAGGACCTGACTGGCGCCAACATGTCTATCTATGGCTCCACCGTGGCGCTCATCGGCAATTCGGTCCAGCTGCCGGTGGCCAAGAAGGCGGTTGAGATGATCCTGCGCGGATCGGAGCATGCCACCGTATACCGGTACCTGGAGAGGTCGAGGGCCACGCTGCGCATCGCCGAGATGGGTTTCTCCTGAACCAGGCGGCGCGGTCAGAGCAAGGAGTTTATATCCAGGCATCTTTGGGGGCCGGGGCGAGGACGGCGGACGACCGCATCGCCATCAGGTGACATTATGAACGATATCATAAACAGGGCCGAACGTGCGCTGCGGCACGACCTATGCGACCACTGCCTGGGGCGTCTTTTCGCCCAGGTGGAGAGCGGCACCACGAACAAGGAAAGGGGCCGCGACATGCGCATCGCGGTGGCGCTGGACCGCGGGGCCAGGAGCGAGGAGCTGCCCCCTCATGAGAGTTGCTGGCTCTGCGAGGACCTGTTCGAGCAGCTGCCCCGCTTCGCCGAGGCGGCGGCTCAAAAGCTATCGGAGATCGAGTACGATACGTTCCTCATCGGCACAAGGGTCGACCCGATCCTCCAGGACCGCGAGGAGCAGCTGTGGTCCGAGGCGGGAGGAGAGACCGCCGAGCCCATCAAGGCCGAGCTTAACCGGGAGATAGGCAAGCTGGTGGAGGCCAGAGTGCGCAAGGAGGTCGATTTCACCTCCCCGGACGTCGTCGCCCTGGTGGACACGCGCTTCGGCCACGTCGAACTGAACATCGCACCGCTGTTCATCTACGGCCGCTATCGCAAGCATTCCAGGGAGATCCCCCAAACCCGATGGCCATGCCGCATGTGCCGGGGAAAGGGCTGCAAACGGTGCGGCGGCACCGGGAAGATGTACCAAGACAGCGTGCAGGAGTGCATCGGAGATCCGCTGGTGCGAGAGGCGGAAGGACGGGACCATTTCTTCCACGGCATGGGCCGCGAGGACATTGATGCGCGCATGCTCGGCACCGGCCGGCCGTTCGTCCTGGAGATCGCCGAGCCAAAAAAGAGGCATCTCGACCTCAGGGAGATGGAAAGGCTCGCCAACGAGAACGGAAAGGGCCTCGCCGACTTCTCCGAGCTGCGATGGAGCACCCGCGAGGAGGTGCGCCAGATCAAGGCGGCGACCCCCGACAAGGTGTACCGCGCAGAAGTGTCCATTCAAGGCAAAGTTAATAAGGACAGGATGGATGAGGTAATCGAATCGCTAAACCAAGCGCGTATCACCCAGCAGACGCCAACGAGGGTCGCCCACCGACGGGCCGACCTGGCCAGGGAGCGGACCATCCGGGAACTGGCCATAGAGTCGCTGGAGGAGGACAAGCTCGTCCTCAGGCTGAGAACGGAGTCCGGGACCTATGTCAAGGAGTTCGTCAGCGGTGACGGAGGGAGGACCGTGCCATCCCTGGCCGGTTCGCTCGGTGTCCCCTGCCAGGTTACCGCGCTGGACGTGATACAGATCATCGATAACGCTAACGAGGGATGAAAAATGGTTAAGGCATCCAAAGGCACCAGGAGCAAGACGCGACAGATCTTCAGGAGGAGCCCCCGCCTGAGGGGCAAGACTCCCATCACCCATGAGTTCCGCACTTTCGAGAAGGGTGAGAAGGTGAGCGTGGTCATAGACCCCTCCGTGCACTACGGGCTACCGCACTCCCGCTTCCATGGAAAGACCGGAGTGGTAACTGGCCAGCAGGGTCGCGCCTTCGTCGTGGAGCTACGCGACGGCAACAAGCTCAAGACGGTCATCACCAGGCCCGAACACCTGAAGAAGGCACTCTGAGGTCACCACATGTCCGAGGAGCGCTACGTGACCTTGGCTGAGGTCAAAGAGCTGTTGGAAGGATCGGCGGACCAGCGCGAGCTGGCACCGGACCAGAAGCTGGCTCTGGACCACGCCCAGAAGGTAGCAAAGCTCCCGGCCGATAAGGCGAGGGAGCTGCAGGGCAAACTGGCCGAGCTGGGATTCGTCAGCGAGGCCCTCTGCGCCAAGATCGCCGACATCCTGCCGTCCCATCCCGACGACGTGCGTGTGCTGTTCTCCAAGGAAAGGATGGTCCTGGAGAAGAAGAACATCGAGCAGATATTATCTACCGTGCAAGACTATCGGTAGAAGCAGCCGGGCTGATTACATGGAGGATTACGCGCTTGTATTAGACTACTTACCGCAGGGCCTACCTACTGACAAGAGTTTTAAGAAGGAGCCGCTGGTGCTGGCGGTCGGAGACTCGGAGTTCAAGCTCTTCGAGCTCGTCCCAAAAGCGGACGCCATCATCACCATCGGGGACAGGGTCTACATCGGTAAGGAGCCTGAACAGCGCGACAAGATCGCCCATGTTAAGAGACGCATCGGCTACGATGAGCTAACCTCGGCCGCCCAGGCCGAGCTGCCATACATACTGCTGGACATCGTGAACGCACAAGAGGAGCGTTTCATCAAGTTCTATAACGAGGCCCAGTCGATCACCACCCGGTTCCACATGCTGGAGCTCATACCCGGCCTGGGGAAGAAGACCATGTGGGCCATCGTGGAGGAGCGGAAGAAGGGGTCGTTCCTCAACTACGCCGACCTGGCCAAGCGCGTGACCACGGTCAAGCAGCCGCAGAAGCTTATCGCCAAGCGTATCGAGGACGAGCTCTCGGACCCCAACCAGAAGTATCGCATCTTCGTCTCGCGATGAAACCTTCAGAGATAGCGGCCATACTCGCCGAGCTGGGGGCCTCGCCGGCCAAGAGCAGAGGCCAGAACTTCCTGATCGATGACAGGGTGGCCGATCGGCAGATAGAATATGCGGAGCTCTCACCCGACGACACCGTCCTGGAGGTCGGCCCCGGCCTGGGCATGCTGACCGGCCGCCTGGCCGCGCATGCCGGCAAGGTCATCGCCATCGAGACCGACGCCAAGCTGGCCTCCTACCTCGTTGACCGACTTCCCGAGAACGTGGAGCTGATCGAGGGCGATGCCCTCGCCGTGGAGTTCCCCCGCTTCGACAAGTTCGTTTCCAACCTCCCGTACTCGATCTCCTCGCCGATCATCTTCAAGCTGCTGGAGCATGATTTTCAGAAGGGCGTGGTCATGCTGCAGAAGGAGTTCGCCGACCGAATGGTCGCCTTGCCCGACAGCGACGATTATTCGCGCCTGACCGTCAACGTGTACTATCGGGCGGAGTGCCGCATACTTGAGAAGGTGCCGCGTTCGCGCTTCTGGCCGGCGCCCAAGGTGGATTCGGCCGTCGTGGAGCTGGTGCCGAGGGAGCCGCCTTTCCGGGTTAGGGACGAGAGGTTCTTCTTCCGTCTGGTGGAGATGCTCTTCCAGAACCGCCGCAAGAAGATCGGGACGGTGCTGAAGATGCGCTCCCTCGTGACGGCCGAGCAGAAGGCGCTGCTGCCATACGCGGACCTGCGCGTCGAAGTGCTGTCGCCGGAGCAGATCGGCGAACTGGCCGACAGGATCGTCGAGCTTAGGGCCAGATAAAAATAGGCGTTCCGCCCCTCCTTCGTCAGGGCGACCATATGCTCACGCTGGCAGAGGTCAATGACCGGTTCGAGCGCTTCGTCCGTTTGGAGCGCCGGCCGCTGTTCGTGCTTGGATCGGACGAAGTGCCGCAGGGCGCCGTCCCCATGGGCCAGGTGGACCGGTGCGTGGCCAGGGCTTTATTGAAGAGCGCCTCCGACCGCTCGCTCCCGCCCATGGTCATCGGGAAGGATGTCCGGGAGAGATGCTGCCCCGGCGGCCTCATGTGGCTAGGATTCGCTCCCGCGATGCCCCAACTGCCATACTTCCTGTCCACCGGCACTCCTGACTTCCGCGGCGGAGAGGCCGAGCTGCTGAAGCCTTCCCCCGAAGCGGCCCAGAGGTTCCTCCAGGCGCCTGGAGGGATCACACCGCCTGGCCGCTACATCGTCATCTCCGGAGCGGACGCCGTGACGGACGAGATGGCGGTACGGCCCATGCTGGTGATCGGAACGGCCGAACAGGTCAGGAACCTCGGAGGCCTGGTCCACTATCGCAAGGAGGACATCTTCCATTCGGTCCTCATGCCCGCCGGGGCGTCCTGCGCCTCCATGGTCACCTACGCCGCGGGGATGGCTTCCGGGGCGCCCCGCGACGTCGCGTACGTCGGCCCCGTTGATCCCACCGGCAACGCCTGGTTCTCGCCCGACTCGCTCAGCTTCGCCGCCCCCATCGGGCTGGCGAGGCAGATGGCCGAGGACATGCTGTCGTCGTTCATCGTCGGAAGATCGAACGTGGCGTTCCCCGAACGCCCAGGGATGAGCGCTCCGCGGTGAGCTCTTGAGCCGACGGCTTAACGTCGCACCATATCGATGAAAACTGCAGAACGATGACATTCGCCGTGCGGGCAGTGCAATCATATTTCTATGGCGGGACCATTCTGAATCCGAGGCAGGAAATGCAGATCGGTATCGTCGGTAAACCCAACGTCGGCAAGTCAACTTTCTTTTGCTCAGCCACGCTGGCTACCGTGGAGATCGCCTCCTATCCGTTCACCACCATCAAGGCCAACCGGGGCGTGGGCTACGTTCGAGGAAAATGTCCGCACGTGGAGCTGGGGACGCAGTGCGTGCCCCGGAACGCCGCTTGCGAGAACGGCACCCGCCTGATACCCGTTGAGCTATTGGACGTGGCCGGCCTGGTGCCGGACGCCCACCAGGGCCGCGGCCTGGGAAACCAGTTCCTCGACGACCTGAGGCAGGCCGACGCCCTCATACACGTGGTCGATGCCTCCGGCGCGACCGATATAGAGGGTAGCACAGTACCAGCAGGCTCCCACGACCCCCTGGAGGACGTACGGTTCCTGGAGCGGGAGATCGCCATGTGGATGAAGGGCATACTGGACCGAGGGTGGGAGAGGAGCGCCCGCCAGGCCCACATGGAGGGCAAGAGCATAGAGCTGCTCATCCACGAGCGGCTGACGGGACTGGGCGTGACGTCCGGCCATGTCAACGCCGCCCTCCGCGAGGTGCAGCCTCCCGAGAACCCGCAGACGTGGGACGAAGAGATCATGTTCCGCATATCGGACGCCATCAGGCGGCAGGCCAAACCCATGATCATCGCCCTGAACAAGGCGGACCGGGCCGACGATGCCACGCTGAAAAGGCTGACCGAGGCCCTGGGGCCCATGACCGTCCCGACATTGGCAGAGACCGAGCTGGCGCTCAAGCGGGCCGCCAAGTCGAAGCTGATCGAGTATCTCCCCGGGGATGCGTCGTTCACGGTCCCCGACCCGTCAAGGCTGAACGCCGCCCAGACCAAGGCCATCGACATGCTTGGGAGCAACATCGAACGGTTCGGCGGCACCGGGGTGCAGCAGTGCCTGGAGATGGCGGCGTACCGCCTGCTGGACCAGATCGTGGTGTACCCGGTGGAGGACGAGACCCGCCTGACCGATCATGAAGGCAGGGTGCTTCCCGACGCCTTCATGGTGCCCAGGGGCACCACCGCCAGGGAACTGGCCTACAAGGTGCACACCGACCTGGGAGAAAATTTCATAAGGGCCATCAACGTCAGAACGCACCGCGTCGTCGGCAACGATTACGAGCTCCAGAACGACGACGTGATCACCATTGTATCGAGGAAGTGAAAAGAGTGGGACGATGGAACGCCAGACTGCTCAGCGCCACCTACCGCCGCACGGAAGATGACCAGCTGTCCGTGGAGCTTTATGGCAAAGTGGAGGACGGGCGCTCCCTCATGGCCCGTTACGTCGGTTTCGAACCGTACTTCCACCTGGTGGAGCCGGACGACGCCACCGTGGAGACGCTTCGGAAGGACCCCGACGTGCGCAGGGTCGAGAGCATCCAGTTGTTCCATCGCGGACAGATGCGCAGGGCCGCCAAGGTGGTGGTCCGCTTCCCCTGGCTGGTCCCCGATTTTCGCTCCAGGCTGAGGCGACAGTTCGAGGTCCTGGCGGCCGACATACCGTTCCATCACCGATTCATCTACGACAACGACCTCGGCGCCTGCGTCCAGATAGTCGGAGAGGAGGTCAAGGGGAATTACACCACCGACCTGATGATCGACGTCGCCAGGAAGAACAGCAGGCCGGACATCTCGACGCTGGAGCCCTTCAATCCGGCCCTCAAGGTGATGTCCTTCGACATCGAGAACAGCATCCGCGACGGCAACATCCTCACCATCTGCTACGTCATACGAGAGGATGGGGCCTTGCGCCAGGGAAAGCCCATCCTGGGGACGGAGAAGGAGATCATCGAGGAGTTCACCAGGGTCATCCAGGATGAGGACCCGGACGCCATCACAGGATACAACATCGACAACTACGACATACCGACGGTGATGGAGAGGGCCCAGGTCTGCGGGGCGGACCTATGCCGATGGGGGAGGGACCTCAGCGAGCCTCGGCGCTCGGGGCAGCGCGGCTGGAAGATCAATGGCCGGCTGGTGGTGGATGCCTGGTGGGCGGCCAAGATGGCCCTGCGGCCCAAGCAGGAGACGCTCAACCACGTGGCCAAGCTGGTGCTGGGAGAGGAAAAACTAGACGTCGACCCCTCCAAGATGGACGAGGAGTGGGAGCGCAACCCCGACCGGGTGGTGAAGTACTGCCTCAAGGACGCCGAGCTGGCCCTGGGGATCCTGGAGCACATCGAGACGCTTCGCCGCACGATGGACCTCTCCGCCGTGTCCAAGCTGCCCATGGAGGACGTGCTGACCTCGGGGAACAGCACCCTGATCGATTCCATCCTCATACGCGAGGCGGACCGCGTGCCGGCGCCCTTCGGGCCTGTCGGCGTTCCGCTCACATCGCGGTATGACAACGAGGACGAATCCATCGAGGGCGGGTACGTGCACACCATCGAGCCGGGGCTGTACCACTGGGTCATCGTGCTGGACTTCAAGTCGATGTACCCCTCGCTCATCATCAGCAAGAACATCTGCTTCACCACGCTGAGCGATGACGGCGAGATCATCGCCCCCAACGGGGCCAGGTTCATGAGCGGGGAGAGGAAGGCGGGGCTGCTGCCTCGCATACTCGGCGACCTGATGGCGCAGAGGGACGATATCAAGAGGAGGATGAAGGCCTCCGACGACGCCGACGAACGGCGGTACCTCAACGGTCTGCAGGAAGCGGTCAAGATCCTCATGAACGCCTTCTACGGCGTGTTCGCGTCGTCCTTCTACCGGTTCACGGACCACAACATCGGCTCGGCCATCACCTCCTTTGCCAGGGAGACCGTCAAGACGCTCATCAAGCGTCTGGAAGAGGCTGACCACAATGTCATCTACGGAGATAGCATAACTGGCGACAGGTTCGTAACAATACTCGATCCTGAAGGGATCATCCAGATAAAAAACATCGAAGAACTGTTCAATGAAAATAAGAAAAAAATTAAGAAAAGAGGAGAGAAGGAAGTAATATCCCTCCATGGGTACCGAGCACTTTCAATGCTGCCATCGGGAAAGAGCACATGGTCTGAGATAACCGAGATCGTAAGACATAGAACAGACAAGAAAATATTCAGGGTCAGCCAAAAGTTCGGGGAGAGCGTAACGACGGAAGACCACTCCTTTATGACCTGGCAAGATGGCGAACTATTGGAGACACGCCCCAATGACATGCTAGAAAAATGCATGATACGGGTAGAGGAGATACCTCCAGTAAAAGAGATAGAGACACTGGATATGTATGAGCTGCTCAAGCACTACTCATACGAAACCACATACAAAGGTTCGATCAAGAGATCAGAGCTCAAGAAAGATGACGATCATGTCTGGTTCAGTTGGACCAACAGGAAGAACCCGATAAAGTTAAAAAGATTCATTGAGAAAGGCAGCCCTGAATTCGAGGCCTTGTGCAGGATCCTTGGAGCCTACATTGCAGAAGGAAGCAGCTCAACGGTTGAGACCACAACGAGAAATGGGGCCTGCATATCCTCTTCGGACAGGACATGGCTCGAACAGATCCAGAAAGACTATTATATGCTCTTTTCTGGGGCAACCGCAAATATAATTAGGTCGACGACAGGGACAAGAAAATTGACCTACAATAACAAACAGGGCGAAGCTACGGTCCTGTATACTGACCATACGCACAAGCTGCAGATGATGAACCAAATGGCAGCCATATTCTTCAGGGAGCTATGCGGGCAGAAAAGTTATGGGAAAAAGCTCCCTGATTTCATATTTCATGTAGAGGATAGATATAAAGAAGCTTTGCTTGAGGAAATGATAAAGGGAGATGGAGGCAAAATAACGAACAAAAAGCTTTCTTATTCAAGCGAATATAAGAAAGCCTGCTTCAAATACGAGACCAGATCGCTGCAATTGACCTGCGGTATAAGCCTTCTGCTCAACCAGTTAAATAAAAAATATGCTGTAAGATACAGACCGGAGAGGGATACCTACTGCATAACCAGGACGATCAACAATTACAACAATTTGTTAAGGAGCAAAATAAGAGAGGAAAAATATGACGGGTACGTATACGATCTTTCAGTAAAGGGCACTCATGCTTTCGTGGACAGCTGCGGCCAGATATTATTACACAATACCGACTCACTGTTCCTGCAGTCCCCGCACGATGATCTGGATGCGACCGTGGCGTTCGGCACGGAGATCGCCGAGCAGTTCTCGAGGGAGTTCTCCACTATGGAGTTCGAGAAGGTGTTCGAATCGCTGTTCTCGCACGGTAAGAAGAAGCGCTACGTGGGGCGCACCGTCTGGCCGACGCAGGGGACGATCGTCCGGGGCTATGAGATACGGAGGACCGATTCCTTCGACCTGCAGAGCCAGGTCCTCAGCGAGGTGTTCGAGAAGATCCTGGACGGCAATCCGGAGGAAGGCGTGAAGGTAGCCCGCGAGACCGTCTCCAGGGCCCTGGCGTGCGACGTGCCCATCGAGGAGCTCGTGATATCCCGCACGTGCAAGCCGTTCAACGCCTACAAGGACCCGGACTCGCAGGCCAACGTGCAGACGGCCAAGAAGCTCATGGCCATGGGCTACGACTTCATCCCTGGAATGAAGGTCTCGTGGATCGTCACCGACTCCAGGAAGACCCCGCAGGAGGTCGAGCCGTACGTTTCGGGGCGGCCGTTCGAGCACCAGCCCGACTGTCGGTACTATGCCGAGCGGATAGCGCAGACCGCCGCCCGCGCCACCGAGGTGTTCGGCTGGGGAGAGAGGGACCTCATGACCGGCTCCCAGCAGGCGACCCTGTTCGACGTCGCGTTCTCCTCCCCCGGCCCGGCCAAGACGAAGAGCAAGCCGGAGAAGAAGGCGGGAAGAAAGCTCGATCTGCGCGATTTTATGTGAGGGGCCGCCCTCTTATCAACATTCAAAGCCAGATGGTTAGCTTTAACTTCCTGCCGGGACGTCCTAACGATGGTGTCGGATCTGACAGGAAGACTGCAGCTTATCGGAGAATGGGCCAACGGCTCGCTTGCGCTGAACGAAGAACGCCGCACGCTGGACATGAACTCGCTCAATCAGATCATCCAGCGGAGCATCAACCAAGTGGACCTGCAGCTGCTGCTGGTGGGGATGATGGCCATGCTCGGGATCGACCGTGAGGAGGATCGCATGAGGTATGCTCTGGAGATCTGCGTGCCCCTGGCCGCGGAGGAAGGAGAGGAGTGCGATCTCGATCTTCTGCAAAAAAGAGCATCGGCGCTGAGGGAAATGAAGCGCATGGGATTCTATCTATCGGGAAGTAAATGCGGATCGGTCAGGTGCTACAAGGAAGGGGCCATCGAGCAGCTGGAGGGAGACCTCCTGGCGATCGAGACGGCTCTCGCAGAGTGAACCTGGACCTCGCGCCCCCATAAAATATTATATATGGGTGGAGGGGTTCCCAGCCCCTAGTCACGAGAACCTATCTCGTAGGAGATGTGCCCGCTCCGGTGGGTGAATCCATAAACGCCGCAAGGCAAGGTGAACGCATATGGCAAACGAAATCGAGAACCTTTCCGAAGAAGAGGTCAAGAGGCCCGTAAGCGGGAAGGACATGTACCATTACATTGCAGAGGCGTGGAACACGCCGTCCGAGAGCTATGTGAAGCAGGCGCAGTGGGAGCGCCTCATTCAGTGGCGCAAGGATGAGAATTATATCAGGGTCGAACACCCCACCCGCCTGGACAGGGCGAGGAAGCTCGGCTACAAGGCCAAGCAGGGCTTCGTCGTGGTCCGCGGCAGGGTCCGCAAGGGCTCCCTGCGCAAGAGGCAGATCCGCAAGGGCCGCCGCGCCAAGCGCCGCGGTATCAACAAGCTCACCACCGGCAAGAGCCTGCAGAGGATCGCCGAGGAGAGGTGCGCCAAGCGGTATCCCAACCTCGAGGTCCTGAACTCCTACTGGGTGGGACAGGACGGACTCCATGAGTGGTTCGAGATCATTCTGGTGGACCCGCATCACCCCGTGATCAAGGCGGACAAGAACATCAACTGGATCTGCGAGAAGCAGCACAAGAACCGTGCCTTCCGCGGACTCACCGCCGCGGGCAAGGCCGGTCGCGGGCTGAAGTGGAAGGGCAAGGGCGCCGAGAAGGTCCGCCCCTCCATCAACGCTCACAAGCACCAGGGCAAGTAAACCCCTTCCTTCCATCCTCTTTTTTATTTTCTACGAATGAGCAGCGTAGCGGCCAGCGCGATGGCGCCGGCTGCAATGGCCATGTACAGCAACGGCGGTTCGTTCTCCGGCGCCGCATCGTCACCGA
>DAGU01000034.1:6442-8950 GCA_002498285.1 Methanomassiliicoccus sp. UBA386 | reverse complement strand
CGCATGAAGCTCGGATCCACTCCCAAGAAGTTCACTTCCGACGGACACCGCTCGGTCGAGCCGGCCGAGACCCTTGCCCGGATCGAGCCCATGATGGGCGTGGCGGGAGTGACCAGGGTGGCGGACATCACCGACCTGGATCGCGTGGGCATTCCGGTCTTCTCGGCCATCCGCCCCACCGCTGAGAGCGGCGCCATCACCGTATATAATGGCAAAGGATTGACGAAGGAGGCGGCGAAGGTCTCCGCCATCATGGAGGCGGTGGAACGGTATAGTGCGGAGGTCCGCGGAGACACAATCGTCAGGCAGGGGGTGGAAGAGTTCATGTCCTCCAGGGAAGCGGTCCATCCCATGGACCTGATCCTGCCGCAGCATTCCGCCTTCTATGTCATGCGCCAGTCGGTGGCCTGGGTGAAGGGATGGGAGCTGAACGGCAACGAGGAGACATGGGTGCCGGCGAGCGCGGTGTTCCATCCCTACGTCTCTAAGATGGACCTTCCTCTGTTCAGAACGTCAACGAACGGCCTCGCCTGCGGCAACAATCTCGAGGAGGCAGTGCTGCACGGCCTATGTGAGGTGGTTGAGCGCAACGACTGGTCCTTCGCCGAGGGAAGGCGCAAGATCGCCGGCGACATCGAGGTGCCGTCGCGCGGGCCGGTGAAGGAGCTGGTGGAGAGGTTCACCAGCAAAGGGATCGAGGTGCACCTCAAGGACCTCACGACCGAAATAGGCATCCCGACCATCGCCGCGGCCGCCGACGACACGGTGCTCCAGGACCCTGCCCTACTGAACCTGGGGCTCGGCACGCACCTCAGCCCGGAGGTGGCGGCCACCAAGGCGTTGCTGGAGCTGGCCCAGAGCCGACTGACCCAGATCCACGGGGCCAGGGAGGATACGGTAGCGGTATTGAACAACCGCAAGCTTGGTTACGAGAGGATGAAGCGCTTGAATAAGATGTGGCTCACGCCATCGGGCATCTCCCGCTCGCTGGACGACCTCCCCCATCTGGGGACGGACGACATCTTCGACGACCTACAGGTGGCCAGGGCCAGGATCAACGCCCGGGGGATGAGCCGCACGGTGGTGGTCGACCTTACCCGCAAGGAGCTGGGAATCCCCGTGGTACGAGTGATCGTTCCAGGGATGGAGGTCTTCGCCATCGACGAGGACCGCGTGGGAGCGCGGCTGATGGGAGGCTTCCGCTGAGGCCGGTCATATTCCTCGGGCCGAGCCTTCCTCACGAGGAGGCGCGACGCATACTTGACGCCGATTACCGTCCACCGGTGAAGCGGGGCGACCTGGTGGAGCTTCCCGAAGATGTCGGCGTCGTGGGCATCGTGGACGGCGTACTGCTCAGCGATGCCGCGGTGGGTCATCGGGAGATACTCCAGTTGTTGCGGCGGGGCACCAAGGTCATCGGCGGCGGCTCCATGGGGGCGCTGCGCGCCGCCGAGCTTGACAGCCTCGGAATGGAGGGAGTAGGAAGAATTTATGAGGAATACTCCTCTGGTCGCATCGAGGGCGACGACGAGGTCGTGCTCATGTTCGATCCTTTCACCCTTGCTGCGCTCTCCGAGCCGCTCATAAATCTGCGGCTCAACATCGAGAGGGCGGTCCAATTTAGATTCCTAAACGAATCGGACGCAAGGATTATTATAGGCCGTCTAAAATCCACGTTCTATCCCAGAAGATCCTACGATTTGCTACTAACCATATCGGAGGAAATATTGACGCCCGCTGCGATGCGGGATCTCGAAAGATTCTTAAAATCTGAGACTCTAGATTTTAAGCGTAATGACGCGATTTCTGTTATTAAAGCTGTTAAATCGGTCATAGAAAATAAGGAAAAATTAACCTCTGTTAAGTTTTTTAAAAATTGACTGGCCTCAATCAAAAAATCACGATTGTTTATGATGGATGGTCCATCCATCCATCACTAGTCTTATATGCATCTCTATACTTACAAGGCCACGCAAGGGGATTCGATTTTCATCAGGAGGTACCAACCTAACTGATGATTATCTAAACGATTTAATCGCGCGGGGGGGACCTCGGGCGATTAGAAGGAAGATGAATTAAGGAGGTAGAAAATTTGGCGAAATACAAGGACAAGATAGACTTGTATGACGACAAGGGCAAACTCATCGAGAAGGACGTGCCTCTCGACGCGATCAACCCTCTGTACAACCCTGCCATCCAGAGGATCGCCTCTCTTGCTAAGAGAACCATCGGCGTAGACATGGCCGGAATTGAGAAAGGTCTCAAGACCGGGCGTGTAGCCGGCGGGTACATCAAGGGAAAGGAGATCAACGCTGAGGTAGTGGCGAACGCTGACAAGATCGCCAAGAGGGTCAAGGACATCCTCAAGGTCGAAAAGGACGATGACACTGACGTGCACCCCATCCTTGACGGCAAGAGGCTCGTTGTCCACGTGCCGACCCGCAGGGTGGAGGCCGGAGTGGAGTACACCACCGGTTTCACCGCGACCGCCGCGGCAGTCACCCAGGC
>DAGU01000034.1:4041-6237 GCA_002498285.1 Methanomassiliicoccus sp. UBA386 | reverse complement strand
TGGGGCAGATACCCCCAGACCATGAACTTCCTAGGCGCCAACGTGAAGTCCATCCTCGAGGTTCCCCAGAACAACGAGGGTGCCGGTTACGCTCTCAGGAACATCATGGCCAACCACGTGGTTGCTCTTGCCAGCAAGAACTCTCTGAACGCTGCGGCGATCTCTTCGATCTTCGAGCAGACCGCCATGTTCGAGCTCGGTGACGCTATTGGACCCTTCGAGAGGTACCACCTCTTGGGTCTGGCCTACCAGGGCCTGAACGCTAACAACCTGACCGTGGACCTCGTGAAGGCCAACGGCAAGACTGGTACCGTCGGCGACGTCGTTTCCAGCCTGGTCGACCGCGCCATTGAGGACAAGGTCATCAAGGTGAAGGAGAAGCTGCCGTCTGGGTACAAGGTTTACACCACCAACGACTTCCCGCTGTGGAACGCTTACGCGGCCACCGGTATGCTCGCTGCCGTCATGGTGAACATCGGCGCGGCCAGGGCCTCTCAGGCCGTTCCCGCGACCATTCTGTACTACAACGACCTGCTCGAGCACGAGACTGGACTTCCCAGTGTGGACTTTGGGCGTGCGATGGGTGTTTCCGTCGGTATGTCCTTCTTCTCGCACTCGATCTATGGTGGTGGCGGCCCCGGTCTGTTCCATGGAAACCACGTTGTTACCAGGCACAGCAAGGGCTTCGTCATCCCATGTATCGCCGCTGCTTGCAGCCTAGATGCCGGAACCCAGTACTTCTCGCCTGAGGCCACTTCGACCCTGATCAAGGATGTCTACGGTGACATCGCTGAGTTCAAGGCTCCGTTGAAGGCCATCGGCAAGGAGGCCAAGAAGCTGAAGTAAGCGGTCATGGTGGCTTGATGACGAGTACTAACGCTGAATCCATACCTCTTCCTGAGGTACTGATATTCCCCCACCGGCTCCTTTCGGCGGACACGACCGAGAAGCTCCTCAACAGGATCTACGAGGTCCCTCACGTCCGCCAGGTCAATGTCTCCGGCGAGGGTCTTCCATCCAGGGTCTCTTCCGGCCCTCATACCGGGTTGCCCGTGGACCACCCTCAGCGCAAGGTGATAAGTGTCAAGGGAAAGGAGGTCGAGCTAACGCTCCAGGTCGGTAGGATATTCGTCGAGATCGACGATATCGACAACCTGCAGGGCGCGCTCGACGAGATCGAGAAGATCTGCCAGGAGATCCTGACATTCGGGTTCAACCTGGAGGTGGGGCGGTACTCGAAGTACAGGCCCACTGTTACCGATTACAAAAAGGGTAAAAGGTGTTAACATGGCATACAAGAGACAGTTCTATCCCGGACAGAGCCAGGTGGCCAAGAACAGGCGCCGCTACATGGACCCCACCGAGAAGCTGAAGAAGCTTCGCGATGTGTCCATGGACGACGTCATCAGGATTCTGGGCCACAGGGCGCCTGGAGAAGATTACAAGAGCATTCACCCCCCACTCGCTGAGGGGAACGAGCCCGACGACCTCATCAGAAAGCTGGTCACCCCGATCGAGGGCGCCAAGGCCGGCGACAGGATCAGGTATATCCAGTTCACCGACTCGGTGTACTTCGCCCCCATGGTCCCGTACCTGAGGGCCTGGATGTACATGACCCGCATTCGCGGTTTCGATACTGGTACCCTCTCCGGAAGGCAGATCATCGAGATGAGGGAGCGCGACCTGGAGAAGGTCTCCAAGGAGTTCATCGACAACGAGACGTTCGACCCCGCCAAGACCGGTATCCGTGGCGCCACCGTTCACGGACACGCCTGCAGGCTGGACGAGAACGGTCTGATGTTCGATGCCTGGCAGAGGTATCGCTGGAACGCCAAGAAGGGAGAGGTAGAGTACACCAAGGACCAGGTGGCCCTTCCGTTGGACAAGCCCATCTCCGTTGGCAAGCCCCTGCCCGAAGCTGACCTGAAGAAGATGACCACCATCTTCAGGGCCGATGGCGTGGACATGAGGGACGACCCCGAGGTCATGGCCATCAACCTGAGGATCCACAGGCTGAGGACCCTTTGCGGATACCAGGCCTACGCTCTGAAGGGGGAGTAAATAAATGGCAAAGTCAAAGGATAAGCTCTTCATCGACGCGATGAAGAAGAAGTTCAAGGAGGACCCGACCGAGGTCAACACCCACTACTACACCTTTGGTGGCTGGAAGCAGTCCAAGAGGAAGAAGGAGTGGGT
>DAGU01000034.1:3166-3834 GCA_002498285.1 Methanomassiliicoccus sp. UBA386 | reverse complement strand
GGCCAGCGTGTCCTCATGCCCTACCAGCTGTCCCACACGGACATCTACGCTGAGGCTGACGACCTGCACTTCATGAACAACGCCGCCATGCAGCAGGCGTGGGATGATATCCGCAGGACCGTCATCGTGGGTCTCGACACCGCTCACAGCGTCATCGAGAAGAGGCTCGGCAAGGAGGTCACCCCTGAGACCATCAACCTGTACCTGGAGACCGTGAACCACGCCATGCCTGGCGGTGCGGTCGTTCAGGAGCACATGGCCGAGGTCAGCCCCGCGCTGTCCGAGGACTGCTACGTGAAGGTCTTCAGCGGTGACGACGAGATCATCAGCCAGCTCGACAAGCGCTTCGTGATCGACATCAACAAGGAGTTCCCCAAGGACCAGGCCAAGCAGCTGAAGGACGCCATCGGCAAGGGCCTTTACCAGGCCGTGCACGCCCCGACCCTGGTCGGACGCGTCTGCGACGGTGGTACCATCTCCCGCTGGTCTGCCATGCAGATCTCGATGTCCTTCATCAGCGCCTACAGGCTCGCTGCCGGTGAGGCCGCCATCGCGGACTTCGCCTACGCTGCCAAGCACGCTGCGGTCGTGAACATGGGTACCATGATGCCGGCCCGCAGGGCCCGTGGCCCCAACGAGCCCGGTGGAATTCCCTTCGGGTTCCTGGC
>DAGU01000034.1:1958-2960 GCA_002498285.1 Methanomassiliicoccus sp. UBA386 | reverse complement strand
GACCAGATCTACCTCGGATCCTACATGTCCGGCGGTGTCGGGTTCACCCAGTACGCTACTGCGGCCTACACCGACGACATCCTGGAGGACTACACCTACTGGGCTCTTGACCTGATCAAGACCAAGTACGGCGGCCTTTGCAACAGCAAGCCCTCCATGGACCTGATGGAGAAGCTCGGCACCGAGGTCAACTCCTACGCTCTGGAGATGTACGAGAGGTACCCCGCCGCGATGGAAGCCCACTTCGGCGGTTCCCAGCGTGCCACCGTCGCCGCTGCTGCCACCGGTATCGCCTGCGCGATGGCCACCGGCAACGCCGACTTCGGTGTGAACGGCTGGTACCTGTCCATGCTCCAGCACAAGGAGAGGCACGGACGTCTCGGCTTCTACGGCTACGACCTGCAGGACCAGTGCGGTTCCGCGAACTCGTTCTCCTACAGGAGCGACGAGGGTCTGGCCTTCGAGATGAGGGGCCCCAACTACCCGAACTACGCCATGAACGTCGGTCACCTGAGCGGCTACGCCGGTATTGCGATGGCGCCTCACGCGGCTCGCGGCGACGCTTTCGTCTGCAACCCGCTGATCAAGGTCTGCTTCGCCGACAAGAGCCTGCCCTTCGACTTCGCGAACATCACGAAGGAGTTCGGCCGGGGCGCTCTCAGGGAGTTCATGCCTGCGGGTGAGAGGACCGTCATCATCCCCGCCAAGTGATCGCCATGAAAGTCGGAGACCTTGCCAAGTATCGCAACACCGGTTCGGTGGGAAAGATAGAGGACATCATGGAAGAGGATGGAAGGACCTGGGCACTCCTGGACACCACCAACCTGTACTACGATGTATCCTCCCTCGACCCTGCCAGGCCGGAGGAGTACCGCAAGGAATCCGTCGGCGATCGCGGCCTGAAGGACCAGCTGGCCGAGATCGAACGCATGCGCGAGCAGATCGAGGATATCCAGGCGAAAGCCTCCCAGATAACTCCTTCAGGCGGGGGATGAACCCTCA
>DAGU01000034.1:0-1682 GCA_002498285.1 Methanomassiliicoccus sp. UBA386 | reverse complement strand
ATTAGAATGGACGCCAACCTGGCGTCGTCCTCGTAGCCGTGCATCTCTCTGAGCATCATGTCTGCGGGAGCGGAAGGTGAGCAGGATACCACGTCGAGCATGCCGAACTCCTCCACCTCCGGGAACGACACCGGGGGCATGACGAAATACTCGCTCCGCTGCCCCTTCCTATTGGGATACATGACGAACTCCTCGGACAGCCAGATAGTTTCCTCCTTGACGTTCGCCAGGAACTCCTTCTTGTAGTGAGGCAGTATCTCTTCTCCCAGGACGACGCCGTCGTCGGAGATCAACATCACGGTGGGCTCCGGTGGCGGGCGGAATGATGCCTTCTTGATGATGCACAGGACATATTGCCTGTTCAAACACTCGGTCACGCCCTTGTTGATCACCTTGATGCCCAGTGCGGCCGTTATATTATGCTCGATGCCCAAGATCTTCTCCCGGCAATCGCCGTTGAGGGGAAAGACGTATACCGTGCCCCTCAGCTCTTCCAGCCGGGAAATGATGTCCACCATACGTACCATATGCCATGTTGAACGATTTGTCCGCTATTAATGCTATGGATGGCTGAAGGAAATGCCAGGAAAGAGTTTAATATAGCTGGCAGAGAATTTTGACGCCATGAGCCTCTCTATGCTGGCCAAGCAACAGCCCGCCGCCATCAACGCGCTGTACAAGCTCAAGAACGAGATCTTCCGCGAAGGCGCCCTCACCTCTAAGGAGAAGGCTCTAATGGCCGTGTCGATCTCCTGCCTGATGCGGTGCGATACCTGTCTGGAGACCTGGGCCGGGCGGGCCAAGGAGATGGGGGCCACGGTGGATGAGCTGCGCGAGTCCATCCTGGTGGCCATGTATCTTGCCGGCCCCGCCTCTGTGGTATGGTCCGACAAGGTGGACGCGATCCTGGGCGCCCCCTCGGAGGTCGATTAAGCGTCGAAGGTGAAAGAGACGTTACGCTTGAGGCCAAAGCCAGCGGCGACCTCTGCCGCCTTGATAAGGCCTGAAGGCACTGGACAAGCCGAATGTACCAGGATCTTTCCGCAACATTCGTAGATGGGATTCTCGGAAAAGGGCATCTTCAGCGCATCGAACGGCGTCATGTCCCGGGGCAGGCAGGCCTGGACCTTCTTGACATGAGGGCATCCGCTCTCTATCTCATATAGGATGTTCCCCTCGTCGTCGGTACGGACCCATATAGTGGTGCGGAATCGGCAGACTCCGGCGTCTATACAAAGGCTGGTCAGGTGTGATCTATCGCTGGATGCCACGGCCATAAAATCGTTGGAGAATTCTTAATCATTTCCCCGAACGCAGATGATCGATGTCCATTCCGACGGCGCCGCTCAGGAGTGGGGGCCGTCCTTCCGGGTTTTGGAGATGAGTTCGAACATCCCGCCCTTGGTAATGTCCACTACCCCGAAGACGGCCACAGCCTCCTTCCTGCGGATGATGGGGACCACAACCACTGGCACCCCGCGATAGACGCCCGAGGGCGCGGTCCGGCGGACCACCGTGTTGCGATTCAAGGCCTCCTCCAGGACCGGGCCGGTGTAGCTTTCGTCGATGATCTCCCCATCCTCGCACCTGACCCCGTAGTGGTTGCGGCTTCGCATGGTGACGGGCATCCGGCCTACCAGCTCGTGGACGGCCAGGGCAAGGCACTTAAGGTCCTCGGCTCC
>DAGU01000071.1:1609-4771 GCA_002498285.1 Methanomassiliicoccus sp. UBA386 | reverse complement strand
GCTGGCCAAGGGCGTGGACGTGAACCGCCTCACCGCGACGCTGCGCGACATCATACAGGACGCGGCCAACGAGCAGTGCTCGGGCGGGCTGGAGGCAAGGCTGGGCCGCCGATTCCTGGAAGGGCGGATGCGGGAGGAGATGGAGCTGAGCGACGAGGAGCTAGACACGCTGACAACCAACCTTCACGACCTGGGGGAGATGATCCTGGAGAAGCGTCTCAAGGACGGCGACAACCCCATGTCGGCGACGCTCAAGCTGGCCTCGACCCTGGATGAATGGTTCGCCGCCTCGGACGCCCGGTTCATGAAGACCGTCTCGGCCTCCGGCGGCGGCGGCCTGATCGCCAGCTGCCTGGAGCCCAAGACCACCCTGGAGTTCCTTCGGCAGTGCAACGGCGTGGTGCATATGTCAGGCACGCTGCAGCCCCTGCAGCAGTACGTAGACGTCCTGGACCTGCCGAGGGACACCGTGCAGATGGTGTTCCCGTCGCCCTTCCCGCCGGAGAACCGCCTGGTGCTGTACGCCGATGATGTCAACCCGGGCATGAGGGAGATGCGGGCCGACCCGTCCATGAAGAGGCGCATCGAGGACCGCATCGTGGGACTATGCAATAGCACCACGAAGAACACCATGGTGTTCTTCCGCTCCTACGAGATGCTGAGGTCCATGCGGCCGGTGCTGGAGAAGGGCATCCCTCGCAACCTGTTCTGGGAAGAGTCGCGATCGCGCAACTTCGCCGAGGCGGTGCAGAGGTTCAAGAGCGGCCGCAACGGGGTGTTCTTCACCGTCATGGGCGGCAAGGTGGCTGAGGGCCTGGACTTTCCCGGAGAGGAGCTGAACCTGGCCATCATCGTCGGCCTGCCATATCCGCCCCCATCGCTGGTATCCGAGGAGCTGAAGGCCCGCTTCGACAAGAAGTACGGCTTCGGCAGGGGATGGGACTACACCTCCCTGGCCCCGGCGCTGCGCAAGACGCAGCAGGCCATCGGCCGCCTGATACGCATGGAGACGGACCGCGGCGCGGCGGTGATACTCGATTCCCGCGCGTCAAGGTACCAGCAGCAGCTGGGGGCCAGGAGGACGAATGATCCCGTGGCCGAGGTAAAGCGGTTCTTCTCCACCCCGGCCATATGAGCGGTCGCCCCCGCGCGGCCGCCGGCTGCGATCGTTGCGGGCTCACTGCAGCGATTCAAGCTGCCTGATGAACTCCTCCGCCTGGTCGATGCCCTTCTGCCAGAACTCCTCGCTGGAGATGTCGAAGCCCAGTTCGTTGGCGAGCTCGCCCGGCGAGCGGCTGGAGCCGGCCGACAGCAGCGCCTTGATCTTCGGAACGAATGCTTCGCCCTGCTCAAGGTAGAGGCGGTACATGGCGAACACGAACAGCTGCGCGAACACGTAGGGATAGTTGTAGAAGCGGTAGTTGGGGATGTAGTAGTGCAGCTTCATGGTCCATTCCCACTTCATCTCCGGCAGCCACTCCACCGCGTCGCCGTAGATCTTGTCCCGCGCGGCGGTCCACAGGCCGGCTATGGTCTGGCCATCCAGGAACCTGCCCGCGTTTATCGCGTCGTACATGCTGTGCTCGAAGAAGTACCGCGCCGACACCTGGAAGGCGGCCATGCCGAACTCGTCCAGCACCTTGCACAGCACCGCCCTCTTCTCTTCCTTGGAGGGGCTTATGGAAAGCAGGTGCTCGGTGAGCAGCAGCTCCCCGAAGGTGGAACCGCACTCGGCGATGCAGGAGCCGATCTCGTAGTTGCTGGGCCGCTGCGCCCTGGAGCCGAGGTAGGCGTGGATGGCGTGGCCCAGCTCGTGCGCCTGCGTGTAGACATCGCCGACGAGGCCGTTGAAGCTCTGCAGGACGTACGCCGACCTTCCGTCGAACCAGGTGGCGCAGAAGGCCCCGCTGACCTTTCCCCGGCGCACCTCGGCGTCGATGTGCCTCCTCTCGTGCATGTCGCCGGCGTACTCCCCGAACTGGGGATCGAATCGAGAATACGCGTCGACCACGTTCTTCCTGGCCTCGCTCCAGGAATACTTCCTCCCGGGGTCGTCGGGCAGGGGGGCGATGATGTCCCAGTTGCCCAGCTTGGGCAGGCCCATCAGTTTGGCCTTGAGGGCGAGATAGCGCTGGTAGACCCCGACGTTCCTCTCAATGGTGCTCATGAGAGCGCGCACCGCGCCCTCCTCGACGTCGTTGGCGATGAGGCTCTGGGTCAGCACCGAGGGGTACTTCCTCCAGGCGCACATCTGGATGTGGTCCGCGCACACCGAGCGCAGGGCGGTGGACCACAGGATCTCGTCCTTTCCCAGGGTGTCGTACACCACGCGGTTCGCTTCCTTCCGCACATCCCGGCGGGGGTCCTCATACAGCCCTATGATCTGGCCATAGGGCAGCTCCTTCTCCTCGCCATCTATGGTTATGCGGAACGAGCGGGTGCTCAGCCAGTCCCCCTGCAGCTGGGACCACGCGTCGATGCCGTTCTGGTCCTTGCTCATGGCCAGGCGCTCCTCGGCCTCGGACAGCTGGTGCGGCACCCTCATGCGGACCCGCTCCAGCAGATGGCGGAACTCCTCCAGCTCGGGCGCCTGGACCAGCTCGGGCCGGGACGCTAGAAGTTTTCCAAGTTCGAGGTCCATGAAGGCCAGCTGCTGGCCCGCGCGGAGCGTGGCCCGGCGCATGGCATCGTTGAGCTGCTGAGCGACCGGATCGGTGGAGTTCGCCGAGTATAGCAGATTGCAGTACATGGCGGCTCCCTCGTACTTGAGCATGAACTCGTCGCGGGACTCCAGCAGCTTGAAGAGGCCGGCGGCGTCCAGGCCTTCTATCTTTCCCTTGTACCGTTCGTTCATGGCGCCGGCCTCGGCGACCATCTTCTCCAGGCGGTCGACGATGTAGGCAGGATCGGTGCTCTCCACCAGCTGGCTGAGGTCCCATTGCATCTCATTCATATGAAAACCGCTTCCCATTATACCCATTTCGCATTATACCCGTTTCGCATCGTGATAAATATCATCAGAATACCCACCATCTCAAAGGCGGATGAACGCGAACCGCGGCGTCACATCGCCGCCTTTTCCGGGGGTGGGCGGCCTGCCGTCGGTCGGCCGAACGCGGCGGGCGATGGGGACGAAGGCTGCAGGCCCACGAGCTCGCGGGC
>DAGU01000071.1:0-1403 GCA_002498285.1 Methanomassiliicoccus sp. UBA386 | reverse complement strand
CACCCCTGGTGGAGATGCACCGCGTTAGCATCGAGAGGAACGGCAATACCCTGCTGAAGGACGTCGATCTGCGCATCGAGCAGGGGGAACGCATCGCCGTACTGGGTCCGAACGGCTCGGGGAAGTCGTCTCTGGTGCGGACCATGGTGGGCGACCTGCGCCACGATACGTCGGTCGAGGGGGCCTGCGTCAGGATCCGCGGGGAGGAGCACTACGCCCTGTTCGATGTCCGCCAGGCCTTTGGCCTGGTATCGGGCGAGCTGCAGAGCAACATGAGGCGCGGCATGACCGCCGAGGAGGCCGTACTGTCCGGCCTGTTCGGCTCGATCGGGACCAACCGCTCGCAGAGGATCGACGAGGGCATGAGGGCGAGGTCCATGGAGGCCTTGCGCTCGGTCGGCTCGGAGCATCTCGCCCGGCGGACGGTCGACACGTTGTCCATGGGGGAGGCGCGCCGGGTGCTCATGGCCCGGGCGCTCGTGAATCGCCCGGAGGCGCTCATTCTCGATGAGCCGATGAACGCCCTGGACCTCACGGGAAAGCATCTGGTCAGGGGGGCCATGCGCTCCCTTGCCGCCAGCGGCAGAAGCCTGATACTGGTCACTCACGACCCATCGGACATCATACCGGAGATCGGGAGGGTGATCATGATGCGCCACGGGCAGATCTACAGCGATGGCGGCCGGGAGACCCTTACTGAGGAGAGCCTGTCCGAGCTGTACGGCGTCCCGGTCAGGCTGTTCTCGGCCGAGGGGCGGCTTTGGGCGTTCTCCTGAGCCCATCGCCAAAGGGCTCAGGCACTGGATATAAATCCTGTCGGGCCCCTGATGCCTGGCGGTGTGTTCCACATGACAACGGCAGATAGATTCCCTCCGATCGACCAGCAGTGGTTGGACAGATCCAAGAAGCGTTTCGCCAGCCCCTTCATGGGCACCAAGTACGACCGCATATCGGTCGATCCCATGATGCTGTCCCACGCCTCGGTGGCGTGCGGGAACACCATAGGGGACTTCTACCGGCAGCCGGAGCTGGGAGCGCACTGCGTGGCCTATGCGTCCCAGATGTATGACCTGCTTCCGGTCACGCACTGGTACTTCTCTCTCTCCTGGGTGGCGGAGATGGGGCTGGACATCCAGTACATGGAAACGATGCCGCCGGTGCCTGAGGCGCCGTTGATATCCTCCCCCGAGGAGGTGGACAAGGTGGAGGTGGTGCCGGCCGAGGAACTGGCCAAGGGCTGGACCATGCAGCAGTACAGCAAGGCCAATGATTACATTCAGAAGCATCTGCCGGACATGTTCATTCCCATGGTCAACGTCTCCGACCTGACCGGCTCGGCCGCCCAGCTGTGCGGGGTGGACAATTTCATCATGTGGACGTTGTCCGAACCGGACGCCGCCCAT
>DAGU01000069.1:6961-10798 GCA_002498285.1 Methanomassiliicoccus sp. UBA386 | reverse complement strand
GAAGGGGGTGTCTCTTTCCGGCTACGGCAGCATGGAGGCGCTTCACGAAAGCGAGCTGTCAGATGCCTTATCGCTCGAGATGCTCGATCGCCTATCCGATGTGGAGGCCGCCCTGATGTTGTTCCGCGTTCGGGCGTCGGCCGGGTTCGAACGAGGACACGCGGCGACGAAGCCCGATTAGGGCGAAATGACTTAACTCTCAGATAGCGATGCGGTTGGCGTGAGCACCTGCCGCTGCACTGCCACCAAGCACGCCACGGCCGCATTGGCACGGATGGACCGGTCCGTCCGCGAGGAGATCGGCTGGGGCGAGGAGTTCGACGGGGTCCGCTTCAACCGATTCATGGACGCCTTCAGAACGATCTTCTACCTGAGGAAGGGGCTTCAACTTTCCGGCTACGGCAGCATGGAGGAGCTGTACGCGATCGAACTGTCCGATGCGATATCGGATGACGATCTAAGGCGCCTGTCCGATGTGGAGGCCGCCCTGATGTTGTTCCGGGCCCGTGCCCAGACGAGATGCTGACGCCATTCAGGTTGAGCATTAACAGTTCGAAAAGATATTAAGAACAGAGGTCCATACGGGCTGGCACCTGTTTCCCAAGGAAGACCCTAGGGCCACACGTTCGCATCATTGGTGACATAGAATGAAAACTGGTATTAAGATCGGCATTACGGGTTTGCCTGGAGCGGGCAAGACCCACGCCCTGTTGAAGGTCATAGAGATGTTGGAGGCGGAAGGCTGCAAGGTGGGGGGAATGGTCACCGAGCCCATCATAGAAGGGGGAAAGCGGACCGGCTTCGCCATAGTGGACTGGCAGAACAAGGAGAGGGGCGTGTTCGCCCATATTGACATAAGCTCGAAGTTCAACGTAGGCAAGTTCGGCGTAGACCTCACCGTGCTCGAGACGGTAGGGGTGAAGGCGCTTCTCAAGGCCACCGAGGACTCTGACGTCATCGTCATCGACGAGGTGGGTCGGATGGAGGTCGAGTCCAAACCGTTCATCGAGACCGTAAAGTACGCCTTGGACATCGAAAAACCCCTGATCCTGACGCTGCACAAGAAGTCCAGGAACCCACTTTTGCAGGACATAAGGCGGAGGGATGACATTCGCATCCTGGAAGTGACCCCCATAAACCGCAATCTGCTCCCTTACAAGATAATGAAGCTCATGAAGGGAGAACTCCTTTGAGCCTAACCGGCTCGGTCGAAGTCCTGGAGGGAAGGACTCGCTTGAAGGTCCCCGACACATATTCGTCGGGCGGACCGGGCAAACGCATCGGCCAGGTGTTCTTCAACTCCCAGATGGCCTTCAACCGCGATATCTCGGTCATGTTCCTGCGAGCGCGCCCGGTGCGCTCGGCCCTCGACGCCATGGCGGGAACGGGCGCCAGGGCGGTGAGGTGGGCGGTCGAGACGGAGGTCGCCGACGTCACGGCCAACGACCGCGACCCGCAGTCGGCCGAGTATATCAGGACGAACATCGCCCTCAACGGGGTGGAGGCTCGATGCCACGGCACCAATGAGGACCTGAGGTGCATGCTGGCCCGCCGGGCCTTTGACCTCGTGGACCTCGACCCGTTCGGCAGCCCGGTGCATTACATCCCTGCGGCGGTGCAGGCGGTGAAACGCCGCGGAATACTGGCCGTCACCGCCACCGACACTGCCCCGCTGGCCGGGACCTATCCCAAGAAATGCCGCCGCAGATATGGCGCCCTGTCGATGCGTTCCCCGTTCGGGCACGAGACGGGGCTGCGCATACTGATCGGGCATGTGATGAGGGAGGCGGCCAAGGAGGACCGGGGGGCAAGATGCCTTCTGTCGTTCTATGCTGATCACTACTTCCGCATCTACCTTCAGATGGAGGAGGGGGGCGCGTCCGCCGACCACTGCCTCGCGCAGATGGGCTACGTCGAGCATGACCCCGCCACTGGCCGCTTTTCCTATGGAACGGAGAGCACTCCCCGGTCAGCGGGACCGTTATGGTTGGGTTCCCTTCACGACCGTGAGCTGCTGTCGGCCATGGAGGCGTCCGACGATCTCTCCGAAGTGGGACGCTGCCGCAAGTACCTCGGGCTATGGAGGTCGGAGATCGACACGCCGTTCTTCTACGACAATGACGGAGTGTCGTCCGTCCTGGGCATATCCCCTCCGCGCATGGAGCCGCTGCTCGAACGCCTGAACGAGATCGGGCGGGCGTCGAGGACGCATTTCTCCCCCACCGCAATAAAGACCGACCTCTCGATGGAAGAGGTGCTGTCCACATATCGAGAGGCGTCGGGCGCCAGCGCGAGGCATGATTAAAATATGAGGACCTACTGACCATCTAAGGTGTCTTCTTGCCGACGTTAGCGATCATTGGAATGCAATGGGGCGATGAGGGTAAGGGAAAAATAACTGATTATTTGGCAGAGGGTGCCGACATGGTCGTCCGCTATCAGGGCGGGGCCAACGCCGGCCATACCATCAAGGTGGGTGACGAGGTCATCGCGCTTCACCTGCTGCCGTCCGGGATGGTCCGTTCCGGCGTGACCTCGGTGATCGGCAACGGCGTGGTGGTCGACTGCGAGGCCATGGGGAAGGAGATCGAAGGGCTGATACGCACGGGCCGCTCCGCCGATGGGCTCATGATCTCCGACCGCGCCAATATCGTTCTGCCGTACCACCGGGCCTTTGACGGAGCGGAGGAGCGCGTCCGCGGCAGCAAGGGAGTGGGGACCACCGGCCGAGGCATCGGGCCATGCTACTCGGACAAGATAGCCCGCTCGGGCATTCGCATGGGCGACCTTCTGGACGAGAGCTACCTCAGGGAACGCCTCGATACCATCCTTCCCATGAAGGAGCGCCTGGCCGAATCGCTCGGCGAGCCGCTCGGGATCGACCGTGAGGAGCTTATCAAGAAGCTGCTCGGGTATGGAAGGACCTATCGCAACAGGATCGTCGACACCTCCGTGCTTATCCACGGCAGCATCAAAGCCGGCAAGAAGGTGATGTTCGAGGGCGCCCAGGGCACAATGCTGGACATCGACAATGGAACGTATCCGTACGTCACGTCGTCCAACTGCACCTCGGCGGCCATCTGCACCGGCGCGGGGATCCCGCCGTCCATGGTGGAGCAGGTGGTCGGCGTGGCCAAGGCATACACCACCCGGGTGGGCGCCGGCCCGTTCCCCACCGAGCTAAAGGATGAGATCGGGCATAGGCTGCTGCACCAGGGAGAGGAGTTCGGCACCACCACCGGACGCGAGCGGAGATGCGGGTGGCTCGATATGGTCGTGCTACGGCACGCGGCCCGCCTGAACGGACTGAGCGCTCTGGCCATCACCAAGCTGGATGTGCTGAACGACATCGATCCCATCAAGGTATGCGTCGCCTACGACATCGACGGCGAAAGGGTGGAGAACTTCCCCGGCAACGCGTCCAGATTGATGCGCGCCAAGCCCATCTACGAGGAGCTGGAAGGCTGGGGCTCATGGTCGGAGGAGACCGCCAAGCTGTGCCGCCAGGGCGTCGAGGTGCTGCCGCGGGCCATGCGCGACTATGTCGCCTTCATCGAGAAGAGCGTGGGCGTCAAGGCCGACATCATCTCCCTGGGAAAGAGAAGGGAGGAGACCATCGACCTTCACCCCGACCGCTGGTCGGCCTAGAGCCACCAGCGGTGGCGGCCTCGGAACCGCTCCAGCCGGAGCGTCCATTCCTCCGCCCACGCCAATGGCGCCCTGCCTATCAGCGATAATAACGGGTCCAGCGCCACATCGTGCTCCAGGCGATAGCCGCCCGATTCTACGTCATACCGCAGCTCTGCCGCCATCTCCCTCAGGAGCGCCTGATCGCCG
>DAGU01000069.1:3851-6769 GCA_002498285.1 Methanomassiliicoccus sp. UBA386 | reverse complement strand
GCCGTTCCATTTCCTGACCGACCGGGCCGCCATGCCCTGCAAGTGGTGGTTCAATTCGTCGACCTGCGCCCTGGTGAGCGGCATGCCATGGTCAGCGCGGTGCAGGCGATCGTACCATGCGACAGTGTTCTGAACGGCCTCGTCGATAAGCCCGGCCTCGTTGCGCCCCTGTACTGACATCTGCTCTATGAGCGCGTCGAGGCGATTCTCAATGCTGTTCAGATCATTCGATGCCAGTATGCTTTCCCTGTCGCCGATCTGGGCCGCAGGCTGACGTCTCGTCCTCATTGCACGTGGTTCCGATCGCCTCGTAAAGGGATGGCATCCGCCGGCGGCGAAGGCCCGCTTAGCTCTTGGACCGGTACGCGCTCCGAGGCACCGTGATCTCGAACCGGGCTCCTAGCCCCGGCGCACCCGTTTCCCTTATGCTCATTCCCGTGGCGGCCAGCACCTCGGCCACGAAGTGCAGGCCATGCCCACGGCGGGAGCGGAAGTTCCATTGGAATATGGCATCCTTGTCCTCCACCGGGATACCGGGCCCGTTGTCCCCGTAGATGATCACCAGATCCTGGTCCGATTCGACCGTGTGAACGCGCACCTCGGTGGCCCCATGACCATGATTGAGGGTATTGTGAGCGAGGTTATGGAACACCTGCAGCAAAAGCTCGTCCGCGTACACCTCTACCTCGGGAAGCTCCACCCGGATGTCCAGATGGCCAAGGTCCGGGGACGACATCCCCTGTTCGACCGCTTCCCTCAGGTCCAGCCAATCCGGTGGGACCTGACCCATCTCATAGTACTTTCGGGTGGAGTTGAGCAGGCCGCTCATGTCAGCCAGGTAGTTTCGCCCCTTGGTCAGGAACTCCTCTCTCTTGGCCTCGTCCCTGGTCCTCATCGCCAGCTCGGTATACCCCGACGCCGAGGTGATGTAGTTCCGCAGATCGTGATAGGTGAGGCTTCCCAGGAGCTGGAGCTTGTGCTGTGCTAACTGGAGCTGTTCATAGCCCCTGACGGCCTCGGTGACGTCCCTGGCGATGCCGGCGGCACGCGCCTCTCGTCCCTCCCTGTCGCGCTCCACCACCATGCTGATCTGCAGCCAGACCATGTCGCCGTCCCTGTTGGTGATCGAGTAGGTGCTGATGGCCTGGTCATTTTCGAGGTTGAGCTCCTTGCCGGGGGCCCAGCCGCTCAGAGGATGCCCGCCGCAGAACGGCCCCTGGGGGTTCTGATAATATTCCTCTGGCGGATAGCCAGTTATCTCCTCCACCACCGGGCTTATGTAGGTCAATTTCAGTTCCGGGAAGAGATCATACTGGAATAGGATATCGCGTGCGTTCTCGACCAGACCGCGGAACAGCTCCTCGCGTTCGGTCAGTTCGCGGTAGAGGAGGCGCGTCGGCTCGGCAATGCCTGTATGGACGATGGCCATGAACACTAGGAAGAACTCGGCCAGGATGAAGAGGTGGCCGAGCATGTTTATCGCCGAGTACACGCTGATGTAGGAAATGAACATCAGCTCGGCCAGGATGAACATTAGCACTGCCGCCATCAGCAGGAGGTGGATGCGGCGGTCGAACGATGAGCGCTTCAGGTACAGGAGAACCCCGCCCAGGGCGGCGAGGGCCATGATCGCGTACTCGCTGAGTACCTTGAACTGCGTTAGGCCGGTCGGCTCCACGTAGGCAGCGGGGAAGAGTCCCAGAAAGACCAGCGACAATAGCGCTGACGTGATCGCGGCGTATCCCGCGATGATGGTTCGAAATGACAGCTTCCGGCCGATCGCCAAGGGCGCGACGACCAGCGTGATCGCCTGTACGTAGCGGAGCGCCAGCCATAGCTGCGTAGCAAGGTCCGGCCCGTCGGAGAAAACGCCCATTCCCTGATAGGCGAGCATGTGGACCATCTCTATGACGGCCGTGAACAGGTACGATACGCCAAGAACGCGAAGATAGTTGTTCTCGATAACCCCCCGGCTGTTGAGGACAACGGAGGCTATGGTAAAGGAGACCCCCAGCCCGAAAACCTCGGCCAGGCTGTGGAACAGGATGAAGTTGTACGCTCCCGTCAGCGATAGGGGGGCCAGGAGGGCGAGGAACATTGCGTAAGGGAACCAGCGGCGTGCATGGAGGGGCATGCCCCCCGCTCCCTCCCGCTCGCTCGCTGAACTACCGCTCACGGCCGCAATTAGGAGAGACACGGGAAAGTATCACCTGTTCCGTTTTTCGCCCCGGACGCACATCGACGCCGACATGGTCTCACAGCTTGGCCTTCTCGAAACCCTTGGCCCCCAGCGGCAGGGTGGCGTCGATGGCCACCTTGGACGTGGTGCCGTCGGCGCTGGGGTCGAGCGACGAGCCGGCAGCGTTGTTTATGACCGTCAGTGAGCGGGACGCCTGGAACCGCGTCGCCACGGCCCATTCGACCTGCCGGTCATCGTAGATGTCGATATCCTCGTCCACCACGATGACCTGCTTCATCGACGGATGTCCGGTCAGCGCGGCCAGCGCCGCATTGGTCCCGTCGCCCTCCTTGTTCTTGGTGATCGAGACCACGCCGTTGAGCCAGCAGCAGCCTCCCTCGGTAAGGCGGACGGCGTGCACCTTTGGGACCGCCTGGTTCACGGTGCGGTATATTATCGGCTCGCGCGGCAGGCCCATTAGCAGGAAGTGCTCAAGGCCGCCCGGGAACAACAGCTGGAAGATGGGGTCCTTGCGCATATACAACTGGTCCACCTCGAACACCGGGCCCGGTCGCACCATATCGTAAGTGCCGGTGATGTCCACGAACGGCCCCTCGTCGACCATGCGCGACGTTATCCTTCCCTCGAACACGACCTCGGCCTGCGCCGGCACGCGGAGGCCGGACGGGAGCTTGTAGACGTCGAGCGGTCCGCCCCTCGTCCTCTCCTTCAGGGCCGA
>DAGU01000069.1:2489-3686 GCA_002498285.1 Methanomassiliicoccus sp. UBA386 | reverse complement strand
CACAGGCCCATGCAGAACGCCACCGGGAGGTCCTCCCCCCGGGCCTGGGCGTTCTTCCACATGGTGTACAGGTGGCGGGGCACCAGCCGCAGGGCGAAGCTCTTCTTGTCGAGGAGAAGCATGCGGTGGAACGACAGGTTGGCCTTGCCGTCCTGCTCGGCCACCGCCACGGCCGACGTGACATACCGTCCAGCGTCCCCTGGATAGTACTTCACAATTGGCATTGCCGTCAGGTCGAAGTCCTCCCTGACGTCCTCCATGAAGGGGGCGGCGTCGACCAGCCTTGGCTCGGAAGGAGAGGACACGGCCTCCAGCATCTTCTTCATCAGCTCGCCCCTCTCGATCTTGAGGGCAGAGCAGATGCGCTCCCTGGTCGACCATACGTTGCCGGCCGCGCGCATGCCGTTGATATCATTGAAAATAACTGGAATGTCATTGTTCTGGGCAAGCAGCCGGGAGGCCTCCAGGTCAACGCTGACCGGGCGGTCCACGACTATAGCGTCCTTCATCTCGGCGAGACGATCCCTGAGGGCCATGCCCCATAAATAAAGCGGGGCGTATTAATCCGTTGTCCTGGCCAAACAGGGCGTGCACCTCGAAAGGTACAAAAGCCTGAGGGAAGATGGGGCGCCCGATGTCCGCCGAGCTGAAAGAGGTCGTAAGGAAGTACGCGCTGCAGAACGCCGCCCTCTACGGGGGAAAGGCCAATCCCAAGGCGGTCGTGGGCAAGGCCATGGCCGAGCGTCCGGAGCTGCGCCCCCGGGCCCAGGAGGTCGCGGCGGCCGCCGAGGAGGTCTGCCGGGAGCTGGCGGGCCTGCCGTTCGATGACATCTGCAGGATGGCCGAGGACATCGACCCTGCGCTGCTCAAGAGGACCAAGTGCGAACGCAAAAACGTGCTGCCCGACCTCCCGATGGCCGTGGAGGGAAAGGTGGTCATGCGTGTGGCGCCCGGCCCGTCGGGACCGTTGCACCTCGGACACACCCGCGTGTCGATCCTCAACGACGAATATGTGAAGCGGTACCGGGGAAAATACATCAATCGCTTGGAGGACACCAATCCCGAGAGGGTCGATCTCGACGCGTACCGCATGATCCCCGAGGACCTGAAATGGCTGGGGGCGGAGATCCACGAGACGGTCATCCAGAGCGACCGCTTCGAGCTGTATTACGACGTCGCGCGCCGCCTCATCGACCT
>DAGU01000069.1:2006-2260 GCA_002498285.1 Methanomassiliicoccus sp. UBA386 | reverse complement strand
TGTCCCACGGTTTCGGAGGAGGGGAGGCGGTGCTGGTGATCAAGACCGATCTGCATCACCCCAACCCGGCGGTGAGGGACTTCGTCGGCCTGCGCATAGTGGACTCGGTGCCCCATCCACGGACCGGGACCCGTTACACCGTATATCCGATGATGAACCTGTCGGTGGCCGTCGACGATCATGAGATGGGCATGACCCACGTCATACGCGGGAAGGACCATCTGAACAATACCCTGCGACAGGAATACATCTTC
>DAGU01000069.1:678-1829 GCA_002498285.1 Methanomassiliicoccus sp. UBA386 | reverse complement strand
GACACCATGCTCAAGACCTCCACCATCGGTGCCGGCATCCGCTCCGGCGAGTACTCAGGATGGGACGATGTTCGTCTGGGCACCGTGAGGGCGATCGCCAGAAGGGGGATACAGCCCGAAGCGATCCGCAACTACTGGATCGATGTCGGCATGAAGGAGGTCGACATCGAGTTCTCCTGGGACAACCTATACTCTTTCAACAAGCAGATCGTTGACAAGGCGGCGTCCCGCTACTTCTTCGTATGGGAGCCGGAGATGATCGATATTGTCGGGGTGGATCGCATCGAGGCCCACTGCCCCATCCATCCAGACCGCCGCGAACTGGGATGCAGGGACCATACCCTGTCCGCGCCGCTCAGCGTGTACATGACCGCGGAGGACCTGGCAGGGTTCAAGCAGCGCGGCTCCATCCGACTGAAGGACCTGTGCAATCTCCGCTGGGAGGACGGAAGGGCGGTGTATGCGGGGAACGACATCAGTGTGCTTAAGGAAGGGTGGAAGATCGCCCACTGGGCCCCTCCCACGGCCGTCCCGGCCGAGGTGTTCCTTCCCGATGGCACCGTGCGCAAGGGCGTTGCCGAGCCTCTGGCGGAGAAGGAGCAGGGGAAGGTCGTGCAGTTCGAGCGCTTCGGATTCGCCAGGGTGGAGACGCTGGGTCCAGAGGTCCGCGCCTATTTCGCCCATACGTGAGCTCGGGGCCGCATAGCGAACGCCGGCCGAGGCGTGAATTATCAGAGCAAGGTAATTTATTTAACCCCGATAACCTTTACCCAAGGTCATTCTGGTGGGGACCAATGGCGGAGCGCTCAGACGCTGAGAGAGCCGCAATGCAGCGCAGCATGGGCAAACAGTATGCTGTCCTGGACGAAGAGGGAATGATCGTGGACATGAACCGCGCGTTCTCGCTCGCACTGCATGAGAAGGCCGCGATAGGTGATTCGCTGAACGCCGTGGAGCACTCCCTGGCCGCCGCCCTGTGCGAAGCTTTCGCCCACAGCGAGGATGCGGGATTCCGCAGCGGCCGCTATGCCTACGAGATCCTGCGTTCCGACGCCGGCGGGACCGTGCTCCTGGGAAGGCCGCTCATGGGACCGCGGGACGAACTGGCATACGAGGCGCTCTTCCTCAAGGCCTCCGGCCCCCTGCTCCTT
>DAGU01000069.1:0-447 GCA_002498285.1 Methanomassiliicoccus sp. UBA386 | reverse complement strand
CATAGAGGGTCGCTTTCTGGCCCGATGCCGTATGGCCTCCGGGAGTGAGGCCGACGTGCAGGTGGAATGCCACTCCGCCATCATGGACGAACGGGAGCTGATCCTCGCCATGGTGCGCACCCCCGAGGAGAATGTCGGCGAGCAGGCTCTGCAGAGCGAGCAGCGGTACCGGGCATTGTCCGACGCCGCCTTCGAGGGCATCGTCGTCCATTCCAACAATATCATCATGGAGTGCAACCAGACCTTCGCCCAGATGACCGGCCTGCCGAGGGAAAGAGTGATAGGATCCAATTTGATGGAGCTGCTAAAGACCGATAGCCGCGAGCTCGTTATGCGCCAGGTGGCCGGCGGGCGGCACGAACCCTACGAGGTTTCCATCTGCTCAGGGGACGGAACGTTCCGCCCGACCGTCGTCAGGGGCCGCGAGATCATGTACGATGGTCGGCC
>DAGU01000066.1:9573-11737 GCA_002498285.1 Methanomassiliicoccus sp. UBA386 | reverse complement strand
GGCCCGGTTGCGCCTCAGGGCCGGGGACGAGACGGCGTCGGCCCAGCTGCGTGGCGGCTATCTCGTGCCGGCCTATCGCACCGCCTTCGGCGCCGCCGCCGCGGCCGCCTGGTCCCTGGGAGCGTCGGCCGGAGACATCGCAAGAACGCTCGGCTCCTTCGAAGGAGCGAAAGGACGGGGCGAGGTGAGCGTCGAGGGCGGGAACGTCCTGGTCCGGGACCGCAACCCGGGAGTGAGCGCCGCCTCCATCGCCTGGAACCTTCAATGCCTGGACGCCTACGGCTGCCGCGATATAGGCGTCGCGATCGAGCCTGTCAGTCGCAAGGTGTGCGATAAGCTCGACCTCGCCGCCGTCAGGTCCGTGGCGGACGAGCATTCGGCCGTCACGGGCCTTTACATCATGCCGCCCGGCGGCGAGCGCGAGGGCTTTAAGGCGATCGGCTCCATCGACGAGGCGAGGGAGCGCCACCAGGTGACGCTATGGTGCACCAAGGAGGGATACCTGTGAACGACATACTTCATCCGAGGCCCAACCCGATCATCGCCGCCATGTACACGCTGCGCGATCTGGACGCCGACGTCATCCTGATGCACGGCCCGGCCGGCTGCGGCTTCATGGCCGCGCGAAGGCTGGAGGAGGCGGGCGTCCGCGTGATGACGACGGGCATGCGGGAGAGCGACCTGATCTTCGGCGCGGAGGAGAAGCTCGTCCGCATACTGCGGTCGATCGACGACCGCTTTCATCCCAAGCTCATCGGCGTCGTCGGCACATGCGCGTCGATGATCATCGGCGAGAACCTTGACGGAGCGGTGAAGAAGGCCGGCGTTCGGGCGACGGTGCTGCCGGTCGACATCCACGGCTGCTCCGGGCCGAACACCACCGGGGCCATCGCCGCGCTGGAGGCGGCGGCCGCGCATCGGTTGATCACATACGACGAGAGGGACCGCCAGAAGATGCTGCTGGAACGGGCCACCCTGATCGAGAGGGAGAGGGGCCTCACGTCCAAGAGCTATCTGGAGCCGCATCCCGGCACGACCAAACTGAGCGCCGCCCAGGCCATCGTGCGCACGCTGCGCCGCGGGGGAAAGGTGGCGGTCGCCCTAAACGCCAAGAAGGAGACGGCGTACGGCTTCGCCGATGTCCTGCGGGCCGTCGAGCATGCCCGCTCCGCGGTCGGGGGCGAGGCGTGCCACATCGGCAACCTGGACGCGGGCGTCGGCCTCCCTCGCATCCGCCGGTACGCGGCGGACATCATGAGGGACCTGGGCGAGGCGGAGGTGGAGGTCGAGCTCACCGGCGGACTGGACGAGTATGCGGTGAGCGGCGAGAAGGCCGCCGAGGCGCTGGGACGCTGCGGCGCCGACCTGCGCATCATCGTCGGCGTGCCTCACACCGTTCCGCGGTTGTCGGTGAACGACATCCTGGTGACGGATCAGCCGCGGCAGCTGCGCAACTATGTCGAGAAGGGATTCACCATGGCCGTTGGGGAGCTCTCAACGCATGCGGACGTCATGTCCGCCCGTTCGGTGCTTCGCTCCGAGCTCGGCGAGACCATCAGACAAGTGGCGGACGGAGGCCTGGCATGAGGCAGCTCGCCGTGTACGGGAAGGGCGGCATCGGCAAGTCGACCGTGTCGGCCAACCTGGCCGCGTCCTTCGCCACCTCCGGGCTGAGGACGTGGTACATCGGCTGCGACCCCAAGTCGGACGGCTCCATGACCCTGCTGAACGGCCGGAAGATACCGACCTTCCTGGAGCAGATGAAGGATGGCGAGGAGACGAGCGTCTTCGAGGGGTTCGCAGGCGTGAAGTGCGTCGAGACCGGCGGACCGCTGGCCGGCGTGGGCTGCGCCGGGCGGGGGATAATCGTGGCGGTGCAGGAGCTGTCCAGGCATCATTTCCGGCAGGAGGACGACATCCTCATCTACGACGTGCCGGGGGACGTCGTCTGCGGGGGCTTCGCCGCGCCCGTTCGCGAGCGGTTCGCCAACGAGGTGTACATCGTCACCAGCGGCGAGTACCTCGCGCTGTACGCGGCCAACAACATCGCCCGCGGCATGGCCAATCTCAACGTCACTCTGGGAGGCATCATCTGCAACTCCCGCGACGTTCCCAACGAGGAGGCCATGGTGGCGGAGTTCGCCCGCCGCATCGGGACCCGCCT
>DAGU01000066.1:7575-9248 GCA_002498285.1 Methanomassiliicoccus sp. UBA386 | reverse complement strand
AAGACGACCATCGCGACCGGCCTGATGAGACGGCTTTCTCGCCGCTGCCGCGTCCAGGGCTTCAAGGTGGGGCCTGATTTCATCGACCCCATGTTCCATGCGGCCGCCACCGGGCGGGCCTCGCGGAACCTCGACTCGTTCATGCTCGAGCCTCGCGTCATGAAGAACCTCTTCGGCTGGTCGACGCGGGACGCCGACATCGCCGTGGTCGAGGGCGTCAGGGGCCTATATGACGGCCTCACCGCCGTCGGCGATACCGGCAGCACGGCCGAGATAGCCAAGATGCTCGACGCGCCGGTCGTCCTGGTCGTCAACGCTCGAAGCCTGGCCAAGAGCGCGGCGGCCGTGGTGCTCGGCTTCCGAGCGCTCGATCCGTCGGTGCGCATAGCCGGCGTGATCCTTAACCAGGTAAGCGGCCCAAGGCACCTGGCCAAGGCGACCGAGGCGGTCGAGTCGCTGGCCGGCGTGGAGGTGGTGGGGTCGGTCGGACGGCAGAGGGAAGGCCTCCCGGAGCGGCATCTGGGCCTCATCGCGCCCGACGGGGCGAGAAGGGACACGATGGACGCGCTGGAGGCCCTGGTCGAGGATGTGGACGTCGAGAGGATCGTGGAGATCGCCTCATCGGCAGGCGAGGTTGAGTTCCCCTCTTCCTCGCCCTTCCCGGAACGGGACCCGGCGGGGGTCAGGATCGCGGTGCCGTGCGACCGCGCGTACTGCTTCTACTATCCGGAGAACATCGAGGCCCTGAAAGCGGCGGGCGCCGAGGTGCTGCGGTTCCGCCCCGCCGAGGGCGAGGGCCTTCCCGACTGCGACGGCGCATACCTCGGAGGCGGATACCCGGAGCTGTACGCTTCGGCCATAGCGGACAACCGCGACTTCCTCGAGGGCGTCCGCGCATTATCCGAGGACGGCGGCGCGGTATACGGAGAATGCGGAGGCCTGCTGACCATGTGCTCGTCGCTGCAGGCGGACGGCGAGGAGCATCGAATGGCCGGGATCTTTTCCTCGGAGGCCGTGTTCACGGGCGAGCGGCACGGGCCGTCGTACGTGAGGGCCACGGGGACCCGGGACAACTTCCTGCTGCCCAACGCGGCGGTGCGGGGGCACGAGTTCCACTATTCCGAAGTGCGGCCACGACCGAACAGCGCGTACGGCTTCAAGGTGGATAGGGGCGTCGGCATCGCGGGGGGCATGGACGGCCTCATGCTCCGCCGCTCCCTGGGCACCTACATGCACCTGCACGCCCTGTCCTGCCCACGGTGGGGGCCTGCTCTTGTGGCGGCCGCCGGACGATGAGCAAGCGGTAAACAATGTTCCGACGTTCCTGACGATGTTGGCCGTGGACGGCGTCGGCGTCAACAAACGTTCGCTTCATCCGCGGTAACGGCCACGGTAGAAAAATGAGCCTTGATTAATCAACTGCTGGCATATTTATCCATCATCGCTCAATCTATATTAAGCCGGACCTTCCAGTGCCCAGCCGGGTGATCTATCTGCACAAGCGCGCGATATGGAGCTTTGTTGCGGTGGCGCTCCTGGCCCTGGCCGTATCGGCATTCCCGATCTCGGCCCAGACGGGGGCGTCATCGGGCGCCATGCCTGCGAATGATGCGTTCGGCATCACCGGAGAGGGTGCCGACATGAGCCAGGAGGAGTTACGACAGGCCGTCCAG
>DAGU01000066.1:6792-7460 GCA_002498285.1 Methanomassiliicoccus sp. UBA386 | reverse complement strand
TTGTTCGGCATCTTCGAGCAGAGCGGGGGCAAGGTGACCGGCGAGTACGTTTCGTTCTCTGCCGACCAGCAGAGCGGCATGCTCAGCGACTACGCCCTGATGAAGGGGGGGAAGTCCGTTCCGGTGTTCAGCGAGGTGAGCGTGAAGGACTTCAAACCCACGGGGATGAACGTCAGCGGTCCGCTGTTCAATTCCACCGACGGGGAGTTCACGATGTTCGTCCACGACAACCCGTACGGGACGATCCACATGGTGGGCAACGGCACCGTGAGCCTGGTGACCGACCCCAGCCTCTCGGCGGTGGAGATGCAGTCGTCCAATCCCAACGCTAAAGCGTGGATGCTGACCAGCGGGAACGTCTCCGGCGTGCTGGTCGTTCTGAACGGCGAGGTGACGGCCGACCTCGGCGCTCAGGAGAGCGGCGGCATGATGGAGCAGATCACGAACTGGTTCGAGGGCCTCTTCGGGGGCGGCTCGCAGCAGGGCTCCACGCAGGCCGGCCACATTAACGTGACGCTGCCGGCGGAGGGAAGCATGCTCTTCCGCGCCCTGCCGGTGAACGATGCGTTCCCCAAGGCCGACGAGCTGAAGCTGGCCCAGCACCTGGCCAACTGGACGGTGGAGGGCGAGATGGCCGTGATGACCGTCAACTCCACCACCATGTGGTA
>DAGU01000066.1:2726-6609 GCA_002498285.1 Methanomassiliicoccus sp. UBA386 | reverse complement strand
GAGGGGATCATGACGCCGGAGGTGCAGGCGCAGCCTGGGGCCGAGGTGATGGTCGACCTCGCTCCGCCGGAGCAGGTGCCCTCGGCCATGAACAACACGGATCAGCTGTTCTACGCGATCGCCGTGGACCAGAACACCCTAGGGCCTGTCCAACGGCACGCCGACGGTCATGGTCAACGGGATGCAGCTGAACAAGGCCCAGAACATGGACGGGCTCTCCAGCGGCTCGTACTTCATGTACGAGGGGATGAACGCCGCCAAGGTGATAGTGCCTCTGCCTCGGAACGCGACCACTGAGCCGGTGAGCATCACGCTGTCGGTCATGCGGTGAAACGACCAGCGGACGTAGAGGTCCATTTCAAACCTCTTCACTTTTTTTCATTTTGCGAACGCGCCGGCGAGAGCGGCCGCCGGAGCTCGCGGATCGATGAGACGGACGATCGACCTTCTCGCTCTCCTGACATCCCGGAACTTGCGGGAAGCACGTCCGAACGCCGACCCGGCTCCCGGACGACCTGTCAGGCCGGCGGGGGCGCCTCCGCCCATCTGGACATTCTTGCCTGGACGATATAATAAGCGACTGATATTTTTAGGGATATCATCGATGATAATGGGGTCTTAAAGAGTTTATAACCTCGATTCGTCCGAACCCTGGGGCCCCCAAGGGCCCCGAGTGAGAAGAGATGGGATGCACTAACGCCTTATCGGAAAAGGAGGTGCAGAGGGGCCTCCGCAACGTCATAGGGGACGGACTTGCCACGCAGGTCATGTCCACCCTCACCGGGAGCGTGTTCCTGGTGGCGTTCGCCCTGGCCCTCGGCGCCTCCGACCTCATCATAGGTCTGTTGGCCGCGATCCCGCCCCTGAGCGGGATCATGCAGATCCCCACCATCTATCTGGTGGAGAGGTTCAGGACCAGACGGTCCATCACCATGATAGCGTCGGCCCTCAGCCGGGCGTTCCTGCTGCTGATCGCATGCATTCCTTTCATCGTGCCGTTCAACCTGGCGCTGCCGATAGTCCTGGCCGCGCTGGTGCTGAACTCGCTGCTGGCCAACGTCGGCGGGTGCAGCTTCAACTCCTGGATGCACGACCTGGTGCCGCAGGCGAGCCTCGGCCGCTTCTTCTCGAAGAAGATGCTGCTGTCGACCGCCGTGGCGATACCGACCGCCCTGACGGCCGGGTACTTCCTCGACTGGTGGAAGGGCTCATTCCCCGACCTGGAACTGGGCGGCTACGCCATCCTGTTCGCGTGCGGCTTCATCGCCGGCATGCTCGGGGTGCTGCAGATCTCAAGGATCCCGGAGCCCAGGATGACCTCCGCCGAGAAGATGCCAAAGTTCGGCGAGCTGCTCAAGCAACCCTTCCAGGACGCCAACTTCAAGAACCTCATCTGGTTCCTGACCTCCTGGAACTTCGCCGTCAACCTGGCGCTGCCGTTCCTGACGGTCTACATGCTACGCGGCCTGGGCATGGACATGACCATGGTCGTGATGCTGACCGCGCTGCAGCAGCTCACCATGGTGGCCTTCTTCAAGGTGTGGGGCTCGCTCTCGGACAAGTACTCCAACAAGTCGGTGCTGCGCGTGTCCGGTCCGCTGCTGCTCGGCTCGTTCGCCCTGTGGGCCTCGCTGTCCATGTTCAAGGGCAGCCCGCTCATCCTTCCAATGGTCGGTGGCATCCACATGCTGTGGGGCATGTCCACCGCCGGCGTGAATCTCGCGACGAGCAACATCGGGCTGAAGCTGGCGCCTCACGGCAAGGCGACCTCGTACCTGGCGTCATCCTCGCTATTCACCCAGCTGGCCGCGGCCACCTCCCCCCTGCTGGGCGGGATGCTTTCGCAGTACTTCGAGGGCTGGACCCTCTTCTTCGTCGTGGCCTTCGTACTGGGCATGTTCGCCCTGCACCGCCTCACCAAGGTGAAGGAGCAGGGAGAGGTCCACGAGAAGGTCGTGGCCCGCGAGCTGGTGGCAGAGATGAAGCACAGTGTCTCGCTGTCCCGGCTGAAGACCGCCGCCGTAATGGCGGCCGCCGGCCTGGTCGCGCCGAGCGCGAGGCGAAGGAGGAACCGCGGGGAGCTGCTCCCCATATTCTTCTTCAGGCGGTGAGCCTGACGATGCGGAGGTCTCCGGCGATCCTGTTCCTCGAACCGTTCGTGCTGCTGGCCACGGCCATGGCGGCGCTGCTGCTCGTGCTGTCGGCCCGGTTCCGCCGCTCGAGGAGGACCCTCCGGGCCGGGAGGGGGACGCTGGCGCTACAATGCTGCGCCATCCCTTGCATAGCCATCGCCGTGCTGATGCCGTCCCTCGGCCCGGCCGCGATGCTATGCTTCTTCGGCCTCTCCCTGGTGACCATCCTCAGGATGCAGCGGGACGATCAATGAGCCCGTTCAGGGGCAAAACTTTTCTTTTCAACTTCCCGCAGCGTTCGGTGACGGCCCTGCGGGATCGAGATACTGCAGTGATGCTCCTCCGGCCAGCAGCGCGGCCGATAGTATGAGCTCGTTCTGGGCCCCCATTCCGCCTGCCAGCGCCATGATGAGATACCCGACGCCGACCAGCATCATAAGGCCATACACGATGCGTCGATGCCGCAGGAGGATGTTTCCCAGGCTACTGAGCCTCGGCCCGAGGCGGTCGCCCCACACGGCGGCGGCGATGACGGCGACGCCGAGCATGAAGGCGTATTCGGACGGCGCGGTCAGTTCGGCCACGACGGCGTTCCCGAAATAGTCGGGATATTGTTCCTGGGTGAACGGGCCGAGCAGCGGCCAGAACAGCGTGGTGGGGTTGCCCCACATGCCGTCAAGGATGAGATGGGATGCCACCCCGGCCACCAGGGCGATCGCCAGCGGGCCGTGCTTCTTCCGCACGGCGAACGAGGCAGCGGCGATCATGCCTATGAAGAACAGGCCATGAGCGAATATGCGGCCGTTGTCCAGCGTGTCCTGCAGGAACAGGTGCCCGAGCGGCTTGTCCACCAGGTCCGGCAGCAGCGCGGCGACCATCGCGACCGGGATGGCGAGAGCGCTGCCCTTCCATCGGAACACGGCGTAGCCGATGAGAGCGCCGATGAACAGGTGGCACGCCAGGAGCATGGTTCCAACATGGCAGCGGCCTTTAAGAAAGGCTCGCGTTTCCAGGACGCTATCTAAAGTGATATCATCAACCGGCTCTCAAGTAGGAGGGATGACCAGAACAGCCGTCAAATGGATCGGGGAGTTCGACCTCCTGCGCGGATTCGCGATCCTGGGCATTGTCGTCATCCACTCGTTCTCTTACTACAACACCATTGACGCGGGCGATCCCATCGTCCCGGTGGCCGCCTACCTCTCGCACCTGGCCGACTTCGGCGTGCCGGTGTTCTTCTTCGTCTCCGCCTTCGTCCTCACGCTTCGGTATTTTGACATAACGGACCTCGGGGCGTTCTACCGAAGGCGTGTGTCGGTCATCGCCCTCCCGTACCTGGCGTTCTCCGCCCTATACATCGCCTACAACTTCGTGACCGTTCCCGAGTACACGGCAACGCGGGCGGCGTGGGACATCGTGCTGTTCAATGCCACCGGCATCTTCTGGTTCATCGCGGCGCTGCTGCAGCTGTACCTCCTCTTCCCGCTGCTGACGAGGTGGCAGCGCTCTTCGGAGCGCCGGGGCCGCGGATGGGAGATGTTGGCCGTTTCCACGCTCGCCTACATCATCTGGTACTTGTTCCTCCTAGAGCCGATAGCGGCCGCCATCGGCTCGATCGCTTCGCCGGTGCCGGACTTCGGGACCGTCGTCGCAGGCCGGATCTTCATAGGATACCTGCCGTTCTTTGCCCTGGGGATATGGGCGCAGCGCTCCCCCGCATGGGAAGCGTGGGTGGACCGCCTCGGCTCGCT
>DAGU01000066.1:0-2566 GCA_002498285.1 Methanomassiliicoccus sp. UBA386 | reverse complement strand
GGCGCCTGGTGGGCCCTGGCGGTCCTTCCGTTCACGCTCATCATGCTCGGCCAGCTGTACCGGCTGTCGAGATGGCTGATGGCCCGCCGGGGCGCCATGGATCGCGTGATGACGACGATGGGGACGTACGCGTACGGCATCTACCTGTCGCACATGCTCGTGATAGCCGTCGTCGTCAACAGGCTGTGGGCCGCGGGCATCTTCGCCGATCAGGCGGCGTTCTACGCCCTGCTGCTCATCGGCACCGTCGTCCTGTCGATCGCCCTGCTGTTCGTCCTGAACCTGCTTCCGTTCGGAACGATGCTCACCGGAGTGAGGACCAGGAAACGTCCGAGAAAGGTCGGCGATGCAAGCGGGGCCGAAGGCCGCGCATAGGCTGCGAAAGACGTTCGACCGGACGATGGACCGTGTAAAGGTTATTTACCTTGTCAATGCTGTCGAACGAACGGTAGGAACATGCTCGAGATCAAGAACCTGACCGTGGAGGTCGGGAACCGGAGGGTGCTCAAGGACGTATCCCTCTCCGTTCCATCGGGCTCCACCAGCGTGCTGTTCGGCCCCAATGGCTCCGGGAAGTCATCGCTGCTCAACACCATAATGGGATTGGGCAACTACCGCGTGCTGGAAGGCCAGATCATCTTCGAAGGGGAGGACATCACCGATCTGCCGGTGCACGAGAGGGCGCAGCGCGGCATCGGACTGATGTCGCAGCGCCCGCCGAACCTGGTGGGCGTGCAGCTCCGGGACATGCTGCGCGTCACCTCCAAGGGCAAGCGGGACCCGGAAAAGCTGGCCGAGTCGCTCAACATGAAGCGCTTCCTGGAGCGTGACGTGAACGTGGGCTTCTCGGGCGGCGAGATCAAGCGCTCCGAGCTGCTGCAGCTGGCGGCGCAGAACCCCTGCTTCTACATGCTGGACGAACCGGAATCGGGCGTCGACCTGGAGAGCATCGAGAGGGTGGGCAACATGATACACGACCTGCTCACCGGAGGGATCTCATGCGCCGGGAGGCGGGCCATGGAAGGGAAGAGCGCGCTCGTGATCACCCATACCGGCCAGATACTTGATTTCATTGAGGCCGATCGCGGATACGTATTATGCGACGGCATGGTGGCATGCTCTGGGAACCCGCGAGAGCTGCTGCGCGAGATACGGAACAACGGATACGAGGAGTGTGTGGAATGTCGTCTGGTGAAGCAGAAGTAAGGAAGCGAGCGGAGGCCGCGCGCCAGAAGAAGGCCGCGCTGGGCGAGGACATCGACCTGTCCCGATTCCGCGAGGGCGCCCGCGACATTCCCGAGGTGTCGTCGTTGGAGGAGCTGAGCGACGAGGCGCATGAGGCGATGCTGCGCTCCGGCGTGGTGCCGTCGGGCGAGGGCCGCGAGGGCAGCCTGATCGTCCTGGACAACTCCATGGTGGCCCACAGCGCCGCCTCCGACGTGTACGAGCTCATGGACACCCGGGCGGCGTTCCAGAAGCACGACTGGCTGAAGGACTACGCCTGGAAGCTGGTGCAGCCGGACGCCGACAAGTACACCGCCTCGACCTACCTGGCCAACGCCCCGGGGTACTTCATCAGGGCGCTGCCGGGGCAGCAGGTCAAGCTGCCCATACAGACGTGCATGATGGTCGGGTCGCAGAGATCTGCCCAGATGGTGCACAACATCATCATCGTGGAGGAGGGCGCCTCGCTCGAGGTGGTCACCGGATGCGTATCGCAGAGGGGCGTGGAGGAGGCGATCCACATGGGGATCTCCGAGTTCTACGTCAAGAAGGGCGGGAAGCTGACGTTCACCATGATCCACAACTGGGCCGAGCAGATCGGCGTCCGGCCGAGGACGGGCGTGCTGGTCGAGGACAACGCCTCGTACGTGAACAACTACGTCATCCTGAAGAAGGTCCGCTCGGTGCAGACGTATCCGACCGCCCACCTTGTCGGAAAGAACTCGGTGGCGCGGTTCAACACCGTGGCGGTGGCCCAGCCCGGCGCGGATCTCGATCTCGGCTCCAAGGCCATCCTGACCGGCGTCGGTTCGAGGGCGGAGATCATCTCCCGCTCGCTGACGACAGGCGGCAAGGTCATCAACCGCGGCTCGCTGGTCGGCAAGGCCAAGGACATAAAGGCGCACCTGGAGTGCCGCGGTCTGATCCTTGGCGAGAAGGGCATCAACATCGCCATTCCCGAGCTGGAGGCGCACGTGCCCGACGTGGAGATGACGCACGAGGCCTCGCTGGGAAAGATCGCCCGCGACCAGGTGGAGTACATCATGTCTCGTGGCCTGTCCGAGGATGAGGCGGTCGGGATCATCGTCCGCGGCTTCCTGGAGGTCGGCATCCGGAACATCCCGGAAGAGCTGAAGGCGGAGATCGACAGGACCATCGCCCAGGCCGAGCTGTCCACCGGCTGAAACCCCTTATCAAACTCTCATTTTTTTATCACACCCTTATTATTGCGCGGGGTCATCGCCCAGACCATGGCAGGAAGCGGACTGGGCAAGGGCCCTAAGAAGTGCATCATGGTCATCGTCGGCATAGTGGCGGCGATCGCTCTTCTGCTGGCGGCATA
>DAGU01000082.1:10084-10647 GCA_002498285.1 Methanomassiliicoccus sp. UBA386 | reverse complement strand
CGGCTGAGGTCCATCATGTCTCAGAAGTACAACGACGCGCTGTTCGAGCTCGACATCGTCGGCTTACGTCGTGATCTGGGCGCCGCCCGGTCCAAATGGTTCCTTCCCAAGGCACTTGGATATGGCAAGGTCAAAAAGCTGATCCAACCAGTCTGCCGAGGAACCGTTCCGGAGATCGACGCTCTGCTGGCCGACCTGGACACGGCGCTGTCGCTACGCGCCGAGGAGGACGCTCTGGCCAAGAGCTCCGAGCGGGTGAGAGCCTGGCTGGGCCCGCACTGGAGGAACGGGGAGGTCGACTGGAACGCGTTGGATGCTACGATAACTCACTGCGACCTGCTGCGCGGCGCCATCTTCAAGACCTGCCGGGCCGCCGGGAAGGACCCCATGCAGGTCAGAGAGAGCATCGCTCAGATGCTGTCGGCCGAGAAGGACCGTTTTGCCCGGGATGGCGATCTGTGGAGAGAGCTCAACGCGGCCGCGCGGTCGGCGAAGAACGCTTCCGAGAGATTGGCGAAAGCGAAGAACATCCTGGATGATAGACGCACGGCCAAATGGGACGA
>DAGU01000082.1:0-9758 GCA_002498285.1 Methanomassiliicoccus sp. UBA386 | reverse complement strand
GACTGGAATCGGGTGGAGGACGCGGCCGATAGGTGCACGATGCTCCGCCAGGACGCTCGCCGACTCGTTCCCGATGAGGATTCTTTCCGAGCCCTCATCGAACACTGGGCATCGTTCGTGGACGGCTCGCCCGATGAGCAGAGGGCAGTACTGGCAGCCCTGGGCAGCTACGTCGGCGCTTACGATGAGCAGAACGAGAGCCTGCGGGCCATCGAAAGGTCGATCCGGAAGGACGAGGTGCAGGCGTGGGGAAGTCCCGGACAGGAGGGCTTCATAGAGAATGTCAGCAGAACGATCTCCATGCTGCAGGACGGCGTCCCCGAGTTCAAGGCGTGGTGCCACTGGAGGGCGGTGAGGAGAGAGGCCATCCCGATGGGACTGGGCCAGCTGGCCGAGGTGTACGAATCCTCGGACATCGGCGCCAACGAGATCGTCGAGGTGTTCAGAAAGAGCTTCTACCACGAGTGGGCAGAGCGAGAAATATCGTCCGATGCCGCCCTCAACAGGTTCTACAGCCAGGACTTCGAGAAGAAGATAATGGACTTCCGATCGCTTGACGGCAAATTCCAGCAGCTGACCGTCGCCGAGACCCGGGCAAGGCTGGCCAGCAGGCTACCCTCGACCACCGGCAACGAGAACGGGAATTCCGAGCTGGGCATCCTCAAGAGGGAGATGGAGAAGCAGCGCCGGCTCTTGCCGGTCCGCGCGCTGATCAAGAAGATCCCCAATCTGCTCCCTCACCTTAAGCCGTGCTGGCTCATGAGCCCCACCTCGGTGACGCAGTACATCGACGCCTCCTACCCGCCGTTCGACCTGGTGGTGTTCGACGAGGCCTCCCAGATGCCGGTATGGGATGCAGTGGGGGCCATCGCCCGAGGGACGAGCCTCGTGGTGGTCGGAGACCCGAAGCAGCTGCCGCCGACCAACTTCTTCAATCGGACGGACTCGGACGAGCTCACCGATGCGGACGAGGACCTGGTCGAGGATATGGAGAGCATCCTGGACGAGTGCATCGCGGCCCAGCTGCCCGAGCAATACCTCCGCTGGCACTACCGGAGCCGGCATGAGAGCCTCATTGCTTTCAGCAACAAACAATACTACGGCAATGGCCTGATCACTTTCCCGTCCCCCCGGAGCGCTACCGCGGTCAAGTTCAGGGCAGTCCAAGGCGTCTATGACGCCGGCGCCTCCCGGACCAATAGGGTAGAAGCGGAGGCAGTGGTGAAGGAGATCGTCCGCCGCCTTAAGAGCCCCGACCTGTCGAAACACTCCATCGGCGTGGTGACGTTCAGCATATCCCAGCAGGCGCTGATAGAGGACCTGTTAGATAAGGCGAAGGACAGTGATCCAGAGCTGGAAGCCCTGAGCGAAGGGGTCGAAGAACCGATCTTCGTCAAGAACCTCGAGAGCGTCCAAGGCGACGAGCGGGACGTGATACTGTTCTCCGTGTGCTACGGACCAGATCGGGCCGGCAAGATATCGATGAACTTCGGTCCGCTCAACAAGACAGGCGGCGAGAGGAGACTGAACGTCGCTATAACGAGAGCGCGCTGGGAGGTGATGGTCTTCTCGTCGATCACGGCCGACCAGATCAATCTGTCCAGGACGCGCGCCAAGGGGGTGAGGGACCTCAAGTACTTCCTCGATTACGCGGAGCGGGGGACCGCTGCCCTGGCGGAAGTGGCCACGACCGATCCCGATGCTCAGACTGAATCGTTCTTCGAGGAGGAGGTGAGCAAGGCGCTGCGCTCTCTTGGATACGAAGTACATCACCAAATCGGTTGTTCCGGCTACCGCATAGATATGGCCATCGTTGATCCGGAAAGAGAGGGGAGCTATCTTCTGGGGATCGAGTGCGACGGCGCCAGCTATCATCGTTCCAAGACCGCGAGGGACCGGGATGAGCTAAGGCAGAGCGTTCTCGAGGGGCTCGGCTGGAAGCTGCACCGCATCTGGTCCACCGACTGGTGGCATAGTCCTAAACAGGAGCTGGAGAAGATCGAGAAGGCCGTTGGGCGGGCTAAGCTGGAGCGGTCCGCGTCGCCCACTGTCAAGATAGATGTCCAACCGGATGTTGAGCCCCCGGAGGAAGAGGTCGAGGGGGAAGAGGCGTTTCCGATAATCGACCGAGGATCGCTCACGACGCTGGAGGAATACGAGATCTATCGTCAGAGCTACATGCACGACGACTCGGGCGATTCGTTCGAGGATTGGAGGATGAGAGAGGAGCTGGAGCGCCTTGTGGATATTGAAGGCCCAGTGCTCCTGTCGATGGCGGCCAAGCGTCTGGCGCCATACTGGAACGTGAACAAGTGCACCGAGAAGTTCGTGGACCGGGTAAGACGTGCGCTCTCCCAGACATCCATCCTGACGACCGACGGCGACGTCTCCGAGGTGCTCTGGCCGAGCGGCAGGATGCCGGAGGACTATGATGGCTTCAGGACGCCGGGTGACGATCCGGAGTCGAAGAGGAAGATCGGAGAAATACCTATGGCGGAGATCGTAAACGGCACGGCCTTCATACTGAGGGGGCAGATCAGCATGCCATCCGAGGACCTCGTAAGGGAGACGGCCAAGCTGTTCGGCTTCCAGAGAACGGGCTCGGCGATACAGGCTAGGATCTCGGAGGCCATTGAACGGCTGGTCCGAGACAACAGTATCCGCGAGGACTCGGGCAGGCTGGTGTACATGGGGTCGTGAACCCGGCGCCGCATGTCGCGGCGCTCCTTGCTCCGCCCCCTCCAACTGTCGAACATCCTGACAGGTTCAAGAAATGTGGCGCAAAGGGCAGCTTATTGGGGGGCGCTCGCCATTATATCCGGGCGCATCAACGGCCCCTCGCATACGGATTGAGAGCTCATCGCTAGTACAAGTGATTACAGCCCGACCTTGACACTTCACGTCGCAATATATCGCTCAGGCGAGGGGCATTTTTGACGAGTGTTATTCATCGGCATGAATGCACCGGATCACACAACGATCGCGTCACTGGCAGCCGAGTATTCAAGGAGCTCATCGAGCAGATGCTCGCTCGCGGCATCATCGTGCGAAGACCACTAGCCGACGGAGCATGCGATATGCTGGACGACTTCATTTTCTTCACGGGCGAGGCATTGAGACGGGCATCAAGCTCAAGCGAGGCGCCTCGAAGTACGAGCATGGGAAGCGTAGGACGATCGAGCTCCCGCCATCTGTTGTCAAGCGGACCATGGGCGGTCAGGTGAGGTCGCGCCGGCGAGACTCTTGAACTCGAGAGGACAAGCTCTGGACGCGGAACGGGATGCGGTGTTCGGATTTGCTCGCCTAAGTTCTATTATAAAAATATTGATGGAAGGGGTTTGGGGATCGGGCCACTCAGTTCATCGGCGGACGACTTTCTTCCATACCTCCACGTTCTCAAGCGGCGTTCCGGGAGCGACGTCGCATCCCGCCCCGAGGATGAAGGCCCGCCCGGCCGCCTTCTCAATGCATGCCCTGGACTCAGCGAGCACATCGTCGGGCGTTCCGCTGAACAGGGTCTGAGCGGGCTTCACGTTACCCAGTATGGTCTGCTTGTCGCCGACCTGCTCTAGGGCGTAGCCGACATCCACCTGGTAGTCCATCGAGAAGATGTCGGCGCCGACATCGACCACGTCGTCCAGGCGATCGCTGGTGTCCCCGCAGATGTGGATCAGGAGGTGTTTCCCGGCGTCCCGCACGACCTTGCCGCACTCCCGCATGTATGGCTGCGAGAATTCCACGAAGTGCTCCTTGGAGATCAGCGACCCCGAGGCGGTCGGATCGCACAGGATGACGCCGTCCGCGTCCGAGGTCACCGCCACCTTGAGGTACTCCTTCATCACCTCGGTCGCCTTCCTGAGGAGGCTATGCACGAAGTCGGGGTCCATGACCGTGTCCATCATCATGGTCTCCACCCCGCGCATCTCCCCCGCCAGCGTGAAGGGGGACACCATGGTCTGGGCAAGGAACTTCTCTTTTCCCAGCTCCTGGGCCAGGATGCGGGTGGTCTCCATCGACGCTTTGAACCGGTAGTCCTCCTTCGGATCGGGGATAACGACCTTGTCCAGGTCCTCCGGCTCATTGATGATGTTGCTCCAGGTCGGGATGGAGCCGAAGTCGGGGATCTTCACCTCGCATCCCAGGGCCTCCACCGGCGAAAGCCAGTCCCACATGGTCTCCAGCAGGTCGAACTCGCAGGACCTCAGGGTGGCCATCTGGGCCTTGGCGGCCATCATGGGACGTTCGATGGAATCTCCTACCTTCACTCCCTCAAGGCCAAGGGACCAGTAGCCCTGGAAAGGCGGGCCTATGGGCACCCTGTCGACCTCTTCCTTGTTGATCGCTGCGATTATCCTTTCTTTTGATGTCATGCTCATGCTTTTTCCTCCATCTCCCTCTACTTCTTGCTCCCTGGCTCAACGCCCGCCATGGCTATTGACTCCACGCTTGCTAAGTGCGTCCCATACTTCTCAGGGTGTTTACGCGAGTCGATTATCAGGGCCAGTCTGACCACTCCGACCAGCGCGAAGAACAGGACGAAGAGGATCCACACATCTATCGTGAAGTATGCGAAGGTGAAGTATGAGATCACGAGGCCACCGAAGAGGGCCACGAACCCCATGCCTATTCCACCGGGCACCTTCCAGGGCCGCGGGATCTCCTTTCCCGATATCCTGAGCTTGATGAAGGCCAGGCTTACTCCGGTGTACGTAACGCCGACACCCACGGCCATGAGAGTGAACAGGCTCGCAAGCCAGGCGCTCCCAGATAGTAGGATGAACATCAGCACAACGCCCAGAATGAACACGTTCGCCGTGCTGGGGACCTTGTTCTTGTTCACCTTTGCGAAGACGGACGGAAGCGCTCCGGAGCGACCCATGGCGAGAAGCATCCTGGAACCGCCCATCCAGAAACCGACCAGACAGCCGCACAGCGCAGCAACGTTCGCGAACACGATGATGAACTGCAGCCAGGAGCCGTACGTGGCATTCGCGATCTCTGCGCCCAGCATCGGAGTCATGATCGCAGTGTCGAAGGGCAGCATCCCCGACTCGGACAGGGTGATCGCCCCGTCGAAGGCCATGACGAACAAGATGGCTCCAACCATGAGCTTCCAGTGATTCTTCGCTGGATAATTGGCCTCCTCTGCGAACTGTGGTATGACCTCGAACCCGAAGAACATCGTGGTCATTAGGGCGACCGCAGTGAGGAAACCGCTGGTACCGTTCTGGAACATGGGCTGCCAGTTGGCCACGTCGAACTGGGGATGGACGAAGAAGAGGATGGAATAACCAAAGCCCACGATCGCGAGCATGGCGAAAATGCCCACCTGCACTCCTGTACTGATCGAGACATCCCTCGTGTTCAGCAAGAAAATGGCGAACGCGATTATGACCGCAATGACCATGGTGGTAAGCAGGCTCATGTCCGGCCACCACATGTATCCGATGATCTCCATTAAGGCCCTCAGCTGGAACGCCAGGACGGTGGTGTACGATAACATCAGCGCCCAGCTGAACCAATATGCGACCTTGCGCGAAAATGCTTTCTCGATATATACGGACGAGCCCCCTGCTTGAGGGAACATCGCCGTCAGCTCTCCGAACACCAATCCGATGGGTATGCAAAGCAAGCCAAGAACGAAGAACGCCAGTGCGATCGATGATCCAGTCAGTGAGATCCACCAATTGGTCATCACCAGCCACGGGCCTACGATGGATGCTGTACCCAGGACGAAGAGCCGCAATGGTCCGATGGACCGGCTCAGTCCTCCGCTACTCTCCTCATTTGCCATCGATATCCTCCTGTGACAATAGCATGCTTTGATATGAACTCCCAATTGACTTACAGCATACTATTGTAGTGCGTCTGTAATACAAATGTCATATATATGAAAAGAATCCAATGGATTATTCTGCAGAAGAATCGTTGTGGTCGGCCAGATGGATCTGGCGTTCATCCTCGGCGGACTCTAGACGGCCAAACGCGACGAGGGTTTTGGGCAGTCCTGAAGAGACTGCCATCTATGGAGCACGTTATAGCACTGATCTCAGGCAAAAATATTGGACTGGTGCCGGTCGATCGTACGGTTCATTCCTTCGACAAGAAGCTGTCCGAGGCGTTTCTCATCGCCCTGATGTTGTCCACCGGAGTTCCAGTGACGATGTCATCTCCCAGCCCCAGGATCAATCGCATATTCTCGGCACGCTCGATGCATTTGACAGACTCCGCAAATGCTTCCTGAGGGCTCCGCTTGAACATCATCTGTGAGTTCACGTTTCCCAGAAAGGTCATGCGCTTCCTCACATGGTCGGTGACGCGCTGCGGATCCACCGAGCTGTCGAGGGAGAATATGCTGGTGCCCATGTCGGCGATGATCTCCATAAGTTCGGATGTGTCCCCGCAGATGTGCGCCATGGGAACGCATCCCTCTAGGCGTACGACCTCCATGCACCTCTTCATATATGGGCGGGAGTAGTCCCGGAACTCCATGGGGCTGACCAGCGAGCCGGATGCGGTCGGATCGCACAGGATGACACCATCCACGCCCGTCTTGCATATGGATCGACAGTATTCCTGGATCACGTCCGTGGCCATCTCAAGCATATCCTGTGCGAAGTCCGGTTGCATGATGAGATCGAGGAGGAGCGCTTCAACGCCACGCATCTCACCCACGAGCGTGAACGGACAGCAAATGGTGGAGTATAGGAACATCTCCCTGCCCATCTTCGATACGATCAGTTCAGCAGATCTTGCAGAGCTCAGGGCCCGGTAGTCCTGTTGAGGGTCGGGGAGCTCCAGATTCTTGAGGGATTCCGGTCCGGTGATGAGACGCGTCTTGGTCACGATCTCGCCATTCACTGGCACGCGTACCTTGCATCCGAACATCTCCACGGGGGAGAGCCAATCCCACGACGCCTCCATGGCATCGAATCCACATCTCGAAGCCATCTCCATCTGGGCCTTGGCCGCCAGCTTCGGTTTTCTAATGGATTCGATGACCGGGATCCCTTCGATGCCTAACGTCCAGTAGCCCTGAAAAGGAGGGGCGACTGGGATACGGTCAGCCTCTCCTCCCTCGATCAGACGAAATACGCTTGCCTTTGACTCCTCACTCACCACTAGTCCCCCTTCGGCATTGACATCGTTGACCGCTCTGTCGGAGCTAAGAGGTCACAATGATCTTTGGTCACTTTACGATTGCCCAGAATGTGACAGAATTACTAATATATTGCTTACGAATGGGTTACAATAGCCTATACATATGTAATACAGATACTAGTTAGTAGCTCTAAGGGATGCTAGTCAAGATAGGTTGGGGACGGCCATGGCCGAGAAAATCAACGCGAAGAAAAGGTCTGGAGAAGGAAGTGTTCTCACTCAGAGCGATCATGCGAAGGAGGCTGATGGCTCAAATGCCAGCTCGGCGGCAAGAGCTCATCGTCCAGGAAACTCTGTAAGGGGATCTGCTAAAGAGAAGGATAGGATGAGAACGGAACCAAGTGAAGAGGAGATGCACGCCAGTGGACAACGTTCGAGAGCCATGGAGAAAGGGCCAGCTGCGGACGCGGAGGAGAAGCAAAGGACCCGCATAGTGAATCTCAGGGTCCCCACCCAGATAGTCGACGATATTGATTATTGGGTGGATCACCGGCGTTATAGGTCCAGATCCGAGTTCATCATGGCCGCGATCCGGCTCTACCTGGACTATATAGAATATCGGGAGAGCTATAACATCAGGACATTCCAAAGAGGTCAGCTGGAAGAAGCGCCCTCAGAACGCCTAGAAAGACTGAAGTACCTCAAGGGCGGGCCTTGAGCCGCCACTTGACGGATGCGGATCAGCAAGGCGTCACCTGGACCAGTATCGGCCAGGGAGTTGCGACAGTGTCGCGCTCCACCATCGTCCCCGGCACATCCCCGTCGGCGCTGAGGGCAACGGTCTGGCCGGCATCACGGTGATGCTGGACAACGCGACCTCGGCGACCACTGACGCTGACGGCAAGTTCGTCATCATGACCTCGCGTGGGGATCATAACCTGACCGTGAGCGGCGAGGGCATCGAGAGCCTGACGAAGAGCGTCGCCGTCGACGGACTGGGGCTCGACCTCGAGACCATCGAAGCATCCAAGGCCACGGTCGCTCCGTCCGGCGATATGGGCACAGTCATCATCGCGGTCGTTGCGATCGCGGCGGTACTGGCCGGTGTGGTAGGGTTCCTGCGCTGGCGCAGGAAGTGAGCCCGCTCGAAACCCCTTCTCTATTTCCACCCTCGACTGCGCATCACCTATATCGGCGAGAGGGCGATGGAGGTCGATTAGACTACTCTAAGTCCAGCCAGCCGGAGGAAGTGCGTCCCATCCGTACCTCCCGGCAAATCGTTGGTGCAATAGCGGTCGACCCGTGGCCGGTTCATGGCGTCTGCTAGGCCATGATATGCAGTTGCGACATGGTGAGGACGACGATGACGAAAACGAGATGAAATGGCTCAATATCGCCTTGTCCCCTAGCAAGGAGATCTCAGCGTCTGAAATATTTAGTGGTGACCATCCTCGAGGTCGAGAACATATTTTGTCCATTCGGCCCGATAGAAAAACTGGGAATGGATTTGGGCCTTGCTCTCAGATCTTTTCCTTGATGATCTTCTTCTCGACATTCTTGTCTTCCAGGAGGCCTTTGATTCCGTTTCGACATCGCGTTCGACCTCCTTATCCCGAGCAGCTTGTCCTTGACCTTTACCATCTCTTCCACCTTTGTCTTGGTCGCCATTGTTCCCCCCCCCTTCCAAGCCAAGCTTGGCGAGCCTAGCTGGGCAAGCATGATATTGCTCCATTGGCCGTTGCAAGGTTCTAGAGCGCTCATCGAGCCCGTCGTGACGATCGCCCGCAATGGGCTCCCAGGTCCTGGGCGAACGAGGATATCGCTGCCCAGATAAGGTCAAGGCGCATGGAGATATACCTCATCAGTTTCGCTGATAACTTAAAAACCGTTGAGATCCTCACGCCCCTGTCGACGAACTCGAGGGCCCGACACTACGCCGGAAAGCCTCGATTAAAGGAAGGAGATACGATGGCCGATACGGATTTCATGCAGCAACTTGCTATCTCAGTGAAGGATATGATCACTACCTGCGCAGAGGACCTGCTGAAGGTCTATCCCACGCCCGAAGGGCCGAAGGTTAGATCCTCGGAGGAAATCCAGGCGATCGTTAGCTCCATGCAGGAGGATATCCAGAGCCTCACCGACGACTACATGGGCGGGCTATTGATCAGAGGTATGATCACCCCGGATGTCATCCGACAGTGCGGAGACGAACTAAAGATGATCAACGAGCGGATGGTTCTCGATCTGCACGCTCGACTCAGGAGCGAGCTCGGGAGCGACCTGTGGCCGCCAATGGAGAACATCTGAGCGACAATCAGCGAGTCAGGATTATAAGCGATATTCCTATTGAGGATTTATGGTCAGCATTCGACGCTGCCGAAGGTGCGGCGAGCTCTTCGCCCCCAGCCTGTTCGGGATCAACCTGCTCGTGGTCAGGATCAGGCGCTGCTCCGTGTGCGGAAAGCTGACCCCGCTGTTCGTATGGGGCGATCCGCCTGCTAAGCAGAGGGAAGAGAGGAAGGAAGAGACGCTCATCGATGAGGACGAACTGCTCCAGCGCCGCATCGAGGAGTCGAAGTACGCCAAGCCGTGATCAGCGCTCCATCGTGCCCAGTCCGTCGCCCGACAGTCGGAACAGGTACCAGTCCAGCCGC
>DAGU01000102.1:30211-30850 GCA_002498285.1 Methanomassiliicoccus sp. UBA386 | reverse complement strand
GACCTGGCGAACATGAAGAAGCTCGAGGCCGAGGAAGCGGACAAGCAGATCGAAAAGGTCGGCAAGGAGATCCGCGCCCTCTTCGAGCGCAAATAAACTTCTTTCCCATCCCATCTTTTCTCTCATCTTTTTTGCACATGGGCCTAATATATCCACTTGACGATGTGCATGGAGCACGCATGGCACTATGGTTGCGCAGCAGTCCCTCGAGCGCGTGGGCTCCGCCGACCTCATGGCGGCGAACGTCCCCCCGCCTCCTAATGGGATCGGCATGCGCCCTCAACGCCCGGCAGCCGAGAAAGTAATAACTAGCGTATCCGTTTCATCGTACGGGAACATGAACAAGCGCATCCTTCTCATGATCGGCGAGCACGATTTCGAGGTCGAGCTCAACGACACCGACGCCGCCAACGCCATTTGGCTGGCCGCTCCGTTCGAGGCCAGGACGAACGCGTGGGGCGAGGAGATCTACTTCGAGGTTCCGGTCGACGCCGGGCTGGAGAACGGACAGAAGGTACTGGAGCCGGGCGAGGTTGCGTACTGGCCTCAGGGGAAGGCGCTATGCGTCTTCTACGGGCCGACTCCCGTAAGTAAGGACGGACGGCCGGAAGCGATCTCGGAAGTGACGCCTGTAGGCCG
>DAGU01000102.1:25949-30027 GCA_002498285.1 Methanomassiliicoccus sp. UBA386 | reverse complement strand
TATGAGCATGGCCGACGAGACGCTGCTGAAGAAAGGGGACCACGTCATCTATTCGGTCGTTGGCAACGTGGGCACGGCCAATGTGCAGGGCATCATGGCCATCAAGGTCGTTCGAGTAAAGAACGACGAGTACATAGTCGACATCCTGCCCAAGGGCGTGCCGTTCCTCAAGCGCGCCCGGGTGAAGTTCCCCTACGACGGCACCGACCTGGCCGACATCGGCGGCGTGCTGGCCGGATGGTCGGTGCGAGCCGACGGCACGCGGATGGGCGAGGAATTGGTCCCCACCAAGTTCGGAGATAGGAGGCTGGTTCGTTTCCAGCGCATCGAGGTCAAGGACAACGGCAACGTTCAGACGGAGCAGTTCGTCGAACCCGTGCATAACTTCCCGTACGCCGCCCGGATGTCCGGCCACAGCGGCGAGGTGCAGTTCGGCATCATGGAGACCAACATCGCCTGGATTAGAGAGTAGGGTGCTCTTTCGCGTCCAGCGCTTGGATCTCAGTCGCCCCCTACGACCTCTATCCCCTCCATGCCGATGGTGGGCAGGATGGTCGAGCGGACCACCTCAACGTCTCGGCCGATCGCCACCACGTTCTTCAGCCCCTCCACCAGGTTTCCGACGAGCAGCGCATGCCTGAACGACCGCTCCACCGAGCCATGATCGAGCACATGGCCCAGGCGGACCTCCAGGGCGAAGGCCCCAGTCACCGGGTTCACGTCGGGGCTGGAGAACTTCTCTATGAGCACGCAGCGGTCGAACGAGGATAGCATCCGCTCCCGGCTCTGGCTTCCGGGCGAGACCACTAGGTTGAAGTGACCCGGCGATACATTGCCGCGGAACACGTACTGGGAGTTGTGCGGCCCCCTGCGCAGCCCGTTGCCCGATGGCGCTCGCCCCTCGACCGAGGAAGCGTAGGCATCGTATAGGTACGAACGAAGGACGCCGTTCTCCACCACCGGCCGCACGGCGGTCGGCACGCCCTCGTCGTCGTATGGCGCCGACAGCACCGCCCTTGGGTCGCCAGGATCGTCAACGATAGTGATCTCGGAAGAGGCGACACGTTCACCCAGCTTTCCGGCCCACGGGCTCCGCTTGCGCTGCACGAGGTCGGCGCTCGCTGCTGTTCCGACCAGGGAGTCCAGCATGCTCCCCAGTTCAGAGGGAACGATGAACACCGGAAGTTGGAGCGACGATGGCAGCGATGACGCTCCGGCGGCCGCCTTGGCCTGCTCGGCCAGGGAGGCGCCCATGCAATAAGGGTCGAGGCCTTCCAGCCAGGGTGAGGTGTACGATGCCACTCCCTCGCCCGGATTGGGCCCGGAGGTCATGGACGAGAAGTCGGCGAATACCAAGGTGTAACGGTTCTCGGCGTCGACACCATTGGTGTTTCGAACCAGCGTCTCCACCCCTCCGCCGCGGACCATGCCCTTTGGCACTTTCACCCCCCGGCCCTCGGCGGCGCCCGCCACGGCTGATGCCAGCTCACCGAGCGTGCTTCCGTCAAGCTCTGCAACAAGAGGATCCCAGTTGTTCGGTGCCAGGGTCGCCCGTGCAGGTGATGGTAACCGGTCGAAGCTCTTCGACGCCGGGGCGAGGTCGGCGAGCCTCAATGCCGCTCGCGCACAGCGTTCAGCATCCTCGACGGTGGCGCAGGTCGAGGAGGCCTGTCCCACGCGCCGTCCTTTCAGCACCCGCACCGAAAGGCCGATATCCTCCTTCTCTTCAACGTTCTTTATGCGTCCGTCATCGAGATACACGCTGACGGTCCGTCCGGAGGCGGCGAACACCTCGGCCTGCGAAGCATCCTGGCAAGCCTTGAGCGCCCTGTCGGTCAGTTCGCGAAGGTCCATTCAGTCACCTCCCACGATGATCTGCGAGCGACAGTACGGTCCGCCCGACGACACCGACACCCAGTCCTCGGAGCCCTTGCCGCACATGCCGGCGTCCAGCTGGACGCGGTCGCCCACGGCGTCCGTCGTTCTGAGAATGTCCAATGCCTTGCCGGTTAGGGTGAAGGATCGCACCGGTCTGGTGATCCGTCCGTTCTCGACCAGGAAACCTCGGAGGGCCTTGGCCTCGAAGCCCCCGCCCACCGGGTCCTCCATGCCGTTGATCATGCGGTCGGTGATGACCCCGAACTTCACGTCCTCGATCATCTCCTCGAGCGTCCATTCGCCCGCCTCGAAGAAGGTGTTGGTCATGCGCACCCACATGCGGCGGCCGAAGTCCTGCGCCCGCGCGTTGCCGGTCGGCGCGGCATCCAGTTCAGCCGCCGTCTCCAGGGAGTGCATGTACCCGTTGTACACGCCATCCTTGATGATGACCGTGCGCGATGACGGCGTCCCCTCGTCATCGAACCGTATGGAGCCGTGTGCGCCTTCCACCGAGCCGTCGTCCACCATGGTGATCTGCTCGTTCGCGACGGCCTGGCCGACCTTGTCGGTGAGGAACGAACGCCTCTTCACGACCTCGTCGGCCTCCGACGCATGTCCCATGACCTCGTGGGCCAGCAGGCCAGATATCACAGGATCGGTGATGCAGGTGATGCGGCCGGACGGCGGTTTTATCCCGGCCAACATGGCCACGGCCTCCCTGGCGGCGGCCGAACCCATCTCATTCAGCTCCCTCTTCCTGAGCACTTCCATCCCGCCGGTGCCGTCCATGAACTCATGGTACATCTCCCTTCTTCCGGCGTCGGCCGCCACGGCGGACGCCACCATGCGCAGGCGCACGTCCTCCCAGTCAAGGTCGGCGCCCAGCGAGTTGACCAGGGCGGTCTTCTTGACCTCCTCAACGTAGGCCGCGTTGGTGTTCACCACCTTGTCCGAGGTCCGCTGCGCGGCGTCCAGCTCTCTCGCCATGGTCAGCTTGTCCTCCACCGGCACGTCGGAAGGATGCACCTTGGCCCGTGCCGGAAAATGACCTGTCACCGCTTTTCCTTCCTGTATCGGCCTTCCGGGAGCGGCGCCTGCCCTGGCGGAGCGAACGGCCCGGGCGGCTGCGTCAAGGACCTTGCCGCCGTCACCTGCCACTACGGACGAGTAGCCCCACGCGCCGCCGATCCGGGCCCGCAGGCCGAAGCCGGACAGGCGGGCGTCGGTGAGCGTGCGAACCTCGCCGTTGGACACGCGGATCACGAGGTCGGCACTGTCCTGGAACCGGGCGTCGCAGAACTCCGCCCCCAGGTCTCTCATTCTCTCGACCGCCTTGAGCAGGACGTCGCGCACGCTCACACCGCCCTGAGCCGCTTGTCTGCCGAGGTCAGCATCTCGTAGCCGTCCTTGGTGACGCGGACATCATCCTCGATGCGCACGCCGCCCTCGCCAGGTATGTATATGCCTGGCTCGACCGTCATGACCATGTTCTCCTCCAGGACGAGGTCGTCATTGGGCGCCATCCTGCCGCCGTCGTGGACCGACAGTCCGAGGCCGTGGCCGACGGAGTGGATCAGACCTCCGGGGAAGCCGGAGAGTTCGATGTGCTCCCGCGCTGCGGCGTCCACATCGCGCCCCTTGGCACCGGCCCTGATGACCTCCAGCGCCTTCTGCTGCGCCTCCAGCACCACCTGGTACACGCGTTCGAACTTCTTCGGAACGGAGCCTAGGAAGTACGTGCGGGTGATGTCCGAGCAGTACCGGTCGTACTTGCATCCGAAGTCGAACAGGGCAGGCTCGCCGGGACGGAGCTTTCTATCGCCCGGAAGATAGTGAGGCTCCGCCGAACCGGGTCCGAAGGCCGATATGGTCTCGAACGACACCGAAGTGGCGCCAAGTCTCTGCATGCGGTATGCCAGCTCGGCCCCCATCTCGCTCTCGCCTATCCCCTCCTTCAGGATGGAAGGGATCTTGTCGCCCACCTTGGAGGCGATCTCGCACGCTTTACGTATGGCCTTGATCTCCTCCTCATCCTTGACCAGTCGGGCCGCCTTTACGGCATCGCCGACGTCCGTAAGCTGCACGTGCGGCACCGCCTTCTTCACCAGCATGGCGTTGGCATGGGTGATGCCCGGCGCGTTGATGCCCAGGCGCCCCACCCCGCGCAGGGCCTCGGCCAGCATGGCGTCGCGCTCGGCCC
>DAGU01000102.1:16580-25741 GCA_002498285.1 Methanomassiliicoccus sp. UBA386 | reverse complement strand
TCCTCGAACAGGCCGCCCTTGATGCCGGTGGCGTAGAAGAAGGAAACATCGAGGAGGGGCTCCTCGGAACTCATCAGAAGGATAGCGTCGACAGGCTCTTCGATTCTAGAGAATATGCGCTGGACTCGATTCATTGACTCACTGGACGGTGAGCGTCGAGAGGCGGTTTATACTTACGCTTGCTCGACCGCGGCCGATACCTGTTCGGACAGATCGGCCGGCCCCTCGAGCTTGCGGCCCCGGCGATCGAAAAGCTCCTCGCCCCGCACCACGACCTCGTCGCTGACGAGCAGCTTCAGCGCCTCCATGAGCAACGGCACCTCGCGCTCCACCTCCCTCTGCCTTATCGCCTGGGCCAGCTCTTCCCTGGACACGCTCCCTCTCAGGTCGTCGACCGGGAACGAGTCGAAGGCGATGGGGGCGCCGCAGTCCAGCACCGGGCTGCACAGGTGCACCGTGGCGCCATAGGAGGCGTCGGAGCTCTCGGCTACCTTGACCACGATCTCGTTCCACGTCCCCTTGTAGGTGTCTGGGAGGGCGGGATGGAGGTTGATCAGCAGATGCTGGCGGCAGGTCTCCGGGTCCACGATGAGCATGTAGCCGGCCAGCACGCCCAGGTCCATGGCGTAAGGGGCGATGCGCTCCCTTAGGCCCTCTCCGTAGGCGTCCCGCCACGCATTCATATCGCTGGCCTTGAGGTCCGGCCGGAACGAGTCGGACGGGAAGATGATCACCGGAATGTTGTTCGCCTCGGCCATCTCGACCAGCTTCCTGCGGCATTCATTTCCCTTGATCTCACGGTTGATGAAGACGAACGAGATCTCGGCATCGATGTCGCCGCTTCCTATGCGGTCCATCATGGTCTTGAAAAGCCCATAAGAGCCTGGGCCCCTGGCGGTCGTGAACCAGCCGATACTCTTCATAATCACCCACTCGGCGATGCCCATCGACAGCTCATTATATAATTTTTACAACCTGGTCGGCGCCGCTCCCTAGTTAGGTCTCCAGCGGCACGGCGTCCCCTCGGGTGGACGCACGTCCCTTCACATTATTTTGGAGCAATCACAATTTTTTAAATAATAAAAAGGAGTGTAACGTGATAGAGCAAGAAACCCGGTGATTCATATGGTTACACTAGGCACTGCCTTTGAGGATCTCGACAACGAACTGGAAAGCATGCTGGACATGATCTCCGAGGCCCTCGACCTCCTGGAGAAGGACAAGAAGGACGAGGCCATGGAGATGCTGGCCGACCTGGAGGAGGCCATGCTGGACTTCCTCGACTACGAGGAGGCCGAGGAGGAAGAGGCTGAGGAGGAAGAGGCCGAGGAGCCTGCTCCCAAGAAGGCTGCCCCCAAGGCTCCGGCGAAGGAGGCCAAGGCGCCCGCCAAGAAGCCGGCTGCGAAGGCTCCTGCTAAGAAGCCTGAGGCCGCCAAGCCCGCCGCCAAGAAGGCCCCGGCGAAGAAGAAGTAAAAACACCTTCGCCCTTCGGGGCGTCTTCTTTTGTTTCCTTCATCAGTTCATGTCCTTTCGGACATGGCAGCGGACTCGAATGCGGCTATTTTCCGACAATTCTTGGCTGGTTTTCCTGCCTGATCCGGCCCTGGCTTCTGTGACAAGATATGCTGTTGCAATGGACCTTCGAGCGGTGCGCACCGCTGGCGTCGTGCCGGTCATCGCGTCGCCACGATGTCCGGCACGCGGGCTCAAACGCCTATCCAGACATTTCCCAGTATGCGCCTGATGGCCGCGATGGCCGACAGGGCGGCCAGGTACGAGGTCGCCGGGTTGATGGGCGACGGCACGTTCTGCGTCTCCGACCTCAGCTCGCCGAAGTCGCCCTTCACCGTCAGGGTGTGGGAGTTTCGTTCGGCCGCCGGATCGCATATGATGGTGACACGCGTCTGTTCAAAGCCCACTCCCAGAAGAGATATGGTCGCCGCCACGTTGAGGTTCTTGGGGAACTGAACGGTCGCGTCGCGGGCGCTCCCCTCGAACACCACGGTGGCCTCGGTGAGCGAATCGACATCGATGCCGCGCATGGCCAGGCCGGGCGCTCCCCTCAGGCCCTTGGGCCCTTTCCTCGTGGTGAGATGGACCTCCGAGATGCCTGCTGAGGCGGCGGCGCGGAGGCCGTCGGTGCCGCAGATCGCTCCGGAAGGCACATAGATTCGGGAGCGGTGCTTCTTGGCCAGGGTGAAGCATCTTTCCCTGAACTGGTCGTCCGTGAACGCCCCGACCGACATCACCATGACATCCACGCCGTTCTCCAGAACGAACGGAACGTACCTGGCCGCGGCCTCCTGGCTGGCCGCCTCCACTGCCAGATCGACCTCGGTGAGGGTCTTGCACAGCTGCTCGCTCTTACCGCTCACGTACTCGGCCTTTTCCAGGCTGTCCACCAGGTGGCGGGCGTAGTCTGCGCTCATGTCCGTGACGTAGAGCTTGTCCACCTCCGGCATGTCGTGGACCGCCTTGGCCAGAACGCTGCCGATGGAGCCGCACCCGATGATCAGAATGCGCATGCCCCGGATGATGAGCGGTCCCCGATTTTAATTCTACTACGTCCGCGGGCGCGGGAAGGGAGCGGCCAACTATTTTATCAGGGCGGTACGATGGCATGCTATCATGAGGTACGAGGTACTGGAGCACACCGCCGACCTGATGGTCAAGGCGTACGGCCGCACTTTGAAGGAATGTTTCGAGAACGCCGCCTACGCCATGATGGACCAGATAGTCGACGCCTCCTCCGCCCGCCTGATCGAGGAGGTGGGCATTGCGGTGGAGGGCGCGGACCTCGAGGAGCTGCTGTATAACTTCCTCTCCGAGGTGTTGTTCATCTTCGACGCAAAGGGGCTCGTCCTTGGCAGGTTCGACGTCGCTCTCCTCGAGAACCGCCTGGAGTGCAAGGCCTGGGGCGAGGAGTATGATCCCGAGAAGCACTCTCCCAAGAGCGAGATAAAGGCCGTCACGTACCATGAACTGCAGGTGAACGAGGACGAACCGTCCATAACCGTGCTTTTCGACGTATGAAAGCATCCGCGGTCGCCCATCCCATACAGGGCCTGGTCAAGTACCACGGACTGAGGGACGAACGGCTGCGCTTGCCGTTCCATGACTCGATCTCGGTGTGCACGGCGCCGCTCAGGACGCACACCACCGTGGAGTTCGGCCACGCGGATGATGGCGCATGGATCGGCGACCGTCCCGCCTCCAGGGAGGAGATGGAGCGCATCCTCGATGTGGTGGACGCCCTGGGCGAGGAGGCCGGAGGGCGGACGGGCATGCGCATGCGCACCGTGAACGACTTCCCGTCAAACATCGGCCTGGGAGCATCGGCGTCCGGCTTCGCCGCGCTGGCCGTGGCGGCCGCGGCGGCGCTGGGGCTGGAGCTATCGCTCGAGGAACTCTCCCGCTTCGCCCGCCGGGGGGCTGGCTCGGCGGCGAGGGCCGTCACCGGGGGCTTCTCGCGCTGGTACGCCGGCCACGGAGACCGGGACTCCATATCGAGGCGGATACCGCATCCGGACGATATCGATCTGGCCATCGTGTGCGCCCTGGTCCCCGCGCTCAAGACCACCGACCTGGCGCACCGCGAGGTGCTGTCGTCCCCGTTCTTCAAGGCCCGGCTGGAGTACGTGCCGTCGGCGCTGGAGCGGATGGAGGATGCTGTCCGCAAGGGGGACGTGGACGAGATCGGGCGTCAGGCCGAGACCGACACCCTGCTGCTCCACGGCATCACCATGACCGGAGCGGACGAGATGATCCTATGGATGCCGGAGACCGTGCGCGTGATCCTGGAGGTCAAGGCCATGCGGAAGGACGGGCTGCGCTGCTATTTCTCCATCGACACTGGGGCCACCGTGTACATCAACTGCCACCGTTCCGATGTTCCCCAGATCCGGAAGAGGATGGCGAGGCTGGGGATCGAGACGCTGGAATGCTCGGTGGGCGGGCCGGCCACTCTCACGGAAGAGCATCTGTTCTGAGCGTCCCTGGCCGCACCAACCATTTTTAAACATAATCTCCATAGGCGTGTTACATGGACGTGGTGGGTGTTGGTGCGCTTAACGTCGACCTCCTGTACGAGGTCCCCTCCCTGCGCTTCGGCGCCATGGAGATAACGCCCGGGAGCAAGACCTACGGTACCGAGGAGGCGTTCCGCGAGCTGTTGAGCGAAGTGTCGCGCTCCGGCCAGCTGATGGGCCGCAGCGGAGGGGGTTCGGCCGCCAACACGGTGTACGCGCTCTCCCGCATGGGCTACAGGACCGCCTTCCTCGGCGTGATAGGAAAGGACGAGGAGGGTAAGTTCATCCAATCGTCCATGGGCGGTGTCGATCTCACCAGGATCAAGAGGCACAAGCGCAGCGGCAAATGCCTTTCCCTGCTGGCGGACGGCGACCGCTCGCTCCTCGTGCTGCCGAACGCCAACGACCTGTTCTCCTACTCCGAGGAGGACATCGAGTTCCTGAACGACGCGAGGTTTGTCCACATGGGGTCCTTCGCGGCCGACAGCGCCTTGGCGTCCCAGAAGATGCTGCTGGAATACTTGGACGATGACGTGTACGTGTCGTTCTCGCCTGGGGAACTGTACGCCCGCCGGGGCATGAAGCAACTGGCGCCCATACTGGAGAGGACACGCATCTTGTTCCTCAACTCCAACGAGATGGAACTGCTCACCGGAAAAGGCCCCGAAGAGGGTGCCAGGGTGTTGCTTGATTCCGGTCCTCGAGTGGTGGTGTGCACCCGCGGAGGGGGCGGTTCGCTCATCGTCTCGCGCAACAGCGAGATCGCCGTCCCGGCCAAGCGGACAGTGGTCAAGGACGCCACTGGCGCCGGGGACGTGTATGCGGCCGGCTTCCTGGCCGGCTACCTCGACGGCGCCACGCTGGAAGTGTGTGGAGAGATCGGCTCGGCCGCGGCGGCCCTGAGCGTGGCATCCTACGGCCGGGAAGGATATCCGGACGAGAGGTTCCTTCGCCGCTTCGCCAAGGTGATGTGAGTTGCCCCCTGGCGTTGATGGCGCGGAGTTGGACGCGAACAGGAGAAAGGTTCACATGATCAGTACAGGTCTCGAACGGCAGGGCAAGGTTTCGGTCCGGCGTCGCCACGGCGGTCGGCTGGGGCCCGCACGCGGGGAGGCATAGACATGGACTTCGAAGGTCTCGAGGAAGGGCTCAACGACGGATGGAGGCAGTTCATCTCCAACGGGGAGGGGCCTATCACACTGAACGACAACGCGTACGAGATGTGTTCGGAATACATCGAGAACGGCAGCGAGCTGTTCAAGGTGGTGTCCCGATATGACGACATCCTCTCTGACATCGTGCAGCGCCCCAACTACAAGGCCGGGGACACCCTCCGCCTGATACTGCCGTTCCTAAGGGCCTACGGGGTCACGGACACCGTCATGCTGGACTTCTCCCGCCGCAACATACTCACCGTCCCCGGGGCCAGGAAGACGATGCGCTTCGTCCAGGAGTTCATGACCCCTTTCATCGTCGCCACCTCGTACGAGCACTACATCACCGCGTTGTGCGACGCCATCGGGTTCCCGATGGAGAACGTCTACTGCACCGCGCTGGAGATGGACTCGGTGAAGATGGATCCGCACGAGGCAGAGATACTCAAGAACACCGCCCGTGAGATCGCCCGCATGAACCTCCCCAAGATCCCGGAAGGCGCGAGTTCCCTCGACGACCTGGCGCCCCAGGACCTGGACGTGGTCCGGCGGTTGGACGAGATCTTCTGGGAGGAGCTCACCGACCTCTCCGCATACCGTTTCATACTGGACGTCAATCCGCTGGGCGGGGAGGAGAAGGCCTCCGCGGTGTTGGACATCCGCCGGCGATCGGGCATCGGCCTGGAGGACACCTGCTACATAGGGGACTCCATCACGGACACGCAGGCGTTCCAGCTGGTCCGCGAAGGGGACGGCCTCACCGTATCGTTCAACGGGAACGAGTACGCCTTGAGGGAGGCGGAGTTTGCCATCATCTCGGACAACACCGTGGTAACATCTGTTCTGGCAGAGGTGTTCCACAAGGGGGGGATGGAGGGAGTGAACAACCTCGCTGACAATTGGAGTCTGGAGGAGCTGAAGCGCTCCGGCGCCGCCAACCCTTACCTGCTGAAGGAGTTCGAGAGGACCTTCCCCAATACCATGCCGGTGCTCGCGAGGATCACGCCGGACAACATCAAGTCGCTGACCCGCCAGAGCATGGCGCTGCGCTGCTCCATCCGCGGCGAGGACATCGGCTCCCTCGGCTAGTCCTTGGAAGCTTCCTCAACCGCCTGGCCCATGGCCTCCGCCATCTTCTTCGCCTCTTCTTCAGTGACGTCGGGGAAGGAGAAGGCGGTGCAGCTCTCGCACTTGCCCAGGGGGCGGTCGATGACATCGTCCATGATCACCGACACGCGCGGCTCCACTCCAACCCTCTTCAGGATGAGGTCGGCGCAACGGTTCCGGCAGGCGTTGACCGACACGGTGTGCTTGGCGTCCACGCCGCTCATCTCTAGAATAAGAGGGGACGGCGCCACCGTGCAAGCGGAGAACTGGATGATGCGGTCGAAGTACTTCTTCGAATACAGCTCCACTGCGCGCTCCATGATCATGGCGCGTTCGGCGTTCGCCCCGCACACGATCACCGCCACTCTCATTCGGTCATCTCCTTCAGGGTGGCCAGGATGGCCTGCTCGGCCCTATCGACCGCCTTGTCGTCGACGCTCGAGACCTTCTCCATGACCACCGTCCTGGATGCGGTGAAGCCCTGCATCATGAGGCCCATGCTGCCGCAGCAGCCGTCGCATCCCTCCACCACGATGGTGCGCGACGGGTCCAGAGAAGCGATCTCCTCCATGTACTTGGATAGGCCGGCGCCCGGAGGGCACACCGAGATAACCTTAATGCTCGTCTTCTCTGCCACTCTCCTCAGCGCCTTGCGCACCATGCGGGAGGATGGCGAGAAGCCGGAGCACATGACCACGTTGATATGGCTCATCGGCACTCCTCGAAGTATAGGCGGGGCTTTCCCACCGCGGTGATGGTCAGCTTCACCTCCAGCAGGACGTTGGAGCCCCATCCGCGGTCCAGGGCGGCCTCCTTCCGATGGTTGTCGACGATAAGCTCCACCGTATCGGCCCCGGCGGCGATGGCTATCTCCTTGACCAGTCGGCCTCCTTCTGCCCGTGCGTACGCAAGCGCTTCTTCCAGGCTCTCGAAGTCCTTCTTTTCTTGCATCCAGTGGAGCGTGCAGGGCGGGTTCTCCATGGTGCCCATCCCCTTCCGGGGCTTGATGAGCATCTCCATGGTCTCCATGACGTTGCCCGACACGGCCCCGGCGGCATTCCCGATGCCGCTGTCCCTCGGCAGCATCAGATCGGTGTGGAATATGTCGGCCACTCCCGGCAGGTACGCGCCCACCGGGGCGCCGATGCCGATGATGGGCTTGTTGAGTCGAATATCGGCGGCGAAGTCCCTCCTGCCGGTGCCCCTTATCATGTTGTCGACCAGGTTGTTGGCGATGTCGCACATCTTCCCCTCGCCCGCCTCCTCGTAGATGAGCTTCTTGAAGACCTCGGTGGCGATCTTCTCGATGACCATGCGTTTGGCGGTCGTTACGAGGTCTGCCGCCTCCATCTCGGCGTTGGCAGCCTGGATCTCCACCGCCAGGCGGGACGCTTCCGCGTCGTATTCCACGTAGGAGCCTTCGGCGTGCAGCATGTCCGTGGGGGTGAGCCCTATGCGAAGGATCATGCCGAGGGCCTCCATCTTGCGGAGGTTCAGGGAGAGTGGGTGCATGTTGAGCAGTTCGGCCAGTTCGTACAGGGAGCGGGGCTCCTGGGCCACCAGCTCCAGGACCTTCTCCTGCTCCGGCCCTAGACGCTCACCGTTGAATCTCCTGTTGAACGTATAGAACTCCGTCGTTTGCGGCACCGAGTCAAGGTCCATGTATGACGGCACCCATTTGCTGCGGGAGCCACGGAGCGCCTCCAGCTTCGGCCTAATGCTCGGCCAGGTGGATGAGGCGATGCATAATGGGACGACGCGAAGCGAGCTGAGGTGCAGCTTACCGCCGGACACCACGATGCGCGAGTCCCCACCGATGCCGGATGTGAAGACGTCCACCGCCTTGACTCGTGTCCTCCAGTTGCCCAGCGTGGCGCCTTCTGGGTCAAGCCTTGGTCGTCCGTCCCTCAGGATGCCGATGTCAGTGGTCGTCCCGCCGACGTCCACGATGATTGCGTCGTTCAGGCCGGTGAGGGCCTTGGAGCCGATGATGGAGGCGGCCGGTCCGGAAAGGATGGTCTCCACCGGCCTCTCCCTCGCAACCGATTCATCCATGAGGGAGCCGTCCCCTTTCACTATCATCAGGGGCGCCTTGATGCCCGTGCTCTTCTGGACCTTCTTCAGGGAGGCGATCAGGTCCGTGATTATGGGGATCAGGCGAGCGTTAAGAACAGCGGTGATGGTCCTCTCGTTGAATCCCAGGGCGGAGGACAGCTCGTGCCCGCACACCACTGGAAGGTTCGTCTCGCTCTTGATCAGCTCCTTTACCGCTATCTCGTGCTCGGGATTGCGGACGCTGAGGTATGATGAGATGGCGAAGGCGTCCACCTTTTCCCTCATCGCTTCCACGAACTCTCTGGCGCCCTCGATGTCTAGCTCGGCCCTCTGCTCTCCTTGCAGATTGTGCCCGCCGTCCAGTTGCACCATCTCGTCCACCGGGATTTTCTCTGGGGCCTCGTGGCCGATGACCATCAGGCCGACACGGCAGCCCTTTCCCTCCACCACCGAGTTGGTGGCCAGAGTGGATGATATGCCGATGAGGCGTATGCATGGGAAGAGCGATGGGTCCAACTTCCCAATGACGTTCCCGATGCCGATCGCCAGATCGTTTCGGGTCGTCAACGACTTGGCCGAGCACAGCACCTCGCCGGTCTGCATATCGAGGATTGCTCCATCGGTGTATGTTCCCCCAGTGTCGATGCCCAGACCATAATATGCTCCTCTTCCCGAACTCGATGACCTACCTTCCTCCATTTTGCTTGTTCCTCCTTGTTCCGCCTTGATTGGAATGGGTTTTGGCTCAGTCCCTGAGCCTGGGCCGGCCGGTAGCCACGGCGCGGACGTTGATCCAGTTGATGAACTTCATCTCCTG
>DAGU01000102.1:9449-16314 GCA_002498285.1 Methanomassiliicoccus sp. UBA386 | reverse complement strand
AGCATGGGCGACGAGCCGGGGGCGACCACCACGTACTTGAGCTCCTTCGGATACACCTTGACCAGTATGGATTCCGATATCTGGCTGAGCACCGCTCCCACTGCATTGCCCACGTCGTAGTTGTCGGTGATGACGACTTCGCCGTCCATGCGTTCCTGCAGGGGCTTGACCAGAACGTGGGCGGGGGCCCCCACCCCCACTATGGGATACCTGGGCCGGGCCTTTATGTCAAAGTCCTTCAGGGTACCGTCGCCCGCTGCCGCCTTGGTCAGCGATCTGAGCGCCTGGTCGCCGTTCAGCTCCGCTCCGATATCCGATATGCCCTTCCTGATCAGCTCCTGACCTATGCGGGTTACCGCCAGATCGAAGACCTTGTCCGCTAGCTCTCTCGGCTCCTCTGATATTCGGGCACCGAATATCCTGAAGCCTAGCTCGGCCGCCTCCCGGTCCGCATCCTTGAACTGCCCCCTTACGGTCATGGCATCGGTCGGCGACAATCCCACCTCCAGGATGAAGCCCCTGGACTTCAGGCTCATGAGCTGCTCCCTGACGAAGACCACGTCGTCGATGCCCCTCAGTGCGTCGTGCATGCTGCAGGGGGCGTTCTTCCTGACGAACTCGTAGACGCTGCGGTCCTTGGCGGAGAAATTGGCCGCCGGCGGCCGACTGGTAACGAAGAACGTGACGGTGTTGAGGGCGGTCATGCGCTCCTTGAGAACGGGATATTGTCTAGACGCCACTGACACTGGCAGGACTCGGTCGGGCCCAAGCGTCAGATCGCCCTTGTCGTCATTGCGCAGGACGGAGTCCCCTCCCAGCGCGGCGGTCCAGATATCGATGGCCTGGACCCGGGTCCTCCAGTTGCCCACCATGGCGCCCTCCTGATTGAGGCGGGGGAAACCCTCGTCGATGTACGCGATATCAGTGGACGTACCCCCGACGTCCACTACCGCGCAGCTGTCCACGCCCGCCAGGGCCATGCCCCCCATCAGGCTCGCCGCCGGCCCGGACAGGATGGTCTCTACGGGCATGTTCTTGGCGACACCCAGGCTCATCAGGCCCCCGTCCCCCTTGAAGACGTAAACCGTGGCGTCTATGTGCCGCTCGGCAAGCACCTTTTCCACCGACCTCAGGAAGTCCTGGATGACCGGCAGGAGGCGGGCGTTCAGCACCGCGGTCACGGTGCGCTCGTATATGCCCAGCTCGGCGGTCATATGGCTCGCCATGATCACCGGAATGCCGTACTTCCGGCCGATCATGCCGCAGACCGTGCTCTCCTGGACGGGGTTGGCGACGCTGAACTTGCCCGATACCACCACGGCGTCCACCTGGGGGCACATCTCGTCGATGACCCTCTCCGCCTCGGCCTCGTCCATTCGTTCGGCCAGCGCGCCCATGGAATCGTAACCCCCCTTGATGTAGCGGGCTACCTTGGCCGGGAACTCCCAATCCTTGTCGGGCGTCCATCCTATGCCTATCAGGCCGACCTCCCCGCCCCTGCCCTCCAAGATGGAGTTGGTGGCCAGAGTGGTGGAGAGCCCCACCATCTTTATGTTCTTGACATCGACGGCCTTCTGTGCGAGGGCGTTGTCGATGGCGCCCGTTATACCCACTGCGAGATCGTGATATGTGGTCGGAGACTTGGCCTTCACCAGTACCCTCTTGGTGTCAAGGTCCAATATCGCTGCGTCGGTGAAAGTGCCTCCTGTGTCGATTCCAAGCCCTAGGTTCAATGTTCTCACCATTTGTAAGCTGGTTATTGAGGAAGGAGGGGATTATACTCACCCCGTACCAGTATGTCTGGAACAAGACATGCCGCTATTTAGCCCCATCCGCATTGGCGAATGACGCCTCTGCCAGAAATGGTTTTCTAGTGACGTTCCGATTACCGGCCGCCTCATGATGGAAGCCGAGCTGTCGATAAGGGGTATGAATTTCTGGATGGTCGACGCGGCTTCCCGTTTGGATTGCGCCGTCACCATCTATGAGTGCATACCCTGGCAGAAGAACGGGGGGCAAGCCCTCTTCACAATAGCCTCCGCCAATGTGAGCGTGGACGAAGCGGTCGCTATGATACGGAAATGCCAGGACGTCACCGTGGTGGATGCTTCGCAGTCCAAGGGTGATCAGATCGTCGGTTCGGTGGTCATGAGCGACTGTTGGATCATATGGGCCATCCTGGCGGGAGGTTGCTTCCTGGAGCGGGCCTGGTCCTCTGGCGACGGCAGGGCCAACTTCAAGCTTCTGGCCGGGAGCGAAGGCTCATTCCCCCACATCATCAGGGCCATCAGCACCCGCAAGGTGGAGCTGGACATCGTTCGCATCGCCCGAGCCGACGATCGGCCAATGGTGTCCCGTAAGCAGGAGAGGCTCGTGCGCCTGGCGCTGGAGAAGGGCTATTTCGACTATCCCCGGCGCATCGAGGTACGGGAACTGGCGGCTCTGGCTGGAATGTCCCACTCGTCCGCCTTCGAGATGTTGAAGAGGGGGGAGAAGAACATAATCCGGCATTATTTCGAGAGAGGGAAGTAGCCACTCTCACCGATGCCTTTTTCGCCCCACCTGCTCGTTATACGTCGTCTCGATGTTGGACATGTGTTTAGCCACTGAGCGCTCCGCGTACTTGTTGCCCACATGGGGCATCTCCTGGATATAGAACTCGTGGTCGCACTTGGCGCACCTGGCCTTGGGGCAGTTCCTGGTGGCCTGGGGACACCCCCGGCAAGCAATGGTCCTTCCATAGGTGAGGGAGAACATGAACCCGCAATTGGGGCACGCGATCTTTCTTATGGAGGCTACCGTGTTCCAGCTGAACCCGCGATCTCTCATGGCCTGAGCATAGCCCGGGGCGATGCTGTCCCTAGGCCCGTCCTGTTCCTCGTCTCTGCTCATGCTCTCACTTCAGATGATGGGAAATGCCCCTCTCCGTATCATAGTGGTCCTTCAGGACCTCATGCTCGATGTTGAACTGCTCGAACACTCTGGACATGGATGCGACGGAGCATTCCCTCACTACATCATCCCATATGCCGTGCACTATGACGTGCAGCGTGAGGTCCCCCTCCTCGAATGTCGCCCCATGGCTGAAATCGTGCGTGACATTGGAGCGCTTCTTGATGTCTATAAGGCTGGCAGACATGGCGCCCTCCTCTGACCTCAGGAACGCCTTGACATGCCCGACCATATCCGCCCCGCGGTCCATGCACTCTTTGGTGATCCGATACAGCAGCTCGTCCAGGAACCGCACTACCTCGTCTTGAGGCATGGGGCGGTGCGAGCGAACTTCCAGGTGGGCGGCGAACTTGCCCAGCTCGTCGGCCTCCCGATGCATGGCCAAGTGTACCTCGTCGTGCTCATCCTCCATGTTCATCCGCTCCCATACTCCTTCTCCAGCAGAGCCCTCTCCACGGCCTCGTCGTACCTGGCCGAGGTGCGGTCAACGATGATGTCGGCCACCTCTTTCACGCCCTTGTTCTGGTGCGTGGATATGCGCATGATCTCGCAGTGGGGGTTGACCGACCTTATCAACTCCTCTGCCCGGGCGATGCCCCCGTCATGGGCCGCGTCCACCTTATTGATGAGGCACACATCCGCCTCGCGGACCTGCGTGACCACCAGGCGGCGAACGGTGCCCATGAGGGTGTCGATGCGGGTGGCGTCCACCAGCGTGAGTACCGGCGCATGCTCTATGGTGACCGGTACCTCCGCCTCGGAGTACTCCGCGGCCCGCTTGAGGCCCCATGGTATAGCCACCCCCGATGGCTCCACGATAACGATGTCGGGGTTGAAGTTGGAATAGAGAAGAGAAAGGGTGTTGGCGAAGTTACCGGCGATCTCGCAGCAGATACATCCTCCCGAGAGCTCCTTGGCCTTGAGCCCGTAAGCTTCGACGATCTTGAAATCGACGTTGATCTCACCGACGTCGTTGACCACGATGGCAACTTTCTCACCCCTTTCCACGAGGACCTTTGCCACCTCGATAAGCAAAGTGGTCTTGCCGCTTCCCAAGAACCCTGCGATCTGAGCGATCTTCATGTCTCACGCCTCGAAATGTTATTGCCAATACACTATATAACGCGTTGTTCGAAGGAGCGCCACAGCCACGCGCTGGACAGCCTCTTCACGCCGGTCGTTTCGTAAGAGAACGGACCTTGGCCACCGCCTCCTGGGCGTTGACAGCATGCATGTCGGCGCCGATCTCCTCGGCGAACTCCTGCGAGGTGGGAGCGCCCCCGATGATTATGTGAAGCCCCTTCCGGCAGCCGTCCTCCACCAGGGCGTCCACCGAGGCCTTCATGCTATCCATGGTCGGGGTCATGAGGGTGCTCATGGCCACCACCTGTGCATGGTGCTCCTTGGCGCCCCTGACGAAATCCTCATCGGAACGGTCCTTCCCCAGATCGACCACGTTGAAACCGGCCGCGGTGAACATCGTCTTGACGATGTTCTTCCCGATGTCGTGCACGTCGCCTTCCACGACACCGATGACGATATTGAGGCGTCTGGACGACTCCTCCCTGGGAATATGCGGCAACAGTAGGTCCAGGGCCGCGTACATCGCATCGGCTGCCAGGAGGACCTGGGGCAGAAATATCTTGCGAGCAGAATAACGGTCTCCCACCACCATCATGCCCTTTATCAGTCCAGAGTCGATGGCCTCGAGCGCCGGGAGCTCATTCTTCAGGGCCCTGTTGGCGTACCTGATCGATGCGTCCTTCCTACCAGTGACCACGGCCTGCTCGAGCCCCTTGAGAATGCGGTCCTTGTCCACTGTCGCTACCTCTCCCGCGTCACCGCCGAGGCGGAGACAAGTAGCCGAACTTTTTCAGCGGGTGATAAAGGTATTGGTTCGAACAGCTTCTCGTCGATTTGCAGCATATATAAAACAAAGAAGAAAAGGTTTGGAAGGGAGTTCAGGCGAAAGTGCCGAACTGCTTGGTGGTGTCCACACAGGCCTGGATGTTCTCCAGCTTGGTGGACAGGGCGGGCGGGACTTCGCATCCGGAGGCGATGCAGTAGCGACCTCCCAGGTCGCGGGCCTTCAACTCAGTTATGACCTCGTTGCACAGCTTCTTGGTCATGTCCACCATCTTCTCGGTTTTCCACCTTACGAAGCCTTGTGGATCGATGTTGCCGCCGATAAGCGATACGTCAGCATAGCCCTTCTGGATGGTCTCCTTGGCCGACGGCGAGCCGGGGATTAGAGGATAGTAGGCCATGGAGTATATAGCGGGCTTCCATTTCTTGATCTGGGTATCCAGGTGCGGCAGGTCCGCACAGTTATGGATGCAGTTGGCCATCCCCTCCTTCTGGACCAACTCATTGAGGCAGCCAGCATATTTGTGATCGCCCTCGAACTCCATGTACTCGGTGTCGCCGAGGCAGGAGTAGCTTCCCCATAGGTAGTCCCACACCAGGCCGGCGGGTTTCTTCTGAGCGAACGCCTTTACCATCTCCTTGTCGTAGTCAGTGATGGTCTTAAGAGCGGCATGGACGGCCTTGCGGGAGGACTCGTTGTCATACATGTCCTTGAATACGAACTCCGCCCCCCTAGTCTGTGTCAGGGCGAGGAGAGGCCCTTCCAGGAAGGCGGCGGTCACGACCTCCTTGCCCAGTGCGTCGACGAACAGTCCAGTCCCCTCCACCAGGACATAGCTCCGGGTCTTGGGGTCCTTGATGTTGGGCACCTCCAGCTTCTCGTAGCCTTCGAGGTCCTTGATCAAGGGCTCGTCCACGAACGGGGTGTTCTGCTCGTCCATGCGGACGTGCGCGCCGAGGTCGCCGGCCATGACCGACAGGTCCATCAGGCCTATGGCGAAGTCAAAGTCGAACCTGCGCTGCCCGTCGATGAACGCCTGGGCGAACTTCTTGGGGTCGGAGACCCACTCCTGATAGGTGATTCCGGTCCCGTTGATCAGCCGGCGGCAAACGCCCATGGCCAGCGGATAGGCCAGGAGCCTGTCCACTGGCTCGTTGGTAAGTCCCGCCATGGCCCTTTCGATGTGATTCATCTTGTCTGCCATATCCATCCCTCCTTACAGCGCCCCCTTTACCTTGGCCACCGCCTCCTGGGCGTTGACAGCATGCATGTCGGCGCCGATCTCCTCGGCGAACTCCTGCGAGGTGGGAGCGCCTCCGATGATGATCTTGAGCTTGGACCTGAGGCCCTCCTCCACCAGGGCGTCCACCGAGGCCTTCATGCTATCCATGGTCGGGGTCATGAGGGTGCTCATGGCCACCACCTGTGCGTTGTTGGCCTTGCTGGCTTCGACGAAGTCGTCCGCCGGGACGTCCTTCCCGATGTCGTGGACGTTGAAACCGGCCGCGGTGAACATCGTCTTGACGATGTTCTTCCCGATGTCGTGCACGTCGCCTTCCACGACGCCTATCACCAGGTCCACCCTCTTCGCAGCATCCTCCCTGGGAATATGCGGCAACAGTATGTCCAGAGCGCCGTACATGGAATCGGCGGCGAGCAGGACCTGGGGCAGGAAGATGGTGTGCGCGGCGTACTTCTCACCGACGATCATCATTCCCTTGATCAGGCCCGCATCGATCGCATCGAGAGGTTTGATCCCTTCGGACAGCACCTCATTGGCGAACCTGATGGATTCGGCCTTCTTCCCGGTCACAACTGCGTTTTCCAAGCTGCTCAATATCTCTTCTTTGTTAGCCATGTTTCCACCTTGGCAGCCATTCAGGCTGCTATATGTGAAAAGGTTTGATTCCTCCAGGCATGCGTTAGACCTCATGCGAATATTAATTTTATTGTGGATGGTCCATCCATCCATTAAGCATGTTAACAAAAAAATCATTCGTCTGGCCATCTCGAAGGGCGAGATTAGTCGTTTGATCCGATTTACGA
>DAGU01000102.1:0-9329 GCA_002498285.1 Methanomassiliicoccus sp. UBA386 | reverse complement strand
CGAACCCTCCAATGAAACATTTCATAGAATTCTTTAAGGAATCATTTTTTACCCCTCATGGCGGAGGCGGGGGGAGGCCAACGATAATCTTGAGTTGTATATTAATCAAATTACGCACAAAAGAATAAGTGCAGACGATTCGATAGATGGGTATGGTGGAACATATGAACGAGTGCAAGGAAGAATCGCGGATCTTGATGGAGGCATTGGGGCTGAAGCACGAGCCGGTGGCCGTATCCCTGATCAAGAAGGGAGGAGAGCTCCCGGAAGGCTATGCGCGCCCGGAGAAGTCCTTGAGGCACTGCCAGGCCATAATGCGGGCCAGGAACGGAGAGTCGCTCGTGGTCCAGGCGGACAAGCAGGCATGTCCGGTCGGAGCGTCGTCACTGGGCCTGGTCCCAACGCCGGAAAAGGTCTCCTCGGGGGAGTTCCATCATCACATGGGCATGTACGCTGAGCAGAGCGCCGCCCGCGCGACCATGGAGCAGAGGCCGGCACTGGAGCCAGAGAGCATGGAGGCCACGGCGGTGGCCCCCCTCAGCAAGGCGAAGCTCAGGCCGGACGTGGTCGTAGTGACGGGCACCCCCGAGCAGATGTTCTGGCTCCTGCCGGCGGCGAGCACCTTCACCATGGGGGGAAGGGTCACCGTGAACATGGGGGCCGTGCAGGCCGCCTGCGCCGATTCCACGGTGATACCGTACCTCACAGGCAACGTGAACATCTCCCTCGGCTGCTTCGGCTGCCGCAAGACCACGGACCTTGCGCCGGAGGAGATGCTGGTGGGGATCCCGGGAAGCAAGATGCGGGAGATCGTCGCCGCGGTGACGAAGATGAAGGAGGGCCCGATATCCAAGTCCAGGGAGAAGGCGAAGTAAGGCGCGAAGGGGCCGAGGCGCCATCCACAGGCGCTCTCCGCCCGGATATCCCAATGAGGCCTGGGCATGGGCAGCTGTGAGAAAGAAAGCGCATGGAGGCACACGTCGGGCGGTTCCCTAGGTGAAGGAAGGTTAACCATTGCTGGCGTCGGACCGGCTATGCCCATGCTCAGGTTGAAAATGCAGTATGCATGAGATGGCAAGGTGCCCAAGAGATGTTTGGCTCCATTAGGTCCCATTGGCCGATCGCATCCGGCAGCTACGCCCTCGGATCGATGAACTCGCCGATCGCATTGGCCGTCATCGGTAGGGCCATCTTTGAACTGGGCAAGGAACATTACTGCATACGCGGCCACCTCCGTTCGGCCAACATCGGCATCGAAAAGCTCATCGCCAACGTGGTGAGCAATCCCCGAATACGTTTCCTCATCATCTGCGGTCGAGAGGAGGGGCATATGCCCGGCAATGCCTTGCTGTGCCTCGCTCAGAACGGGGTAAATGATGACATGAGCATAAAGGGCACGCAGGCCCAGCTGCCCTATCTTACCGACATCACGCCGGAGGCGGTGGCCAGGTTCAGGGAGCAGGTAAAGGTCATCGATCTCGTCAACCCGAAGGTTTCGGATGGGGCCATTGACTGGCAGGACCCCACCTTCAACTTCGACGCCGACCGGCTGGAGGAGCTGGAGAGGGCGATAGCTGAATGCGAGCGCGCCGACCCTGGGCTGTATCCGGCCGCTCCTATGCTGGTCCACCTGCCCGAGCCCCTCAGGACCTCATCGGAGCTGGGCAAAATGCTCGAAAGCCAGGTCGATCGTATTTCCAGTCTGATGCTGCGCATGCCAAGCGAGAAGCTGAACACGAGCAGCGATTACATTATCGTCTCAGATGAATTCCAGGTCCTTATCGATCCCGTTGACGGCACGCTCATACAGGTGCCCTCCCTGGACTTTTTCGCACGCATGAGGACTTACTTGACGGGGCAAGAGCTCTAGGCGCGCTCGCCCGCTTACATATCGGCGGTGGCCTGCGACATCAATGAATCGGTCAAGGCTATTGCCCGGGCAACCGCCCCCCACCCCGTTTGTTGTCCGGCGAACACCACGTCCGCTCCTGCCGCTTGGGACACGGCGGCGGCGACCCCCAGTGAGCATGGTCCGTTCGGCTCGACCTCATGTGTCAGATCACACCCGCAGGGCAGCCCCCACTTCGCCTTGGCCACGGACAACGCCCTTAGACCGCTTCCTCCCGATCCCGGTCCGCCCGTGTCGATGATGGCCATCGTTATGCGATACCTCTTGGCCCGGTCGATCAATCCCTCCTCGATGACGCCCCCTCCGTCCTCAAGGGCGTATATCCGGCCTTTAAGGCTGTCATCGTTGGGATTGAACGCTTTCAGGACCGCAGCCCTGACATCTGCCTGCTGGAGCTCCTCCCAGAACGATTCGGGGTGGGCGACGCTCAGACCGCCGCACATGGTCCTTTCCGCCATGCCAAGCTCCCTTGCTCTCATGGCCCCGGAAAGGACCACGGATGGTTCGGGGGAGTCAATGATGAGGGGGACGCCGTCGAACGAGCGGACCAGTTCCAAACCGCCGTTCGCATCCTGCTCGGTGAGGGCATTGAGCATCAAGGCGAGCGGGCATAGGTCGGCCTCGAGAAGCTCCATTATGGGGGCGCCATAGCGCGCAGGGTAGTTCCCGCCAGGGGCCAAGGGGCACACCATCACCGTCCGTCTCCTTCCCGGTTGCCCCCCGAAGTCGACATTACCGATCTTGAAGGACAGCTGTTCCCTGTGGAATCTGATCAAGGGTACCGATCATATTTGGTGCACAACCTCTTTGCTTTTTCCCCCGGGCGCGGTATGAACGTCGAATAGTCATCTCACCCTCGTTTTCTGATACGGGCCTCTGGACGGGCGAGCATCTTAGGATCCCGACATCTCGGTGAAGAAAGGGGGCCAGGAAAATCATCCTCCACGCTTCCATGGCCACCCATCTGTAGGCCGGCTCCGATCATTGTGACGCTCTCGTTCGTGATGGGCATATTCCCCTTGGTCATGCGGGGGCCACCAGCGCCGGGCGGCGGACTCCGAAATTGGCACTATGGTGGGTGGGAGAATATGGTTAAGGAGGGCCATCGAGCAGAGCATCCATCCCGGTCAAATGGTGTTCTCATGGGCCCCGTTCACCATCGGCGAGCGGAAACCTATAAACCGCGCGCATTTTCACGGATGTTTTGACGACATGCGGTACCAATGATTATGTGTTATGAATCTGATAGGTAAACGAGCGTTCCGACCTCGGGTCGGCGTGCCGTCGATAAGGCCGGGGGAGGACCGGCCGTTACGAATTCGGGGGGTTGAACATGACTGAACGTGGACAACAGCAGAGCCATTGGGACAGCACCTATGCCGGTACGGACGACTTCTTCGGCAAGGAGCCAAGCGAGCTAGCGGTGAGCGCCCTTGGAACGTTGAAGGACAATGGTGCGAAGGACGTCCTGGAGCTGGGGTGTGGGCAGGGCCGGGACTCTTACTTCCTGTGCCGCAATGGCTTCTCAGTGACCGCCCTTGACTATTCAGAGACGGGCGTATGCCAGATGAAGGAGCGGGCCGCTGCGTCGGGAGTTGGCATGAACCTCTTGGTCCACGACGCCCGGGAGCCGCTGCCGTTCCCGGACGGATCGTTCGACGCGGTGTTCTCGCACATGTTCTTCACCATGGAGCTTAGCGAGGACGAGGTCGCCAAGATACTTGAGGAATGCTGCCGCGTTCTTAGGCCGGGAGGCCTCAACATATATTCGGTGCGGAACGATCACGACCCCCACTACGGCAAGTTCGAGCAGAGGGGAAAGGACATGTGGAGGAACCCCATGGGCTTCGTCGTCCATTTCTTCGACGAGGAGACCATACGGCGTTTGTCCACTGGCTACGATCTCCTCTGGATCAAGGAGTTCGACGATCCCTCGCCCCCCTTCACCAAGAAGCTATATGAGGTGGTGCTGAGGAAGCCGCGCTCCAAATGATACTGACGAAGGAGCAGGAGGACGCGCTCTCCGGGCGAAGGGGGCCAGCCGCACAATGGGCCCTGGAGACGTTATGCCGCCTCGGAGAGGTTCACAACTCGCGCGTGATGGTGCCGGTGCGCTCCGTCCACATACCCGATTGGTACGCGAATCGTTCCTCTGAGGCCTGGGAGCACCTGTTGTCATCCGGAGCCGCGGTGCCAACGACTGCCAATCCCGGCGGCCCTCTCCGGGGGCTGGCGGCCGAGAGGGCGAGACAGCTGGAACGGCTCCGGCCTACGCGGGTGTACACGTGCACATGCGCGCCCTATCTGGCGGGCAACCATCCGCCCGCCGGCGCCGCCGTGGCGTGGGGCGGCCGAGCGGCAGGCGCGTTCGCCAACTCGGTGCTGGGGGCGCGAAGCGCTGCAGAGACGTTCGAGAGTGCGGCCGCCTCGGCCATAGTGGCGGTGACGCCGGAGCGGGGACCTCTCATTGATGAGCGCCGACAGCCCACGGTGGCCGTGACCGTCAGCCACACCATTGCGAACGACCACTCTCTTCTGGGTTGGCTCATCTCCTGCCTGGCGCCGGGCGAGGTCCCTCTCATCTGCGGGGTCGCTCCCGATCACGACGAGGTCAAGCGGCTGGCGTTCTCCATCAACCGCCAGGGGAGCATGCCCCTGTTTCGTCTGAGCAGGGGAGCGCCGCCCCCGGGCCTGGATGGAGTGGACGTTCCCGTTTCGGTCTGGGAGGATGCCCTGCGCTCTCACGATGGCGACGTGGACCTGGTCATCATGGGTTGCCCCCACCTGTCCGAGCAGGACATCAACAGATGGGGTCGGCTTTCTAAGGGCCGCAGGATGCCGGAGGTGGAGGCATGGTTCTTCACCTCCCGCCTGTGTGCTGACAAGTGCCCGGCCACTGCATCTGTCCTGCGGTCTCGAGGAAAACTATTCGTCGACATGTGCCCCCTGACGCTGCTCGATGAGCTGCGGTCTCGGAGCGTGGCCTGCGACAGTTGCGGCCTGGCTGAGTGTCTCCGGCGCAACGGCGTCAAGGCCCGTTATGCCCCGAGCGATGAGCTACGCAGCATCCTGGCGCCCGGCCGTCCGGCCACCGCATCGGTTCAATAGACCTTCTGCAGGCCTACCTCCACCCGGGTCTCGTTCACGTCCAGATATTCTTCCGGAGAGATGAGGGAAAAGCCAGCGTACTCTCCCACGATCTCCACCACCAGCACCTTCTCCGGATCCTCAAGGTCCACCGGGCCGGCGTTGATCTGGTCGGCGAGCATGCGCACAAGCTCCCTGGTGCCCGCTTCCTCATACAGCCGCTTGTTCAGCGACAGCTTCCACCGCTCGTCCTCGCCGATGCGTTCGCCCAGCGCCCGAGCGGCCGAGGCCATGGCCTCCGGAGTGGACCGCAGCCACTGTTCTATGGGCATCCAGCGGTGGGTGTGGAGGAACACCTCGGGAAAGCGGAGCGCGAAATCATGCAGCCTCTTCATCTGGCTCCGTCCATCCCCTTCGACCCGGAGATGCAGCAGCCCGGGAACGATCGATTCGATCATTTCCTCCAGCCCGATCCCGGCGTCCCGCAGGACGGTGGCCACCTCCTCCTGGGCACTGGCCTTCTCATTGGGATGGTACGTCACCAGTACGTTGTAGTCCCTCATCTTTCTCCCAGATGATACTACTTCGTGGAATCTAGATAATCCTATCGCGCTGTGGTTGTGAGCGGCGTTGCGACTCAGGGACGGATCGGCTCCGATCTAAGGTGGGGGGAGATGAGCTTATAAGCTAGCATGCCGAGGAGTGTCATCCCCAGCGAAAGGAGGGTGACCCCAAGGTCGAACTGGGCCAACATCGCCAGGGATGCGGCCACCCCCAGGACGGCGGCCAGGGCGAACCATGCCCCCTTCACCATATCCCTCCTCCACAGCATCAGCAGGGACGCGTCCACCGCCAGGAAGACGATGAACATGGTGTAGTTGGCCATGTTGGCCACGAACTCGATGTCCCCGGCAATGCAGAAAAGAAGGGCCAGTACGGATGAGGTCAAGATGGCGAAATGGGGTGTCTTCTCGCGGGGATGCACCCTCGAAAGGAACTCGGGAAGGGCGGACCGCTTGGACATGCCATAGGCGATGCGGGAGGTGGCTATCGACAGGATGAGGACGGTATTGGCGGTGGAGATCAATGCTATGAGGGACATGGCCAGGCCCGCTTCGGGCCCGGCCGCGGCCTCTGCCACGTCGGCCAGGGCCGAGGTGGAGCCGGCCAGCTCTTGGTACGGCACGACGCTGACGACCGACAACGCGGCCGCTACATACAGCGCCGTGGATATGATGAGGGACAGGATGAGCGCCCGGGGAATGGTCCTGGCGGGGTCCTTGACCTCCTCGCCGATCTTGACCAGCCCCTCGAAGCCGATGAAGGCGAAGAAGATCACGCCGACCGCCGCCACGATCCCGTCCATGCCACGAGGCGTCTCAAAGTAGTCGACGGTGCCCAGGAATCCAGCGCCAAGGAATATGATGATGGCGACGCCGGCGACCTCTATTGTGGTGAGGACGATGTTGGCGATGATGGACTCCTTTATCCCCATGAAGTTGATCACCGACATGATCACGATCAGGGTGGCGGCGAACAGCACCGCGGGCGTGCCGGTGATGGCTTGCAGGTACCCGCCGAAGCCCAGGGCGACCGCCGCCATCGATATGATGGACGAGAGGATCACTAGCCAGCCGACCACGAAGGCCAGGAACTTGCTCCCCGTGGCCTCTCCCACATAATCATACTCGGCTCCGGCCGTAGGGTACACCGAGGAGAGCTTGGCGTAGCACAGCCCTGTAAAGGAGGCGATGATGGCCGCCAGTAAGAACGCGAGCCACACCGCGTTGCTGGCATTGGCCACCCCCGGCCCCATCAGCGCGTACACGCCCGCCCCGACTATGGTCCCCACGCCGTAGGCGACGGCGCCGAACAGGCCTATGCTTCTCTTCAGTCCGCCATTGGCCTCCCCGTTCCCTGCTTCCATCCTGCCCCATATATGCGAAGGCATCATTTATTTGACCCCCGCCGCTCTGTATGCTTCATATCCCCGGGAATCCCATACCTGCGGTGAGATGAGCGGCGCTTCGACGTTCCAGGACCTTCCGTGGACGGGGCATGTGAGGAAAGAGGCCGACAAGGACCTCATAGGCATCGGAGAGAGGGTGGGGAATGCGATCGCCATCGCCTTCATCGTCTTCTTCGCCGCCCTGTTATATTATCTCCAAGGCCGCGGATACATATTCTCGCCGGAGTTCTCGGACGTCGACGCCGTCCTGCTGTATGGCGTCATCCTCTTCGGCATCGTTCCGAACATTGTGCGGGCGATCACCGGCAGAAGGAACCTGGGAAGGCTGTTCGACATAATCAACGGGCTGCTGTTCCTCGTCGTGGGGACGTACTTTCTGACCAAGTTCCCCTTCCACTTCGATGACCTCTACACCATCCTGCCCGACGACATCCAGGACCTCTTCAGCTGGTTCAACGACGCCGTCTTCCGGCTCCTGTTCCAGATCGCGCTGATCATCACCGCGCTCAGCGCCGTGTATCAAAGCGTCATGTACGTGCTGGTGAGGAGCGAGCTCCGGAGAAGGGCATCGGGCGGAAGCGGCTGAGCCATCTGGAGCGATGCAAGGCGATATCCCGCAGCCGGCGACGGAGCGTCATAATACGCAACTTGTCGACCTGCGATATTCGCATGGCCGCGCTTCTTTCCTTTAGGAAGATCGGTCCGAAGGGGGGCTGGCGTTCAACGGTTAAATACGCGTTCCCTTATTGCTTCCACGGTCAGATGCGCATCACAATTCCCTATGGAAAGGATGAGGGGCAGATCCTCGACATCCCGGACGAGAACTTCGCCGGGACCGTGTATCCGAAGGACGTGCCGACCGGCGACGAGAGGCAGGAGATCAGACGGGCATTGGAGGGGCCGGTCAAAGGGCCGACCCTGGAGGAGTTCCTGGAGGGAGGGGAAGACATTGTGTTCATCGTCAACGACGGCACCAGGCCGACGCCGACCTGCAAGGTCCTCGACGCCCTCGCCGAGAGGATGGACCTGACCAAGGCCCATTATCTGGTGGCCACCGGGGCGCACCGCGCGCCGACCGAAGAGGAATACCGCTTCATCTTCGGCAAGCAGTACGACTCCCTAAAGGGCCTTATTCATTCTCACGATGCGCGCAAGGACAGGTGCGAGTTCCTGGGGACCTCGAAGAACGGCACCGAGATGCATGTCAATGAGATGGCCGTCAACGCCGACCGCCTGGTGATCATCACCAGCGTGGAGCCGCACTACTTCGCCGGCTACACCGGCGGGCGCAAGAGCTTCCTACCCGGTGTGGCGTCGTACAAGACGATCGAGCAGAACCACCGCCTGGCCATGCGGCAGGAGGCCCAGGCCCTGGTGCTGGACGGCAACCCCGTCCACGAGGACATGATGGACGCCCTCTCGGTCGTCAAGGACAAGCCGATCTTCGCCATACAGATCGTGCTGGACCGCCATCAGGGTGTTTACCGCGTTGAGGCGGGAGACCTCCATGCCTCCTTTGACGCGGCGGTCAGGCACGCCAACGAAGTGTTCTCCGTCAAGATTAAAGAGAAGGCCGACGTGGTCGTCACCGTGGCCCCGTATCCCATGGACGTCGACCTGTATCAGTCCCAGAAGGCGCTGGACAATGGAAAGTGGGCCCTCAAGGAGGGTGGGACCATCATTATGGTGTCGAAGTGCCGCGAGGGCATCGGCCATGAGACCTTCCTCCAGCAGCTCTCGCAGTCTCCGGACCCCCGCGTGGTCCTGGAGAACCTGGCCAAGGAGTACAGGCTTGGTTATCATAAAGCGGCCAAGATGGCCGAGATCGCCGTATGGGCGCGTATGTTCGCCGTGACCGGCCTCGACCCCAAGCTGCTGCGCGACGCCAACATGACGCCGTTCGCCACGGTGCAGGAGGCGGTGGACGCCGCCCTGAAGGACGACCCCTCGGCCAAGGTATTGATCAGCATGGATGGAAGCATCACCATTCCCAGGGTGGATTGAGATGGCAGATTACATCGACGCTAAGAGCCTGAAGCTATCCAAGAAGGACATGATGACCTGCACGATGTGCGGGTTCTGCAAGAGCGTATGCCCCACGTTCGAAGGGATCGGAAAGGACACTGGAGTGGCCAGGGGGCGCATGATATTGTCCTACGGTCTGCTCATGAAGGACCTCCCGGCCGACGACTCGGTGGTCGAGGCCCTCTACCAATGCACCACCTGCAAGGACTGCGAGAGGCGGTGCCCCTCGAAGATCAAGGTCGTTGACGTGGTGGAAAGGGCCCGCAAGGACCTTGTGGATGCCGGTTACATGCTGCCGCGCCACCGCAAGGTCGTGGAGAGCGTACAGAAGTACGGCAA
>DAGU01000091.1:2126-5344 GCA_002498285.1 Methanomassiliicoccus sp. UBA386 | reverse complement strand
CCCTTCCTGGCCCTGCTGGAGATGGGCCGCATGTATCAGCTGGCGTTCGTCTATGGCATCGCAGCCCTGTTCGTGTGGGGCCCCGGACCCTTGACCGATGTCGTGCTCAAGCTACTGCTGGTGTTCGTCCTGCTGTTCGCTGCCATACTGATAGACAATATCACCGCCCGCCTGACCAGGAGGAGGATGGTGCTCTTCATGCTGACCGCGGGGGTGGGGCTCATCGCCCTGAACCTCCTCGTGTCGTACCTGACCGGAGTGATCTGATGGGACTGTTGGACAGGATCGGAGCGAGATCGCCGTGGATACTGCACTTCGATACCGGCTCGTGCAACGGATGCGACCTGGAGGTATGGGCCCTTCTGACGCCGAGGTATGACGTGGAGCGCTTCGGAGGCGTCAACAAGGCCAATCCCAAGCAGGCCGACATACTGCTGATAACCGGCCCGGTGACGAAGAAGTGCGAGGACCGGCTCCGCAACCTGTATGAGCAGGTCCCGGAGCCCAAGCTGGTGATGGCGTGCGGCAACTGCGCATCCACCGGGGCGCCGTTCCACAACTGCTATAATGTTTGCCAGGGCGTCGACAAGGTCATCCCCGTCGATGTCTACGTGCCGGGCTGCGCCGCCCGTCCGGAGGCCCTGATCGATGGCTTCGTCAAGGCGCTGTCGCTATGGGAGAAAAAGTCCAGGGCGGCCAGGGAGGTGAGGGAATGAGCGATTATATTGACAGGGATGCCTACAGGGGCATACGCGACATGGCCATGGGCATGAAGGAGCGGGGGGCGAGGCTGATGGCCGTCGCTGGCCGGGACCGCGGGGACGGCAATATCGATCTCATCTACCTGTTCGATGAGGGCGGGAGGGTGCTCGACCGCCGCTTCGTGGTGGAGGCGGAGCAGGAGGTGGACAGCATCTCCGACATCTATGCCGGGGCGACCAACATGGAGAGGGAAAACATCGACCTGCTGGGAATGAGGTTCAAGGGTTTGGGGCCGGGCCTGCTGCTCGTGCCCGGAAAGAGCGTGGAGGCGCCGCTGCGAAAGCGGCCGGAGGGGGAGGCATGAGCAGGTCGACCCTCATCCCCTTCGGGCCGCAGCATCCCGCGTTCCTTGAGCCGTTGAACATCAGCCTGGAGCTGGACGGGGAGCGGGTGGCGAGGGCGACCCTGAACCTGGGCTACAACCACCGCGGGATGGAATACGCGCTGGCCCTCGACTACAAGAAGACGCAGTACCTGGCCGAGAGGGTGTGCGGCATCTGCTCGAACCATCACTCCTCGGCCTACTGCCAGGCCATGGAGGCCATCTACGAGGTGGAGGTCCCGGAGCGGGCCCGTCTCATCCGGACGATCACCATGGAATGCCAGCGCCTCACATCGCATCTTCTGGCGCTGGGGCATATCGCCGAGGCGGTGGGCTACGAGAACCTGTTCATGCAGTGCTTCCGGGAGCGGGAGCTGGTCATGCGGCTGATCAACGAGATCTCCGGCAACCGGGTGCACTACAGCACCAACGTCATCGGGGGCGTCAAGAGGGACCTGGACGCGGCCATGGAGAGGCGCACCGCCGAGGTGATGAAGGAGCTCCGCCCCCGGCTGGAGGAGCTGCGCGGCATATTTGCCAAGGACGGTACGCTAGCGAAGAGGACGAAAGGGGTCGGCGTGCTGACGCGCGAGCAGGCGAGGGACTGGTGCACGGTCGGGCCGGTGGCCAGGGCGTCGGGCCTGCCGCAGGACGTGCGGGAGGACCGCTTCGCCGCCTATGACGTTGTGCGGGTGAAACCGGTGGTGAGGGAGGAAGGCGACTGCTACGCCCGCACCATGGTCAGGATGGACGAGTGCCTGCGCTCGGTCGACATGATCGAGGAGTGCCTCCCGCTGTTGAGGGAGGGCCCGGTGGCGGTGGCCGTCAAGGGGCATCCGACCGGAGAGGGCCTCAGCCGGGTGGAGGCGCCCCGCGGGGAGCTGGTGTACCACGTCACGGCAGTGGGGAAGCTGCAGCTGGACCGCATCAAGATCCGCACGCCGGCCTTCGTCAACGTGCCGCCGGTGCAGATCATGCTGCCCGGAAGCCAGTTGGCCGATGTTGGCGTCATCACGGTGTCGGTGGACCCCTGCATATGCTGCACGGACCGGTGATGCCATGTCCATGCTGACCTCCTCCCTGCGAAACCTGTTCCGGCGGCCCGTGACGACGAGATATCCCAGGGGGCGGGCCGATGTGCCGGACGGAAACCGCGGCCGCGTGCTGTGGGACATGGGCAAGTGCATCTTCTGCCGCCGCTGCGAGAGGGCCTGCCCCACAACGGCCATCAGCACCGACAAGGAGGCCAAGACCCAGACGGTGGTGCGGAACCGGTGCATTGCCTGCAACACCTGCGTGGAGGTGTGCCCCACGCAGACCATCAGCATGGTGCCCGACTATTCCGAGCCGGATATGGCGCCCACGGTCCATGTGTTCTCGGCCGACCTTCCCAGGCATCAGTACCGCGTCGAGCACCTCCCGCGGGGGGAGGGCCGGCCGCCGTCCTGACGGGCGACCCGGCGGAGGGCGAAAGTGCGGCGCGGGGTCGTGCGGGACCCAGGCGTCCGAGGGCACGCCCGGCCATGGGGCCATGCATCCTGGGGGGCGACGCCGCAAAGCCTTAACAATGGCGGGCTGCCTAGTTCCGCGACGTGGAGGGCTGGACACAACGGGGCCGTCCCGACTACCGTGCCCGGCGGTACCTCTCCGCGGTGGAGGCAGCGAGGTTCCTGGGGACCACGGTGGAGGAGGTCCATCGACTGGTCCGGGAGGATCGCCTACCGGTGCAGAGGGCCTCCAGCGGCCAGCAGCGCTTCGATATGGCCTCGCTGATGCCTCTCGCGAGCGACCGGACAAAGGTCGCCGGGTCAAGGCGTTCCAGGCTGGCCATCGGCGATACGGTACAGGAGGTTATATGCGCCGACGCCTCGCACATGAAAGAGCTGGACGATGACAGCGTCCATCTCATGGTGACGTCGCCGCCCTACTTCAACGCCAAGATGTACTCCTCCCCGCCGGTGGACGGGGACCTCGGCAACGTCCATTCCATGGAGGAATGGTTCAGCCGCATCGCCGCGGTGTGGCGCGAGACCTTCAGGGTGCTGCGGCCGGGAAGGAGGGCGTTCATCAACCTGATGAACCTCCCCGTACGGTTGGACGGAGGATCGTACAGGACCCTGAACCTCACTGGACG
>DAGU01000091.1:706-1863 GCA_002498285.1 Methanomassiliicoccus sp. UBA386 | reverse complement strand
CGCCCAAGTACGCCCACGTCACGCCCGAGGACCGGGAGGCCTCCCGTCTCGACAGGGACTTCTGGCTGAGCATAAAGAACTCCGACGTATGGCAAATGAATCCCGAGGGGAGCGGGGACCGGCGGGACCACGTGGCCCCCTTCCCCATCGATCTGCCGTCGCGTCTGATACGCGCTTTCAGCTATCGGCGCGAGACCGTTCTGGACCCCTTCTGCGGCAGCGGCACCACCCTGGTGGCGGCGTCCCGGCTGGGCCGCCATGGCGTCGGATACGAGATCGTCCCCGACATCGCCGCCCGCGCCGTGGAGCGGCTGGGCCATGAGAGATGAGCACATCGGCCGAACGGGGTGATGTCGCCGAAGACTTAATCACCGCTGCCGGAGGATAAGCATCGGTGCATCCTCTATCTCGATACCTGCGCATCGTCGGCGGCGCCGCCAGGCCGCGCTACCTCGTGGCGAAATCGGTAGGAGCGGAGGTGCCATCATCACGAGGGAGGCAGTGGGAGGAGCATGCCAGGGCGATGGAGAAAGCGCGAGCCCTTCTCGACGGGAGCGATCCGCCCGTCAGCCCGTCTCTGGTGGACCTCAAGGTCGAGCTGGCCAGGCCGCACATGAGCTCATGTTCGCTGTGCCCGTGGCGGTGCGGATCCGCCCGCCCGTCCGGTCGTGGACGCTGCGGGGTCACCCGTCCGAGGGTGGCGAGCGCCTTCATCCATCTGGGCGAGGAGGCTCCGCTGGTGCCGTCATATACGGTCTTCTTTTCCGGCTGCAACCTTGACTGCGCCTTCTGTCAGAACTATGATCTGAGCAACAGGCCGGACCGGGGGGCGGAACCGTCAGCGGAGGATCTTGCCCGGTCCCTTGACGCGACCGTGAGGTCCGGAAGGGGCATTAGGAACATCAACTGGGTGGGGGGCNNGTCAGAACTATGATCTGAGCAACATGCCGGACCGGGGGGCGGAACCGTCGGCCGGGGAGCTGGCCAGGTCCCTTGACGCGACCGTGAGGTCCGGAAGGGGCATAAGGAACATCAACTGGGTGGGGGGCGACCCCGTCCCGGCCCTGCCGTACGTGCTGGACGTCCTTCGCCTAATGGAGGCGGGCGTCGCCCAGGTATGGAACTCCAATATGTATCTCGAAGAGGACTCCATGCGC
>DAGU01000091.1:0-520 GCA_002498285.1 Methanomassiliicoccus sp. UBA386 | reverse complement strand
CGGTGGTGCGCCGCAACCACCTTATGGCCGCGAACCAGGGTGAGGTCCTGGTGCGCCATCTGCAGCTCCCCGGGCACCTTGAATGCTGCACCCTGCCGATCATCGACTGGCTCGCGGACCACATGCCAGGCGCGGCCGTCAACCTCATGGACCAGTACCGTCCGGAGCACCGGGCGAGTGAGCACCCCGAGCTGCGCAGGGCCCTCACGCGGGAAGAGCACCGCCGGGCATTGGAACACGCAAGAGATCGCGGTCTCTTCCTCCTCTAACCGTTAAATAACGTCGCCTCCGATTCTATGTCATGACCGCCCGGAAAGGCTCCCCATGGATCTCCCAGCTGGAGAGGCGGCGCCCTGCCGCGCCGCTCGACGGCAACGAGTCGGCCGACACCGTGGTGGTGGGCGGGGGCATCGCCGGCCTCGCCACCGCTTACTACGTGCTGCGGGACACCGACCGTGAAGTGGTATTGCTGGAGGCGGACCTGGTGGCGCATGGGGCCACAGGCCGCAGCGCCGGGCAG
>DAGU01000032.1:1647-10687 GCA_002498285.1 Methanomassiliicoccus sp. UBA386 | reverse complement strand
CACGGGCTACAAGCCGTGGCTGGTCATCGGGCCTCCGGTCATGGCCGCGGGAATGTTCCTGCTGTCCACCCTCCATGCGGGAAGCGACCCCCTGGAGGCGGTGATCTACCAGGTCGTCGTCGGCCTGGGCATGGGGGCGGTGATGTCCAATTACATCGTAGCGACCCAGAACGTCATGCCCAGGAGCGAGATGGGCGTGGCCACGTCGGCCATGAGCCTGTTCCGGAGCATCGGAGGAACGGTGGGCGTCACCATGTTCGGCGCCCTGTTGAACAGGCGCATGGCGGCCGAGATCGGGATGAACCTTCCGGCGGGGGCCGCGGAGCTGCTGCCTACCACCAACGCCAACGAACTGGGCAACATATTGCTCGATCCCGAGCTGGCGGCCATCATCCCGGCGTTCATACAAGAGGCGATAAGGCTATCGCTGGAGAACAGCATAACATACCTATTCCTGATAGGCGCGATGATCGTGGCCTTCTCATTCATCACCAGCGTTCTGATCAGGAAGGTGCCCCTCAAGAGCGCTGAGGAATATTACAGCAAGGGGCATGAGGAGCTGATGGACATATCGGGTGATGACGCCAAGGGGGCCAGGCCGTTGGCCGCGGAGGTGCCGGATGAATGAGCACCCCCGGCCATCGCATAGCGGCGTCATTCACGGAGGCAACATGACGAGGAGCGAGAGACCTTACCGAAAGATCCTCCTGCCAGTGGACGGGAGCGAGAGCGCGCAGAACGCAATGAGGACGGGGCTGGAGCTGGCCCGGCTTTTCGGGGCCGAGGTGACGGCCCTCAGCGTGGTGGACATCACCACGTTCTCCCACAACGCCCAGGGGTACATGCTGCCAGACCTGTACGTTTACGCCGATAAGGCGGCCGAGGCGTCGGTGATGGAGGCCGTGAAGGAAGGAGAATCGATGGGCGTGGGGGTCAAGGGCGTCGTGTCCCGGGGATCGCCCTCGCAGGAGATCATCGAACGCTCCGGGGAGCATGACCTCATCGTCATGGGGACGCACGGCCGGAGCGGGGCCTCCCATGCCCTGCTCGGCAGCGTGGCCGAGAAAGTGGTCCGTTTCGCCTCCTGCCCCGTGATGGTCGTCAAGTGACGGCCGGAGGTATCATCGCCCGGACCGGTATGAATGACTTAAAATACGGTCGATATATTTGACCAGCGCAGCCCGACGCTTTTGGCCACCCGGCCCAAGCGCCCCCCTGCGCACCCGAACCTCGTGGTGGACGCGCTGGACTACGTAAGCAGATTGCTGCTGGACCTGACCTTGATGCTCCTCATCGCCGGAGCATGTTCGATCATCTTCTCTCGCATCAGGCTACCTCCCATCATAGGCTATCTGACGGCGGGCATCATCCTCGGGCCGACCATGCTGACCGACATCTCGGTCAATCCGGCCACCATCGATCTGCTGTCCAACATGGGCATAGTCCTGCTGATGTTCTCCATCGGGCTGAACCTCAACCTGCAGAGGCTGAAGCAGCTCGGCTCGTACATCACCATCCTGTTGGCGCTGGAGATGCCGTTCATGGTGGTGGCCGGTTACCTGGCCGGCCTCGCCATGGGCCTGGACAGCGTGGCCTCGATCTTCCTGGGAGCGGTGATATCGGGAACGAGCACCGCGGTGGTGGTGGCCTGCCTGCAGGGCCGAAAGGACATCGATGACGAGGTGAAGTCCACGTCGACCACGATCACCGTCATGGAGGACCTGGGACAGGTCATCATCCTCTCCATGGCCGCGCCGCTGCTGGTGGGCGACACTCCCGCGCTGGGCAGCATCGCCCTGATGGTGGTGGGCATCGCGGTCTTTGTGATCTTCAGCCTGTTGCTGGGCAGCAAGCTCATCCCGCCCATTCTCAACTGGATCGGAAAGAGGTATGATCCCGAGGTCCTTCTCATCGTGGCCCTGGGGCTGTGCTTCCTCATGGCCCTGATATCCAGCCTCATCGGGCTGTCCATCGCCATAGGCGCCTTCATCATGGGCCTCATCGTCTCACAGGCCGCGCAGTCCAGGGAGATAACGGAGAAGGTCAGCCCCATGAAGGAGGTCTTCATGGCGGTCTTCTTCATCAGCATCGGCATACAGGTGGTCCCGACGACCATCATCGACAATGTAAGCCTGGTGCTGATCATCGCCGCGGTGTTCATCACCGCCAAGATCATCGGCGTCAGCTTCGGAAGCTACCTTCTGGGAGGCAACCCCCGCAACAGCTTCATGATCGCCGTCAGCCTCGTCGCCATGGGCGAGTTCGCATTCATCATCGCCAAGACCGCCCTGGACGCCGGGGTGGTGGACCAGCAGTTCTACGCATCGGTCATCGGCGCGGCCCTGATCACGATGGTCCTGCTGCCGATGCTCTCCAAGGCGTCCTCGTCCATGTACTCCGGGCTGTCGTACATCACGCCCCGCCCCATCAAGGAGATGATGGCCCGCTTCGACCGGCTGCGGGTCGATGTGGGGGACCGCGCGACGTCAACGCCGGAGGTGCGGAGGGCCATCCAATGGGAGCTGGTGCTGGTGTTCGTGGATTTGCTGACCATAGTGCTGGCCCAGACGCTGTTCTACAGCATCGTGGTGCCCATGGCGCTCGTTCCGGGAATGGACGGGGCCCCGGACTGGACCGGAAGGGTGTTGACCATCAGCATCAGCATGATGCTCATGCTCCCGGCGGTCATCAACATGTTCCAGGGGATCAAGAGGATCGCCAGCCTGCTCGCCAGCGGCGATGCCACCGGCGCGGCCGCCAGGAAGAGGATGCGGCTGTATATCACATTCAGGAACCTGGGGGAGATCGCCGCCCTTCTCCTGGTGGTGCTCCTCTTCCTTCCGTTCCTGGCAGAGACCATCGGGGTGCCGGCATCCATATGGGCCGGGTTCAGCGTGCTGACCGCGGTCCTGATCGCCATGGGCGTCCGTTCGTACTACAGCGCCAGACATCCGCGTACGGCCGATGAGGATGAGGACGATAAAGGGAGCGAGGCAAGCGAGGATTGAAAAAGCGGACCCGGGGGGATTTGAACCCCCGTTTGAGGCTTTCCCTGGACCGTTGCAGGTCCACCGGAGGCCCCAGTGATATCCAAGCTACACTACGAGTCCCACCTCTCACATGGAAAAGGACTAGATAAAGATTGTCGAGCGGCCCGGGCCTGGCAGGCGCTCATCCCTTGCCGCCCACATCGCCTCCGGTCCGGCAGTGCTCGCGCAGCACGACGTCCATCACCTCATCCAACATCGAGGGCAGCTCGCGGCGCATGACATCGAGCCCCTTCTCGGTGATGCCGCCCTCGGTGGCGACCGCGCCGCATATCGAACGAGGCCGCTGTCCGGCTTCCATGAGCGAGGCGGTCGCCAGGGCCGTTTCCGTCACCATGCCCAGCGCTTCATCGTACGTGTATCCCCGCCCCTCGGCGGAGCGGGCGAAGTGGTCGATGAAGGTGGCGATGAACGCCGGCCCGCAGGAGGTCATGCAGGTCCCGGCATCGAGGCGGTCCTCATCGACCACCATGGTCCGCCCTACGGAGGAGAGCAGGCCCTCCAGACGTTCGCGCCTCGCCGTATCGACGCTGTCGCCGTGATGGATGAGGGTGACCCCCCTGCCCACCTCGGCCGTTATCGACGGGATCGCCTTGGAAACGGGGACGTCGGCCCGGACGTCGGCGATGCGCACCCCGCTGTTGATGAGAACTAGGTGGCCTGCGGAAGACAGCGAGGGACGGATCTCGTTCATCACCGCCGCCACCTGCTCGCTTCGCACACATATGAGCAGAACATCGCTCCTTCTCGCCGCGAGAACGTTATCGCTGGTCGTTTCAACCTCAGGCCATCGCTCGATCAGGGGCGCCATGCGGGACATCGTCCGCGAGGAGACGATGACGTCCGAGGGTGGCAGCGCTCCGCTCTCCAGCAGGCCGTTCAGCATCGCCCTTGCCATGTTGCCATATCCGATGATGCCGAGCTTCACGGCCGTGGAATGGCATGCAGAATAAAAAGGCTGGCAGCACCAGCGCAGATAAATGGAAAAGGATTGAAAGGGGTTTACTCCTTCTTGGTCTTGAACTCGGTGTAGCCGCACCGGCCGCAGGCGCTGCGGTCCTTGTGTTCGGACAGGAACACGCCGGGGCCGCACTTGGGGCAGGAACGCCTCTTGCGCTCCAGCTTTCCGCCCTCCACCGAGTAATAGTCCTTCTTGGCGGCCGCGCCGCCCTTCTTCTCGCCGCCCTTGGCGGCGGCCTTCTTGTCACCGGACTTCTGATCTTTAGCCATCGTGATCACCTCTTGGCCTTCTTGACGACGCTCGCCTTGACCTTCTTGGGCTTCTTATCGGCCATGCCGTTCCTGACCAGGATGTAGTTCTTCTCGTACTTCTTAGCGACCTCAACGTCGTCGTACACCTTGGCGTATCCGTCGGTGGAGCCCAGCCCGTACTTGGAGCCCATCTCATCGACGACCACGCGCTCCTTGGGCACTCCCAGCGCTCCGGCCAGAGCGGTGCGCACGGCGTCCCTGGATGGGGTGGCCTCTCCGTCGTGGTCGGCTTTGAAGTTGACCTCGACCCGGCCCATGACCTTGTTCTCGTTCTTGCTTACGATATCGATCTTCAATCTAATTCCTCCATCTTTTCGATGAACGTGGTTGCCAGGCCTGCCGTTCTCTCGTTGATCCTCAGCAGGGCCATCCCCTTGCCGGGGACGCCGTACATGAGGCAGGAACCAAGGGGGGCCATCGCCGCGCAGGCCAGAGCGGCCAGGTCCTCTTCTCCCTCGACCTGTAATTTGGTTGGAACGTCTCTTTTCAAGGCCTCGCTCAGCTCGTCCACGAGCTCGGCCGTTATGAGCCCTGCGGGATTGTTGACCTTCACGTGCATGCCCTCGTACAGCTCGAGCTTGTCCGCGAGAGGGGTATAGGTGCGGCGCTCGGTCTTGAGGTCATATACGATGAGGTCGGGCGCAAATCCGTTATCCAGCAGAGTAAAGGAGACCATGTCCCCGACCGCCATGAGCATCTCGCACCCTTTTAACTCCTCTGACAGCTCGCCAACGCTGACGATGTGTCCGAGGCCGGTGCTGAGCTCTTCCCTCATGTCCTGAGGTAGACGCAGTGCCCGCCAGGGGCGCCTGAGCCTACCGAACTTTGAGGGCGAACTTTCCGTTGACATGGATGCCCATCCTCTGGGCGATCTCCGAACGAGTGTGATCGATGATTACCACGTAACCCTGCCAGTCCTTGGTGACGGGGTTTCCGCAGAGAGGACACTTGTCCTCCTCACTAATGAAACTGCAGTTCTTGCAGGCCTTCTGGACGGCTTTCATGCGGCATCACCAGAGACCTTCTTCTGATCTTCCTCTATCCATTCCAGCTTCCCGAGGCCATGCTGCCTCATGGTCAGCCCGATCTTGGACTCCCGGGGGCTCCTCTCGTTCAGGCTGAGGGCGACGATGCGGGCGCGAACGCGGTCACCGACCTTGAGGTCCCGCTTGGTGTCCTTTCCCAGAAGACGACCGTTCTCGGGATCGATGTCGATGCGGTCGTCCATGATCTGTGAGATGTGAAGCAGTCCATCTAATGGACCGAAGCGAACGAAGGCGCCGAACTTGAGGACCTCGACCACAACGCCTTCAATGACCTCCTGCAGCTGGGGGCGGAAGGCCAGGGCGTCATATCTGACATTCTGGTATACAGCGCCGTCCCCGTGAACTATCCGGCCCGGCCCCAAGGGCTCAACGTTGGAGACCAGTACGGTGAGCGAGTCATTGTCCTCGATCATTCCCTCGAAGGACTCCCAGCTAAGCTGGTTGATGACGCTCTCGAGATCGTCGCCCAGCCTTTCCGGCGGGATGCGCACGACCTTCTCTTTTTTCGATAGCACATACATGGCATGCCCTCTGAACGATGATTGTGCATAAGACACCTCTTATTTATACCCTAGGTTTCACGAAAACTGAATCCAGATGTCCCAGGTTCTCAAAAAAGAAAGGGATATGGAAAGGGTTTGACCGGGGCCGCTCAGACGACCACGAACAGGGCCGCGAACACCAGGGTGATGGTGGAGAGCAGCTTCACCAGCACGTGCAGGGACGGTCCGGCGGTGTCCTTGAACGGGTCGCCGACGGTGTCTCCCACGACCGCAGCGGCGTGAGCAGGGCTGCCCTTGCCGCCGTGGTGGCCAGTCTCCACGTACTTCTTGGCGTTGTCCCAGGCGCCGCCCGCGTTGTTGAGCGTGGTGGCCATGAGGATGCCGGCGATGGTGGCGACCATCAGGAAGGCACCCACCGCCTGGACGGCGATATCGGTGCCAGGGTACAGGAACCTCATGGTCAGGCCGACGGTGATGGGGACGACCACTGGCAGGATGCCAGGCAGGACCATGGCCTTCAGGGCGCCCTTGGTGGAGATGTCCACGCATAGGGCGTAGTCCGGCTTCTCGGTGCCCGCCAGGATGCCGGGCTTCTCCCTGAACTGCCGCCTGACCTCATTGATCATGTCATAGGCGGCCTTGCCCACCGCGCTGATGGTCAAGGAGGTGAACAGGAAGACCAGCATCCCTCCGATGAGGGCGGCCACGAACACCGGCGGCTGGGACAGGTCGACGATGAAGACCTTTTCCAGAGTGGAGTCCAGGAGCACCGCGACCTCTTCGAAGTAGGCGGCGAACAGCAGGAAGGCCGCCAGGGCCGCGGAGGCCATGGCGTACCCCTTGGTCAGGGCCTTGGTGGTGTTGCCCACGGCATCCAGCTTGTCGGTGCGCTGCCTGATCTCCTCAGGCTGGTTGGACATCTCCACGATGCCGCCCGCGTTGTCGGTGATCGGACCGAAGGTGTCCTCGGCCAGGATGAACGCGCAGGTGGCGAGCATGCCCATGGTGGCGACGGCAGTGCCGTAGAGGCCGTAGATGAGCTCATTCTCGCCGGACGGCGCGGCCATGGTTCCCAGAGCATAGGAGGACAGTATACCGACCGAGATGGCGATTATGGGCATCAAGGTGGTCTCCAGTCCGATGGAGAACCCGGTGATGATGTTGGTGGCCGGGCCGGTCTCGGAGGCCTGGGCGATCTTCCTGACAGGGCGATACTCGCCCGCCGTGTAATACTGAGTGATGTAGACGATGAGGATGCTCAGCACGATGCCGATCACGCCGCAGGCGAAGAAGTGCTCCCACGCAGGCAACATCAGGTAGCAGATGACCGCGAAGCCTAATGCGGCCAGGATGGAAGACACATAGTATCCGCGATTCAGCGCCTTGTTGGGGTCCTCGTTCTCGTTGCGCAGGCTTACCGTCATGACGCCCACCAGGGAGGCGAGCAGACCGATGGCACGAACGACCAGGGGGAAGAACACAAAGGCAACTTCTCCGCTGAGGGCGAATATCGATGCACCGATGATCATGGCGCCGATGTTCTCGGCGGCGGTGCTCTCGAACAGGTCGGCACCACGGCCAGCGCAGTCACCGACATTGTCGCCCACCAGGTCGGCGATGACGGCGGGGTTGCGAGGATCGTCCTCGGGGATGCCTGCCTCTACCTTCCCGACCAGGTCAGCACCGACATCGGCGGCCTTGGTATAGATACCGCCGCCGACCTGAGCGAACAAGGCAGCGAAGGACGCGCCGAATGCATAACCGACCGACAGGGACAGTGCCATCGAGATTAGCTCCGAGTCGGTGGCGCCTGCGCCGAGTATGCCGGAGGCGGCGAACTCAAGGTACAGGAAGAATATGCCCGCGACCCCCAGAAGGGACAGGGCCACCACGGCGAAGCCGGACACGGCGCCGCCGCGGAACGAGATCTTCAAGGCCTCGTTCATGTTGCGCCGGGCCGCGCTAGCGGTGCGGATGTTCGAGTTCACGGAGACGAACATGCCGATGTAGCCGGACAGGGCGGAGAAGAACGCGCCGAGCAGGAAGGCGGAGCCGACGAAGACCCCCCTCATCATATTATCGTACTGCATTCCCATCCCAACGGTGATGATCACCGCGAGGATCACGCTGATAATCGCGATCGTTTTGTACTGGCGGGCAAGATAGGCCATCGCACCTTCGCGGATGGCATCCCCGATCTCTTTCATCTCGGGGGTGCCTGTGTCCTTCCTGAACACGGTCCAGGTAAGGTAACCCGCGAAGAGGAGACCGATCAGGCCAGCGATTGGTACCAGATAGACCAATGCATCTACATCCATAATCAGAACCCTCATCTAGGTTTTCGAGGGGATTAGGATACGGATATTTATTCCTTCGTCAGCAATCAACAACCCCTGATTTCGCTGGATGAACGGAAAGCGGCGGCGCCTCCGCCGGTCTGGCCGCCTCAGAGGTCGTCCGTCGCGTCGAGGACCGTGCGCAGGGTCTTGAGGCGGGCGAAGTTCTTGTCGTTGCCCTCCACCACCGTCCATGGCGCCTGCTTGGTGCTGGTGCGGGCCAGCATCTCCTCCACCGCCTCGGTGTAGTCGTCCCACTGCTGGCGGGAGCGCCAATCGTCGGCGGTGATCTTCCACGCCTTCTTGGGGTTCTCCGCCCGGTCGATGAAGCGCTTGAGCTGGACGTCCTTGTCGATCTCCAGCCATATCTTGACCATGGTGATCCCGTCGTCCACCAGGGACCGTTCGAAGTCGTTGATCTCGCCGTAGGCCCGCTTCCATTGGGCCTCGGTGGCCAGACCGCCCACCCTTTCCACCAGCACCCTGCCGTACCAGGAGCGGTCGAAGATGGCGATGTGCCCCCTCGATGGCAGGGCGCGGTAGAAGCGCCACATATAATGATGCGCCAGCTCGATCTCGCTGGGCGCGTATATGGGGACGACCTTGCAGGTTCGGGGGTTCAACGAGTTCGTCAGCCGCGTGATCGCCCCGCCCTTGCCGGAGGCGTCCCTCCCTTCGAACACCACGATGAGGGACCGTTTCTTCTCGTACAGCTCCTCCTGCCGCTTCCTCATCTTCTCCTGCAGGCGCTCCAGCGATCTCTCGTACTCGCTGTCCTTCACCCTTTGCCCCCGATCAAGGTCATTGAGCAGCGAGCGCCCCTTGACCTTGGGAAG
>DAGU01000032.1:0-1435 GCA_002498285.1 Methanomassiliicoccus sp. UBA386 | reverse complement strand
CCTCCACCACCGTCCATGGCGCCTGCTTGGTCGACGTCGATCCCATGACCTCCTCCATGAGGGAGATCGATTCCGAACCGGTGTAGAACACCAGGTCGTCGGTGGTGAGGCCGCACCATCCATCGGCGCAGTCGGGGATCTTCTTCACGTCGGTGTGGAGGAAGAACTTTAGGAACAGCGTCCCGCCGTCCGACTGTATCTTCTCGAACCGCTTTATCTCGTCGACGCGGCCATTCAGGCCGTCCCTTCCCGCCTCCAGGGCCCTGGAGTACCACGAGCGGTCGAACACCACCATCTGACCCTTGGCCGGGGAGCGCACCCAGAACCTCCACATGAAGGGGTGCTCCCGGTCCAGTTCGGAGGGGGAACGGACGTTGTGATATCGGAACCCTCGGGGATCAAGGGGCAGCAGGAACTTGCTCACCGTGTCCACCGTGCGCGAGGGGTCCCAGCCCTCGAAGACCGCGATGACGGGCAGGCCATTCACCCGCATCTCCCTCTGCAGCTCTCCCAGACGATCCTTGAGGGGCGGGTACAGCTTCCCGAACTCCTCCTTGCCCATCTTCTTCAAGGGATCGATCCCCTTGAACATGCTGGTCACGGTATCCCCACCGTTATGCGGTGGAGGATGTCAAGGGTGACGCTAAGCGTTTTGCCCGCATCCCTAAGGTGGTGGTATATCTCCCGGTCCTTGAGGATGGTCACTGGGTCCTTGCTGCGGAAGGTCTCGGCCATCGCCTCCACGTAGATCGATTCGACCTCCTTCTCCCATCGCCTCATGTCCTTGATCATCGCCTCCGCCTGATGATGGTTCCCTTCCATGAGGTGGACGGCCCTCGCCAGTCCCTTCACTCCTTCCATGATCGCATTGGCCATGCGCATGATTGCCGGGTCGGGAGTCACCTCGAAGGCCCTCATCTCCACCGCCGTGGACAAGCAGTAGTTGAGGATGTAGTCCACCTGCCTCGACAGCTGATAGATGTCCTGGCGGTCGAAGGGCGTGGTGAACGATTCCATGAGGCGGTCCTCCATGAGGTGGCGGATGTCGTCGGCGTTCTGCTCCTCCCTCATCAGCTCCACCGGCTCGGAGAGGTCGCCCTCCTCCAGCCATGCCAGGAAGCTGGATACGCCCCTGACGGTCTGATCCGCCTGCTCTCGCAGCATGGCATGGAAGTCATATCTGGCGGGGAACAGCCTGTCCAGCATCCTTATCCTCTCATTTCCCATGTCGTCCACGTCGCCGCCCCCTCACATTATGCTCCTTAGGATAATAAGAGTGAGCGCCGAAATGGCGGCCGACGCCGGAATGGTGAGGAACCAGGACACCACCATATGCCTCCCCACGCCCCATTGGACCATCCTGGCGTTCTCCGCCGCCCCCACCCCCATGACGCTGGACGCCACCACCTGGGTGGAGGAGACGGGAGCGCCCAGA
>DAGU01000065.1:11764-14164 GCA_002498285.1 Methanomassiliicoccus sp. UBA386 | reverse complement strand
GCCTGTCTCATTAAAAGCTATCTTTACACTCCACGACCTTCGGTCACGGGATCCGAGGGCATCGTCGCTCGCGACGGGCATCCTGAGGAGCATCATGCGGCCCTCGCATCCGTCCGGGCGCGATCGACCGACCCTTCCTCGAACGAGGACGCAGCGGAACTCGGCGGCCTGCCCGGCCTTCGCCAGCTCGGCGCCGGGGCCCCATTGGTGTTTGAGCGCGCACGTCATGAGCATCCGTTCTATTGATGACGCACCATATCGAACGCGCTTCGGGGAGGCCGAAAGCGCCATTTTGCCCATTTCAACCGTGCTAGGGATCGTGGCGCGCTCGTCTACGTTATGTAAGGAACAGATGTATGGCTCAGGCCCAGCGGTCCAGGCTGACCTGCGAACTCGACAGCTCCGCCTTCTTGGCCGGCTTCCTCTTCCCCTCGAGGCGGTCCAGCGCCGACGTGACGCGGTTCTCGGAGAACCCATGGTCCCGGGCCAGATAGTCCACGATATGCTCGCGGTCGGGCTTCCGCCATTCCAGCCCGGTCACGTCGGTCTTCTCGCTCCTCAGGAAAATGTCCTGCACGCACTCGGCCTGAGGTATGCTCTCGCCCAGGGCGCGCAGGGCGCCCTGGAGGTCGCCATGCTGCTGAATCAGCTTGAGCCCCTTCTTGGGGCCGATGCCCCTTATGCCTGGATTATAATCCGTGCCGATGAGGATGGCTAGGTCGACGAGCTGCTCCCTTATCATCAAACCATTATGCTCTAGCACCTTGGGCAGTTCGATAAGCTCTATGCTGATGTTCCGGTACCCATTCGAGCCGGGTAACTTCCTCCGACCGGAGATGTTCAGGTTCCGGACCAGCCGGGGAGCGCCGAACAGCAGCGAGTCGAAGTCCTGCGATGACGCCGCCCACGCATCGCCCCTGGAGGCCATATAGGCGGCCTGGGCCTCTCCCTCCTCTGGTGCCTGCACGACCGGAATGCCGAGGTAGGTGAGCAGGATGCGGGACGATTCCGCGATCTCGTTGGTCATACGCGATGACTGGGTGGCCTTACATCGAGCCCTCTCGATGTCCCCCTCGCTTACCGCCTCCTTCCACTCCTGGTGCGCCCTCGTCCTCCTTTCAGAGCGCTCGGCCAGCGTCTGGGACTTCAGCTCGTGAGGGACGCCGTCAAAAACGTATATGGGCCTGATGTCGGCCTCCAGGAGGTTGATGTTACGGTACAGCAGGCCTGCCAGATGGGACGTCACCCTGCCCGTGGCGTCCTTCAGGGGGGTGCCGTCCGGCCCGCGTATGGTGCTCAGGAACTGATAGATCGCATTATAGGCATCGATGGCGACGACCTTGCCCCGGAGGTCCTCCAGGGACAGGTTCTCCACTGGGACGATGCCCGAAAGATTCACGCCCATGGCGCTCCCTCATTCCCTTCCGGGTGATTTATTCCTTCTGGCCATCAGTCCTCGCTCTTCGGTATGTATAGTACGAGGAAGGCCGCGCCGATCCATACCAGGAGGGCGATCATGACGCATATTCCGGCGTCCAGAACCGCGGCCACGGCCAGGAGGATGAGGGGCAAGATGATGGTTACCAGCAGCAGGAACCATTTCGAGCTGGTGAATTCAGTGTTCATTCGACCGAACCTGGGATGAGGCGGCGTGGATATGAACCTTGCGAACCCGTCACTGAATCATTGACGCGGGCCACGCCATCGGGCCCCTTGCCCTGGGGCGGGAAGCCTACTCAGTGGGAGCGCGCCAGCGGTCCATCTCGGCCCGCATGTCGGGGCATTTGAACAGCGCGCTGCCGGCCGCCAGGACGGTCGCCCCGGCCTTGATGCATTGCCGTCCCGTATCGTAGTTGATGCCTCCATCGACCTCGATCTCGGCGCTTGAGCCCATAGCATCGAAACGCTCCCTGGCCGCGGCGATCTTCGGCAGCCCGATGGGCATGAACGATTGTCCTCCGAAGCCGGGGTGGACGGTCATCACCAGCAGCAGGTCGATCCCCTCCAGGTAGGGCTCCACGGCCTGGAAGGGCGTTTCCGGGTTGAGGGACAGGCCAGCCCTCTTCCCCAGCGAATGTATGAGGTCGATGGCGCCATGGACGTCATCGGTGGCCTCCACGTGCACCGTGATATGATCGGCCCCGGCGTCGGCGAACTGCTCGATGTAACGCTCTGGCGAGGCGATCATCAGATGGACGTCGAACGGCAGGGCGGTCCACGGTCGTATCGCCTTCACGACCGACGGACCTATGGTGATGTTGGGCACGAAAGCCCCGTCCATGACGTCGACGTGGACCCAGTCCGCGCCTTCCGTTTCGAGGCGTTCGACCTCCTCCCCCAGGCGGCTGAAGTCCGCCGAGAGTATGGATGGAGCGATCTTGATCATGCATCCGGCTATCG
>DAGU01000065.1:11407-11538 GCA_002498285.1 Methanomassiliicoccus sp. UBA386 | reverse complement strand
CAGCCTGCCGTCAAATCCTACGCCCGCGAGGCCTGCGAGAATGCTGGCCTCAAGGCCGCGGACGAGAAGGCGCGCAGGATGCACCTGTGCAAGGAGCACAACAAGCAGTACAAGAAGGCCACACGCACCGA
>DAGU01000065.1:9453-11359 GCA_002498285.1 Methanomassiliicoccus sp. UBA386 | reverse complement strand
TCTTCCACTTTTCTGCGTATAACGTATTTCAACCCGCTCCTCGGCTCAAAGGGATGGTGATCCCATGCCCATAAAGGGAGTGAGCAAGAAGAGGGAGAGGCAGTACGAGCATGTCAAGGAGGGCGAGAAGGAGCAGGGGCGCTCAGAAGAGGACGCCGAGCGCATCGCCGCTGCCACCTTGAACAAGACCAGGCGGGAGAAGGGCGAGGCCAAGGACAAGCGAACAGCGTAAGTTTTAATCGGCCCGGCCGTGATGCCGTAGCGTGCAACTGACCTTTCTGGGCACCGGAGGCGGCCTGCCATCGCCGTCGCGCGGCGTGAGCGCCTTGGCAGTGCAGATCGGCCGCGACATCCTGCTCTTCGACTGCGGGGAGGGCACCCAGCGGCAGTTCATGCTCTCCTCGCTGTCGTTCATGAAGGTCAGCAACGTCTTCATCACGCACTTCCACGGTGACCATTTTTTAGGACTGCCGGGCCTGATGCAGTCAATGAACTTCTCCGGCCGGGAGGACGACCTTCATGTGTACGGTCCTGAGGGCACGGTCGAGACGGTGTCCACCGTGGCGACCCTGGGCGCCTTCCGGCCGCTGTACGACATCTACGCCGACGAGATGGCCGACGGCGATGTCGTTGACCTTGGCTTCTGCTCGGTGAGGGCCATCGCCGCCGATCACACCGTCCCGGCGCTGTCGTTCATCATCGAGGAGCCGGAGCGCAGGGGAAGGTTCAATGCCCACAGGGCCCGCGAACTGGGGGTGCCGGAGGGTCCGCTGTTCGCCCGTCTGCAGGCCGGGGAGACCATAACTGTCAGAGGCGTCGAGATCGATCCGAGCGAGGTCCTGGGGCCGCCGAGGCCTGGGCGAAGGATCGTGTACTCGGGCGACACCCGCCCCAGCGACGCTCTGCTGGACGCATCCCGAGGGGCCGAGGTCCTGGTGCACGAGGCCACCATGGACTCCTCGCTTGAGGAGGGAGCGTTGGAATACGGCCATTCGACCGCCAGGGCGGCCGCGGAGATGGCCAGGGCGGCCGGGGTCGGACAGCTAATCCTCACCCATATATCGACACGCTACGACAGCGTCGAGATGCTGGAGGCGGAGGCCCGGGAGGTCTTCCCCAATACCATTGTAGCTCACGACCTGATGTCGCTCCCCGTTACCCATCGCGACAACCAGCGGTAATCATTATCTGACACGCGATCGCAAGAATGCCCGAGCAGCATGGAGCGCAACATCGTGGTGTCGAGGCTGGAGCAGAGGCCGGTGAGCGAGGGCGAGATCGAACTCGTCGAAAGGAAGGGCATCGGACATCCCGATTCCCTGGCGGACGGCATCGCGGAGGCGGTGAGCCGCGCGCTGAGCCGAATGTACCTGGACGAGGTGGGGGAGATCCTTCATCATAACGTCGACCAGAACGAGGTCGCGGGCGGACAGTCGGAGACGTGGTTCGGGGGCGGGAAGATACTCGATCCTCCGTACATACTCCTGCTGGGGAGGGCGGTCGAGGAAGCGATGCTGTCCGATCGAAGGGTCCGCCTGCCGATACGCAACGAGGCGGTGCGGGCCGCCCGGTCCTATCTGAAGGAGAACTTCCACGACCCCCGCCTGGTCAGGGACGCCGGCTTCAGCATCGCCGATGACACGATCGTCGACACCAGGATGGGCAAGGGCTCCCAGGACCTGATCAGGAACTATCAGCGTCAGGCCAGAAGATGCCCGCCGCAGCATCACGTGTGCAAGCCGGCCAATGATACCTCGATAGGCGTCGGTTTCGCCCCCCTCACGGAGACGGAGCATCTGGCACATGACATGGAGAGGTTCATCAACGATGAGGTGAAGAGCGTCCACGGCCTCGATGCCACGGGGAGGGACGTCAAGGTCATGGCCGCCCGGAACGGGAATGATAT
>DAGU01000065.1:2217-9294 GCA_002498285.1 Methanomassiliicoccus sp. UBA386 | reverse complement strand
CACCTCACCATCGCCTGCGCCATGATCTCGTCCCGCATAGCCAGCGCGTCGGAGTACCGCAGCATCGTGGAGCAGCTTGGCTCCCTGTGCGCGCAGAAGGCCCATGACATGGTGGGGCGCCAGGTCGAGATATCCGTCAACCGGGCGGATGATCTGGCGAGCGACGACCCGGACGACTACTATCTGACGGTGACCGGCCTATCGCTGGAGAACGGAGACGACGGCTCGGTGGGTCGGGGCAACAGGGTGAACGGACTGATAACGCCCTTCCGGCCGATGAGCACCGAGGCCGCCGCCGGCAAGAACCCGGTGACGCACATCGGTAAGCTGTACAACGTCCTGGCCGGCCAGATCGCGATGCGCATCGCAGACGAAGCCGGGGGAGAGATACAGGAGGTCCAGGTGCGCCTACTGTCGCAGATAGGCAGCCCCATCGACCTGCCGGCAGTGGCCAGCGTGGAGCTGATAGCCGACGACGCCGCCTACCGCAGATGGAACCGCCGGGCACGGGAGATCGCCGACAGCTCGTTGGCCAGCATCGAGGAGCTCACCGACCAAATCGTTAAAGGCTCAATCAGTATATTCTAGGCCGCATGAGGCTCATTGAACGGCCCAAGTACGGCCCCCTCCATCGTTTCACCGACTATCACGTGTACAAGACGCTCTCCCTTCTCACCGACGGCCGGAGGAAGGGCAGGAAGGTCATGGCCGACCGCATAGGCGTTGGTGAGGGCAGCATGCGTACTATCGTCGAGTATCTCCGCGAGGAGGGCCTGGTGGACGTCAAGCAGACCGGCATCAAGATCACCAAGGCCGGCACCGACTTCGTCTCGAGGCTTCCGCTCCAGGTGTATACCCTGGATGCTCCCGATATAGCTCTCGGCGAGTACTCGGTGGCGGTGCAGGTGAAGGGAGTGGCGTCCAAGGTGAAGTCGGGCATGGAGCAGCGCGACCAGGCCATCAAGGCGGGGGCCGACGGCGCCACCACGGTGGTGGTCAATGGCAATCGCCTCACCGTTCCGGTGGACTTCGACCTGGACAAGGGCCGTCCAGAGACGGCCTGGGCCCTCCGCCGATTGTTCGACCTCGCCGACGGCGACGTCATAATCATCGGGACGTCGATGAGCCTTCAGCGGGCCGAGGAAGGCGCCATGGCGGCGGCGTTCGAGCTGCTCTGATCCTTCAACAAGCGCCCGAGCGACGGTGCGTCCCGCGCTGGAGGAAGGCAGGTCCTCTCGCGGCATACATGGGCCGCCGCCGTCGTAGCGTCCCTATCCCTGGCCAAGGGGCTGAGGCTCCGGATCCGTTCATCTCCGGAGGCGTGCACTATCGCCCTATGCGGCATGAAGGTCCGTCCGATCTCCGCCAGGAACGGCTCCACCTCCTCCCTCGAGCCAGTAAGCGTTATCTCGACCATCGGCCCCAGGCGCAGGTCCACGGCGTTCAGGAACTGGGCGTGAGCGTCCGGGGAGCGGACCACCGCTCCGGACAGCGCCCCCTCCGACCTCTCGGCCGCCCTGAACAGATCTTCGCGTCCGGTGATGGCGTGCAGGGTCAGCAGAACGGTCAGCGCGACCGAGTTCCCCGAGGGGACGGCGCCGTCGTACACTTCTTTCACTCGCCCCATAAGCTCCCCTCCGTTCGAGGTCTGGAAGAAGCCGCCCTCGGGGTCGGCGAAATCGGACAGCATCCGTTCGGCCAGGCCTAGGGACGCGTCCAGCCAGCGGGGGTCCGGATCGGCGAAGTACAGCTCCAACAGCCCCCAGGCCAAGAACGCATGGTCGTCCAGGAAGGCCGGTCCGCCGGCGGCGCCGTCGCGGAACACATGGTGGCGTCCCTTCTCGTTCATCATGTTGTCCAGGACGAACGCCGCCGCCCGGCGGGCGGCATCGCGGTGGCGCGGCTGCCTCCACGCCCCATATGCCTTGGCCAGCCCGGCGATCGCCAGGCCGTTCCAGTCGGCCATGATCTTATCGTCCATGAACGGCTCCTGCCTCTGCCGGCGGCGGTCCAACATCTTCCGGCGGACCGTTTCGGACAGCTCGCTCATCTCCCCATCGAGGCGGAGCACGTTGCTCCGTTCACCCTCACCCACTTCGATGTTCCCCTCGGCGGTGACGCCGAACGCTCGGCGGACGGCGGCCATCTCCTCGGCATCGAGGAACGAGGACAGCTCGCCCTCGCTCCATAGGTAGTACTTCCCTTCGACCCCCTCGATGTCGGCATCCTCGGCCGAATAGAAGCCATCCTCTGGAGAGGTCAACCGTTCTAGCACGTAGTCGATGATCTCCAGGGCGGTGCTCTTGAACTCCCCATCGCCGGTCGCCTGCCACCCTTCCACGTATGCCATGAGAAGCAGCGCCTGATCGTACAGCATCTTCTCGAAGTGGGGGACGGTCCAACTTCTATCGGTCGAGTAGCGGTGAAAGCCTCCTCCCAGTTGATCGAAGATCCCTCCCCGGCGCATCTCCCTCAGCGTTCGCCGGACCATCTCCAGCGCGTTGGGCTCCCCGGTCCGCTTCCAGTATCGCAGCAGGAACGTCAGGCGATGGGGGGTGGGGAACTTGGGGGTCCGGCCGAAACCTCCGTGGCGCGGGTCGTAGCTCTTCACCAACCGGTCATAACATTCCATGAGCGATTCGATGCCCACGGCGCCTGCCGGCGTGGGCTGGGTCACCGTCCTCACCGCCTTGGCCACCTTCTCCGAGGCGTCTATGACCTCACCCCGTCGATCATTCCATAACTGTGAGATCAGTGGGATGATGGTGGTCAGGCCGGTCATGCCCTGCCTGCTGTGCTTCGGCAGGTACGTGGCGGCGAAGAACGGCCTTCCGTCCGGGGTGAGAATAACGGTAAGCGGCCAGCCCCCCGTGCCGGACATCAGCTGGGCGGCCGACATGTACACGGCATCAATGTCCGGACGCTCCTCGCGGTCGACCTTCACGCATATGAAGTGCTCGTTGAGAAGCGATGCCACCTCTTCGTCCTCGAACGATTCCTCGGCCATGACGTGGCACCAGTGGCATGAGGAATATCCGATGGACAGGAATATCGGCACGTCCTTCTCCTTCGCCAGCTGTAGCGCCTCATCCCCCCAGGGATGCCAGTCCACCGGGTTGTGGGCGTGCTGCAGCAGATAGGGGCTTCTCTCCCCCGCCAGGCGGTTCGCCTTCTTGGACACGGCGCTCGCATGGTGTTCGGTCATGGCCCTCTAAATGCCATCACACGGTGGAGTATTTCAAGAGGTGGGCCGAAAAATAGGAAATAAGGGGTTTGAGCGCGCGGTATGGGCGGCCCACCCCCGATGTTCTCCTCCTATGAACGGGACTCCCCATTCGCCCGTCTGCCTAGGACGGACATAATTGTATCTGAACTCGTATTATTTAATAACTACTAACGATTGTCAAAAGCATCAACCCAAGGTGTTGTACGGACGAGCAGGCCCCTTCACAGGCGGCATATCTGCCATCCATGACCATGTGGCGAGTTCGGTCCTGGTGACGATCTCGTCCTAGAGCATGGACGGTGCCGTACAAGCCAAGCACCCTATGGCGGAAAGGCCGACGAAGGGATGCCGCGGGGAGATCCTCGTACGCCGAGCACTGAGGGAATGGATGCAAATCATCGCCGACGAGGTTCGGACATCGTTCAACGCCAGTATCCCGAACGGGGCCCGCATGGCTACCTGGATGGGCTGAGAGGAGCGAGAGAGGGACCGAAGTCCCATGGGCATGGCGGACATGATCGTGGGCAATGCCCTCCGCCGGCTTCCTGACCCCCCCCTGCGACAACGCTACTTTTCGAATGCTCGGCGAGCGGGGCCGCACGGCCTCATCCCACGACCGGAAGAATGCGCCGAGGAGAGATGGGATCGGCGGAACATGGCTCTCCTCGCCGGGCCGGGCGGGACAGTGGGCCGGGCCAGGCATGGCAATGCTCGTCGGGACAGGGGCCCTGCGCCCACGGGGGAGGCATCTGGGTCCAGAAAGTGGGGATGCAGAGGAAAGATGATGCTACGTTCCGCCGGACCTCACCGACAATTGTAAAAAATGAAGAAAGAGAAAGGGGTTTGGCCTACTTGTCCCAGCATTCGAGCATGCCGGGGATGGTCCGGGACGCCATCTGATCGAAGGTCTCGATGCCGGTGACCCTGGCCCCAAACTCGCTGAGAGCGGCTATGTCATCCCTCTCCAGCAGGTCGATGCGGAACTTCCTGGAACCCGCCAGAAGCTGTTTCAGCCCCTCGCCGATCCTTTCCTCGAGGAAGGTGTTGAGCCCCACGGCCCCCCACGGGATGTCCTTGCCCAGCACCTTGCCGGGGTATTTCTTCTCCACTTCCCCGGACCTCACGAAGAAGTTGTGAGGATCGGTGGAGTATTCCTGCGCGAACGCCTTGGGCAGCCTGCTCTCGCCTGCCAGACGTGCGAAGTGCTGGGACTTCATGGCCGCGGTGATGGGGGCGCGCGCCATGGCCACTGCCTTGACCAGGGGACCGTCGCCGAGATTGCTCATGGCCATGGCCTTGTAGACCTGGCTCTCGTTGGTGAACCCGCCTGCGAAGCAGATGTCGGGCACGAACCTCCCCTGTTTCTTAAGGATGCTGGCCGCCAGCAGCACCTGCGATTCCAGGTGCACGGTGGGGGTGGACATCTCGTTCATCATGGGAACGGGGCTCATGCCGGTGCCGCCGCCCGCGCCGTCGAAAGTGAGCAGGTCGATCCTTGCCTCCGAGGCCGCCTTCATGGTGAAGGCCACGACCTCCGGCCGGTAGGCGCCGGTCTTGAGGAAGACATACCTTGCGCCCTTCTCCCTCAGTTTCTCAACGTCCTCCACGAAGGAGCGGTGGGACGGGAAGCCCACGCGGGAGTGGCGCTCGAACGTCTTGAACGCGCCCGCCTTGAAGGCCTCCTGCACCTTGGGGTCCAGAGGATCGGGCAGCACCAGGTAGCCGCGCCTCTTCAGCTCCATGGCCCTCTCCAGGCTCTTGAGACGGACCTCCCCGCCGATGGCCTTGGCGCCCTGCCCCCACTTCCTTTCGATGATATCGACCTCGAGCTTGCTAACCACATAATCGTCAACGCCGCCGCGAAGGTCCTCTACATTGGTCTGTACCGCAATGTTGCCGTACTTGCCATCCCACAGCTCCCTGAACTGGGAGATGCGGTTCTCCATATCCGGTGAGCAAGAGACCTTGCCGCTGGTGTACACCGAAGCGGAGTCCATGCCGCAGACGTTCTCGCCCACCACCTCGATGATGCCCGACATCGCCGAGCCCTTGGCCAGGCTTTCCCAGTTGCGCTTGGCCACCTCGGTGGAGCCGAGGCCGGCGAGGACGATGGGGACCTTCAGGTCGATCGGCTTGCCAGAATGGGTGGCGACCCGCGTGGTAACGTCCGCGTTCTCGAAGAACGCCTTGTCGGGATCCGGCTCCACGCCGTAGGCGCCAAGAAGCTCGGACAGGATCTGGAAGTGTGACCAGTCGAGCAGATAGTTCTTGTTCGAGGCGGCGGTGGACTGCCCGAAGTACTCGGTGCTCGGGTACAGCACCTCCCTGCCGCGGAAGGCCGCCTTCCCGACCTCGCATACCACATTGCACTCCTCTATGCACAGGGGACACATCCCGCTTATCGGGGAGATGTCCTCAACCCTCGCCTTGGTGCCCGTCGTCGACCTCGCGTTCTCGATCGATATCATGTACAATCCTCTAGCCTGAGGACCAATGTCCGTCGGACCAACCTATATGCGCGAGGAGTTGATAATCCTTTAGGTACGTCATGGATGGGGCTATGTCTAATCATAACACTATATATTGAACATATTTCTATTGTTTCTCGATATGTCCTGATTTTTTCACTAATTTACATACAATAATAGACGAATGGTGGAATTTGGGCCATAGACAAAAGGACATTCGAGTATCCCATCACTGAACAAATAACTAATATTTATGGATATAAAATTCGTTTGTTCAATTTGTGAACAGCCCCCAATTCGCGGTAAAGAAACGCCATGGCATCATCCGCGACCTCATCCCATCATCTCCTGCGTCGGCGCCTTCAGGCAGGTCGGAAAAAGTGGGTTATTGCACTCACGTCGGCAGGTATAAAACCCCAAAATCAGCTTCAGGTTGGGGATTCCCATAGTGGATATCAAAGAGGAAGAGGGCAAGAGCACGACGACGCTCATTATCGAGACCATCGTCGCGCTGATGACCGCAGCGTTCGGTTTCGTGGCAGCTCTGGCGTGGAATGATGCGATCCAGACGATCATAAGGACCGTATTCCCGGCGGAGGACGACCCCACCGGGAAGCTGATCTATGCTGTGATCATCACCATTATCGCCGTGATCGCGATCATCCTCATCGGCAGGGTGCTTGCGAAATACAAGGCGAGGGATCGAATGAAGCGAGGTTAAACGCTTTCAAATCTTTCCTTTTCATATCATCCATTCAATGTCCGGGCGAGAAAGGTTTTATTTCGTGCCCGGCCCTCACCGTCAGCCGGTATACATGGACGTTCGACCGGAGAACATGACGAGATGGCACAAGGCCAAGGAAGTGCTGAGGATAGTATACACACTTCCGTTCCTCCTTGCCTCGGTGGCCGGGGTGGCGTTCGCCCTGACGGTGAAACAGGAATGGTCAATGGCTGTCATCATTCCCCTGGACGTCATGGTGCTGGCCCTCTTCGTGAACTTCTCCAACGACTACTTCGACCACAAGAGCGGCGTGGACAAGATCAGGTTCGATACCGACCGCGACCCTGAGCTGCGGAGAGATCTCCTGGAGATGTTCGATCAGAAGGTGTTCTGGTCCGGGAACTCCCTGGACAGGGGCATCATTACCGAAGCTCAGGGGAAGGCCCTCATGGCGGCCCTGGTGGTCATCGCGGTCGTCCTCTCCATACCCATACTGCTGTACGGCGGATGGACCATCGTCATCCTGGGGCTCATCGCCCTGGCCTTGGCGTTCTTCTACACCGCTCCGCCCCTCAAGCTGGGCTCTCGGGGGCTCGGTGAACTGGACGTGTTCATGGCCTTCACCATGATCGTGTTCTTCTCCTACTTCGTCATCGTTC
>DAGU01000065.1:0-2047 GCA_002498285.1 Methanomassiliicoccus sp. UBA386 | reverse complement strand
TTCGTCTCCCTGGCGATCGGCCTGGGCGCCATGATCATGCGCATCTCCGATTCGGTGCCGGGATACGATGCACACATGGCCAAAGGGGAGAAGGACATCGCCGTCCATGTGGGGCTGGAGAACGTGGCCCGGGTGGAAGCGCTCCTAGTGATGCTGCTATACATCTTCGTAGGCCTTGCCGCGCTGGCCGAGCCCTTCCTTGCCATGCTGTTCCTGGCGCTTCCCCTGGCTGTGAAGGCCCTCAGCGTGCAGAGGAAGAGGGACCGGCTGCGCTTCTGGAGGCCCATACCACTGTTCCTTACGCAGACCATCGCGCTGGAGATGCTTACCGTGGCGGCTTTGATATTGCGAACCTTGACATGCTGAGAATGGTCCCGATGTTCCCGGCGGTGATGAGGCGATACTCGCGCACCGCGTCGAAGCCGCAGTCCCGGCAGGACTCCACGGCCCGCATCGGGCAGCCGTAGTGTTTGGTCCCATCGGGTATCATGAAGCTCGAGACCCAGTAGGGGCATCTGTCAGTATAGTCGGTTATGAGCAGCTCCTTCAGAGCGCGCTTGCTGTTGATGATCGGCAGCCCCTCCTTCTTCAGCCGGAGGGCTTCGTCCACCACCGCCCTTTTCTCTTCCAGGTCGAGCGTGCGCTCGGTCGGCGGAGGCGTCTGGAAATTGATCATGAGGCCGCGCAGCTGCGGCGTCCTGGCGACGATCTCGGCCGTTTCCCTGAGATGCCCCATATTGTCCTGGCTTATCGTCATGTTGGCAAAGATGTTGGGATGGGCGGTCCGGCCGAGGTTCTCCATGAGCTTGCCATAGACGCCAGGCGCGCGCATGCGGTCGTGCACCTCCTCGGGGCCGTCCAGCGACACCGCGATGGCCTCGCTGCCCTCGACGATGCGGCCCGTGCCGTTGGTGGTGTACCCGGTGACATAGTAGCCGATCCGCTTGGCCTCCGCTATGAGGTCCTCGAACCCCTTGTCGCCGTCCTTCCATATGGTGGGTTCGCCGCCCTCGAAGAATACGATGCGGCTCCCTTTCCCGTATTCAGAACGCATCTCCCTCGTCGCCATCTCCCACGTCATCGAGGAAGGCCCGGTCAGTTTTCCTTCATTGGCCGCCACCGCGCAATGGGCGCATCGCAGGTTGCAGCCATAATGGATGACCATGGTGTTGACCAGCGGCTTCTTCCTGCCGAAGAGGGAGCTGACGTACCAGCCAGCATAGTGGAAGAACTGGCGGATCGGAGAGACTGGGCGCATCATGCGTTCGAACAACTGTACCGTATAATAAGGTTCGCCGATGCCGGCGTCCCGATGGGGGGAAGTCATGACGTCTGGGGCAGGCGGGAAGGGAGGAACGCCGCCATGGCGACCAGCGCTGGGCCGACGACCCATCCGGACCAGAATACCAGGCCCAATGCGGCGATGACCAGCAAGGCCAGCCGGAACTTTGCGTTGACAGGACCGCCAGCGGAGCGGCGGGCCATCCTCAGCGAGGCGATGCCCAACAGCAGCGGGATGATGGTGAACGCCGCGCTCAGCGCCGCGGCCGGTACCACATCACCTATCTGCAGCAGCTTGCTCACCGTCTGATAGCCGAAGACGGCCGCGGAAGCGATCATGAGGGAGCCGGCAATGGAGAGGAGGAGCCATCGCGCATCCGTCCGAGACCGTGAGCCCCGTAGCCCCATGGACGCCACCGAGAGGGCGGCGAGAAATGCCACCACGCCCGGCAACAGTATGGTCCACCATTGCTGCCCCTCCCATCGATATACGGCCAGCAGCGAGAACGGTATCATCATCCACTCGCTCAATGAGAACGACTCCCTCTTCCCCACCACCAGGCCGTAATCGCCTCCGTTCGGCCCGTTGTACACCGCCACGTAATAGTCGCCGTCGGCGGGCGCGTCCATCTCGATCCCGGCCAGCTCGTAGAAGACGCTGGGCGAGAACGGTTCGTACACCAGCTGCGACGGCATATCGGAGGTGATGACCACGTGCCCCTCGCCCGTCTCCTGGACCTGTGGGGGTACGGTGCCGTTGTCCTCA
>DAGU01000018.1:10498-11126 GCA_002498285.1 Methanomassiliicoccus sp. UBA386 | reverse complement strand
GGCCCGTAAGGAGAGGGACTCGTTCAGGGAGGCCAGGTCCTCCGTGGAGGGGGACCTAAGGAAGCGCACGGGCGAGCTATCGGCCGCTTCCGAGCGTGCCCAGCAGACGGCGGCGGAGGCGGAAGAGCTCCGCGCCCGCCTCGCCAGCATGGAGGCCAAGCTCTCTTCCAAAGAGGAGGAGCTGGCCAGTCTTCGGCACAGGGAGGATGCACTGATCAAGCGAACGGATGAGCTATCCGTCGAGACGGAAGAGCTCCGCGGCCGCCTCGCCTCGCTGGAGGCCGAGCTATCCGCCAAGGGGGATGAAGTGGCCGGCTGCCGCTCCAGGGAAGAGGGGATAAAGGCCTCCCTGACCTCCCGCGAGATGGAGATCGGCATGCTCAAGAAGCGCTTGGATATGGCGGGCGAGGAGAAAGCCTATCTCCTCGAGAACCTTGGGTCCAGGGACAAAGAGATCATGTCCCTCCAGGTCCAACTGGCCACCGCGAACGCGGAGGCGCTGGCAGCAAAGAGCGAACAGGCCGCACTGCAGAGCGCCCTGGCCGAGTCCGGGCGGGAGCTGAGCGAGCGTCGGGGGCAGCTGCGCGCCCTTTTGCGCCAGGATAAGGTGGGAGTGGCCCGCATTGAC
>DAGU01000018.1:8106-10406 GCA_002498285.1 Methanomassiliicoccus sp. UBA386 | reverse complement strand
GGACAAGGTGGGAGTGGCCCGCATCGACCTGGATGGGAGGCTTTTAGAGGCCAACGCTGCGTTCCACTCCCTGCTGGGACAGGAGCCCGGGGCGCTGGCCGGCGACCATTATAGGGACCACACTCACCGGGACGACCTGGCGGCCAGCGCCGAGATGTACCGTCAGCTAAAGGAATCAGGTGGTTCCGCGTCCATCGCCAAGAGGTACATCAGGAAGCACGGCGGCGTCGCCACCGTGGCGCTCATGCTGTCGTCGGCTGATGGTCCGGACGGCAGCCCGTCCTACTACATGGCGCTGGCGTTCGACCGCACCGAGGAGGCCCCCGAGGCCGCCGCAGCGGTCGAAGTGCCGGCCCCCGCGAGGATAGGCGGACCAGATCTGGCCCGCCGCCTGAACGATGCCCTCACCGTCATTTCGGGCGGCGTCACGCTTGCCAAGGAATATGTCATCCCGGAGGGCCGCATGTACGGCCAGCTGGCGCAGATAGAGCGCGCCTCCCGGGAGGCGGCGAGGCTGGCGGCGGAGCTGGAGGGGGCGCGTCCCGTTACTGCTCCGGAAGGGGCGGCCGCATGCGCGCCTGCAAAGCTGGTCCCCGGCCAGGGCAGGGTCCTGCTGGTGGACAGCGACGAGGCCGTCCTGGAGACGACCACTCACATGCTCCGCCACCTTGGCTACGACGTCGACGTGGCCCGCGATGGAGAGGAGGCGTCAGCGGTCTGCCGCCATGCTTCCGAGGATGGCAGGGCGTTCGCGCTGGCGATCATCGATGCGGGGGCGCCGTCAGGCGACGAGGGGCGGACGATCTCATCTCGCCTGATGTCCGAGAATCCTGGCCTTAGGACAATGGTCAGCAGCGGCCAGGCCTCCCACCCGGCGCTGGTCTGTCCCGCCGACTGGGGCTTCGAAGGAGCGCTGCCGCGGCCCTACACTCTGGAAGACCTCTCCCGAGCGGTCGACGCCGCTCTCCAGGGCAAAGCCTAAAGGCCGCCCAGCGATTCAGGTGACATGTCGATACTGCAGCGCGTCAAGCTCGCCATAGCTCGCCGCAAGCTTTCATCCTACAAGATGGCCTCCGGCTCGGACAACGCCCTGGAGGTGTGGGAGGAGAGCAAGATCCGCGCCGAGTTCAAGCGCTCCCCTGAACTGCGCAAGGCCCTCGGGAGAGATGAACTGGGAGCCATCAGGCGGTCGGACATGCGCGAGTACCAGCTGCACAAGTTCCGCCAGCAGATGGCCTACGTCATGGAGAACTCCTACTATTACAAGAAGAAGTTCGAGGCTGCTGGCATCAGGCCGGAGGATATCCGCACGTGGGACGACCTGCAGAAGGTGCCGATAACCGAGCCAGCCGACCTAGCCGCCGAACCGCTAACCTTCCTGTGCGTATCCCAGGGCAAGGTGATGCGGGCTTTCTCCACCTCCGGGACGACGGGGACGAGGAAGAGGCTGTTCTACACGCAGAACGACGTGCTCAACATCGTCGATTCGATCGCCGCCGCCCTCAAGACGGTGGGCATGACCGAGGAGGACATGCTGCAGATAATGTTCCCGGCCGTGGCGGCCTGGGATCCCGGCCTCATGCTGGACGGCGCCTGCAAGGTGGCGGGGATGCGCTCCGTGATATCATCCACCGCCGATATCGATGAGCAGATCCAGACGATGAAGGGCAACGGGACCACCATGATGATCGGGCTAACCTCCTTCCTGTACCGCGTCACCGTTCTGGCCAAGGGCCGCTACGATCTTCGCTCCTTCGGGATGAAGGCCATCATATGCTCGGCCGAGCCTCTCTCGGAGGCCATGCGCAGGGAGATGGTGTCCTCCTGGGGTTGCCCGGTGCTTGCCCAGTATGGTATGACCGAGATGGGCCTGGCCACCTCTATCGAATGCGATCAGTATGATGGCTTGCACCTGAACGATGTCGATTTCATGGCGGAGTGCGTGGACCCGGAGACCGGAAAGCACGTGGGCGAGCGGCGGCCCGGCGAGCTCATCTTCACTTCCCTGTCCATGGAGGGTTCGCCCCTCATCCGCTACCGCAGTTACGATCTGTCGTGCACCATCGAGCCCCCTTGCGGCTGCGGCTTCCGCACGGTGGGAAAGATCGGCAAGGTGCAGGGCCGGCTGGACGCCCAGACCAAGATCGGCTATGGCCAGAAGATATATCCATTGTTGTTCGACGAGGCCATCCTGCCCGTTCCTGGCGTGATCAGCTACACCCTGCAGCTGGAGCGGGAAGGCTTCCGCGACCGGCTGACGTTCACGGTGGAGCATGACGGCGATCCGGCGCCCGTCAGGG
>DAGU01000018.1:6488-7693 GCA_002498285.1 Methanomassiliicoccus sp. UBA386 | reverse complement strand
CGGTAGTTGCCGTTCTCCACGATGGTGCCGGTGACCACGATGTTGGCGCCCGCCTTCCTGACCCGGGAAGCGGCCTCCGCATCGCGTATGCCTCCCCCTACCAGCAATGGGACGTCGATGGTCGAGCGGACCTCTCTGATCATATCCTCCGGCACATGCTGAGGCGCGCCGCTTCCCGCTTCCAGATACACGGACTGCATGCCCATGAACTGGGCGGCGAGCGCGTATGCGGCCGCTATGTCCGGTCGGTCCCGAGGAACGCAATCGGCCTGCCCCACCTCTCCGACCTTCATGCCCGGGGCCACGATCACGTATCCCATGGAGAGAGGCTCTACGCCCAGCTTCCGCACGATGGGGGCCCCCATCATCTGCTGCCTCGTGGTCAGCTCGACGAGGCGCGAGTTCAGCATGCTCATGAAGTAGATGGCATCGGCATGAGGTGAAATGGCATGGGCTCCCGACGGGAAGTATATCACTGGAACGTCGACCCGCGCCTTGATGGCGATGATGGTGGCATCGAGGTTCTTCTGGGTGACGCCGGTGGACCCCCCCACCATGATCGCATCGGTGCCCAGTTCGCACGCTTCGCCGGTGATCTTGGCAGCCATGTCGGGCGCCTGTTTGTTCGGGTCGAGAAGGGTCATATGGAGCGTCTCGCTCCTCATCTTCTCCAGCAGGGTCGCTTGAACGTTCATAGTGTACCTCCCACAAGGAAAGCCATCAGGGCGACGAACATCCCTATCTTCGCCCATCTCTGGCCCCTCTTGGGGTCTCGAAAATGAATCCCGGAGCAGTATATAAATATTGCATCGGCCACCAGAACAACGGCCAGATATGCGATCCCGAACCTATTGGCCAGGTACGGTTCGACGCTTAGCGCCACTGCTGTCAGGAACGAAACGCTGGCCACAATGCCTGCGTTCCGGGCTCCGATGCGCTGCGGCAGAGTGAAGCGATCGACATCGGCGCCCATGTCCTGGACGTCCTTGACGATCTCCCTTCCCAGGGTTGCAAGGAAGGCCATGGCGGCGATGGCAATGGTGGTATCCAGCCGCTGCACCACCGCTCCGCCCAGCAGGAACAGCGCGGAGGTAAGGAATGCGATGGAGAGATTGCCGACCAGCCCCATCTTCTTGGTGGTGGTTTCGTAGGCCAGCATGATCACCAGCGCCACGATGACGATGGCAAAGGCCTCCAGCGGCAGG
>DAGU01000018.1:5984-6296 GCA_002498285.1 Methanomassiliicoccus sp. UBA386 | reverse complement strand
GGGCGCATCCTCCCGGATGGTATGGGCCGCTCCGGATGAGCGGTGCGGTCGATCTCCCGGTCGAGGTAATCGTTGAGGGCGTTCCCCCCTATGATGAACAGGAACACCACCCCGCTGGCAAAGGCCAGCTCGGTGAGGTGGTACTGGATATCGGCGCCCACCGCGATGAGGATGGCCAGCACCAGGCCGATCACTCCCATGATGCAGTTGCCCAGCCTGAACAGCTGGAGGTATTTGTTCACGGTGGGCGATTATAATGGCTCTAATAATGTCTTTCGATATGGTTCCGCAACAGCCTTAACGCTCGAAAGC
>DAGU01000018.1:0-5705 GCA_002498285.1 Methanomassiliicoccus sp. UBA386 | reverse complement strand
CCTGGAGGGGAAGGCCGACGCCGTCTTTCTCGCCTATGGCATATGCCAGAGCCTCAGGGATGTCATCGATGAACTGCGCGTGCCGACCGCCACCCTGGAAGAGGACGACTGCGTAGGCGTGCTTCTCACTGCCGAGGGATACGCCAACGAACGGAAGGCCTGCACCGGCACCTTCTACGCCATACCCTACTTCGCCAGCAAGGGCCTGGCCTGGTTCGAGGATGAGCTGAGGGAGAAGATGCCCGACCACGAGGAGTTAGGTCTTGGTTTCCGATGGTACATGGACCAGCTCTTCGATGGCTATTCTCGATGTTTGCTGATCGACACCGGGGCAGGGGACCTGGAGGTCTGCGAGGCGACATCGAGGGAGTTCGCCGACTATCTCGGCCTGAAGCATGAGAGCAGGAGCGGCACGCTGGAGCGGCTCCGCGACGGGCTGGCGCGCGCCAGATCGCTGGCCTGATCATGCCCTTCTGAGCGAACTTCCCATATCCTGCTCTTCCATCTCGATCAACGCCTTCATCCCGGATGGCAGGCGGCGCACGCTGTGCTTGCATCCTGGCCCGGAGGGTATGGAGAACGCCTCCGGGCGGCGGTGAGGATGATACTTGGCGCGGTGGGCCTGATAGATCGGCCGGACCGGAAGCACTCTGTTCTCTAGGAGGTCGCACTCATCCGGCGAGCCGTCGCCGTCCCAGGCCCTATAGATCTGACAGTATTCCTCCCCTTCCTCTAGTAGGCGGCGGCACAGCCCCCTGACATACCAGGTGTTGAACTCCATCCTGGCCAGAGCGACGGCCGCTTGCCGAGGGTCAACCGGCCCGACGCCCCCGTGGGGGAGCGGCCCCAGCTCGCTCCACATCTCGGGCGATGCGAGCGACGAGGTCAGCGTCTCCTCGCTCCCCCGCTCGATCGCCTCGCGCAGAAGCCGGGCGAACCGCTCTCGTCCTTGGACGGAGAGGCCGGGGGCGCGGTACGGCCGGTGCGCCTCCTCCTCTTCCAGTTCCTCCAGCATCCATCTTCGGGTCGTATCGTCCAGCTCCTCGTACCTCATCGCCGCCCCCATGCCATATGAGCGGGGGCGAAGATGAAGCCTTGTTCCTCGTTCCAACGTAAATAACGGAGGATTTATACTTCCGTCCGGACTTCTGAGGGGCATGATGCCGTCACAGGACCCCGTGACCGAGGTGGAGCAGCTCCGGTCCGCGGTGGCCAAATACTTTCCCATCTACGACGTCCACGTCTCCTATCGGGCGGTGACGATGATGGTCAACGCCAGCGCGGGCGCGGTGGAGGAAGATTTCGACCGCCTGCGCCTAGACCTCAAGGAGAAGGGCTTCATTCCATACCTCCGATACCGGGGCGGGGAGTACTCCTTGACAATAGTACGAAAGCCTCCCCTCCGCAAGAGCAATCTATGGATCAATCGCGCCCTGATCGTCGCCACGTTCATCACCACCGCATTGGCCGGAATGGTGCTGTGGTCCGACTATTCGAGCGCTGCCAGCCAATGGTCTGCGGAGAACTTCCTCTTCGGGGTGGTCTCCTTCTCCCTGCCCCTGCTGTTCATCCTGGGGACGCATGAGCTCTCTCACTATTACGCATCCAAGAAGAACGGCGTGGAGGCATCCCTCCCGTACTTCATCCCCTTCCTGCCGCCGCTGGGCACCATGGGCGCGTTCATCTCCCTGCGGGACCCCATGCCCAACCGCAAGGCGCTGGTGGAGATCGGGGCGGCCGGGCCGCTGGGAGGCCTCGCCGCCACCCTGCCCATCGCCCTGATCGGGCTTTACCTCACGTCCCTGGGGCAGCCGGTGTCCGGACCGATGGGCGACGAGGGCGCCATGTACATCGTGTTCCAGCCGCTCTACATTCTGCTGGGCCTGCTGTTCCCTCTGCAGGAGAACGTGGCGCTCCACCCCACGGCGTTCGCCGCCTGGGTGGGGTTCTTCGTCACCGCCATCAACCTGCTGCCGGCCGGTCAGCTGGACGGCGGGCACATCGCCCAGGGGATGCTGGGTGACAAGGCGAAGTACCTGAGCTACGCCACCGCCGGGCTGCTGATGGTGCTGTCGTTCATGTTCTACACCGGCTGGCTATTGTTCGCCATTCTGGTGGTGCTGCTGGGGCTCACTCATCCAACGCCGCTCAATGACATCAGCGGTCCCGGGCCCCGGGCCAAGGCCATGGGGGCGGCCACGCTGGTTGTGTTCGCGGTGACGTTCGTCCCCACTCCCATAATGTTCGTCCAGCCGGACCACTCCTTCGACATGGGCGTGGAGGAGAGCAACATCACCATCCTTTCGGGAGGGGTGGCGGAGTTCAATATCACCATAGTGAACACGGGCAACGCCAACAGCGTGATCGACCTATCCCTGAAGGGCACCCCATTGGGGTGGAGCGGCTCGGTGATGTCAGGGGACGACAGATCGGACACGTCCGAGCTAAGGGTCGATCTGGAGCACGGTTCCACCGTCCATGTCAAGGTCAGGCTGCTGGCCCCCGACAGGGTGCCGACGGGCAACGTGACCGTTGTGAACCTTCAGGCCTCTGGCCATGGGCATTTCGCGGAGGAGGAGCTCCGCGTCACCGTCGCGTGAACAGACAGTAATGGCGGGTGAGGGAGCGGTGCACCCTCTGCTCGAAGGCCCCCCTCAGCTCTAGCCCGTCATGCCTCTGAGGGCACGGCCTCGGAAGAACGATGCCCGCCTCCCCACCCGGCCTGAGGGTCCGGGCTATGGCCGGGATGGCCCTGGAATATAGATCGTCGATAGGCTCCCTCCTGGTGCTCGCCGAACGTCCATAGGGGGGGTCGGTGGCAACGGCGGCGATATCCTCGAAGACCTCGTCGATGGTGCCGACGTCGGCCTCGGTCAGCTCGTCCCACTCCAGGTCGAAGTGGCGCATGTTTTCCTTGCATCCCTCCACCATCTCGGGCGAGATGTCGGAGCCGACCGCCTTGACCCCTATCGACGCCGCCTCGATCAGTATCCCTCCGGTGCCGCAGAAGGGATCGAGGAGCCTCTGGCCTCTTCTCACGCCGGTAAGGTTCACCAGCGCCCTGGCATATCTTGGGTGCAGGGATATGGGGGAGAAGAACGGCCGCTCGGCCACCTTGCGCGCCTCGAACCCGCTGCGGTCCACCTCGTAGCGGTTGATATAAAAATGTGCGCGGTCCGACAGGACCACTCTCACTTCCACCTCGGGTTCGAAGAGATCGACCTTCCGCCCCCTGGCCAGAACGCGGCCGATGTCCGCCGCCAGCCGGTTGCAGTCCACCTCTTGGAAGTTGGTGCCCTGCCGGCGCACCCTGACGGCGAAGGTGCCCTCCGGTAGCTCTATGCCGGCTGCCGCCCTCACCGCCTCCGCAGGGTCGCAGGAGAGCAGATGCTCTCCGATGCGATGGGTCAGCGCGATGCGCTCCCCGATCGGCCGTACCGCCTCATTCGGCATCGACACTATGAGGTATCCGGGCCCGCGGTCCAGTTCATGAACGGGACCGCACTCGGCATGGCAGCACCATAGGGCCTCCGCTATGGGGAGGGAGGGATGCTCCCCCGACAGTTCGAAAAAATGAGGGGTTTGGCGAACGCTGCCCTCAGAGGGCGCGTCCGCCTCAGTCCCTGATCCCGTCCTCGCTGACACTTATTACCGCCTCAGCCTCGGGAAGGTTCGGGGAGTCCACAAGCCTGGCTATGCGCTTCCCTCCCTTGCTCTTCCTGAGGTACAGGCGATAGGTGGCAGCGTGTCCAACGATATGTCCGCCGATCGGTCTGGTCGGGTCGCCGAAGAAGGCGTCGGGCTTGGCCGACACCTGGTTGGTGACGGCGACCACGGCATTGTTCAGGTCGCCGAACCTGAGCAGGTCATGCATGTGCTTGTTGAGGTTCTGCTGCCTCTCCGCCAGGGCCCCCCGGCCGACGTACTCGGCCCGGAAGTGGGCGGTGAGCGAATCGACGATGAGCAGGCGGACCTTCATTTCGGAGGCCAGTTCCTGGGCCTTATCCACCAGGAGCATCTGGTGATGGGAGTTGAACGCCCTTGCCACATGGATCTTCTTCAGCACTGCCTCGGGGTCGAGGTCCAGCGCCATGGCCATCTGCACGATCCTCTCCGGCCTGAAGGTGTTCTCGGTATCGATTATGAACACCTCTCCGTCCAGGCCCCCCTCCTCCAGAGGGCGGGTCGCGTTCACTGCCAGCTGGAAACAGACCTGGGTCTTTCCGCTGCCGAACTCCCCATAGAACTCCACGATCGACTGGGTCTCCAGACCGCCGCCCATGAGCTCATCGAAGGCCTTTGAGCTGGACGTCAGCCTGTGGATGTTCTTGCGTCGTTCCAGGATCATATCTCCAGTCTCGAACCCACCCACGTCGGCGGCCTGCTTGGCCGCCGCTATTATCTTGATGGCCGTGTTCTCCCCGATCTCTGCCAACTCGGCGAGCACCTTGGGTGACTCCACCGCGATGGCCATCAGGTCAGAATAGCCGGCATCACGCAGCTTCTCTGCAGTTGCGGGTCCAACACCAGGCAACTCTTCTATGCTGGTTGCGGGCATTTTTGCACCTTCCGTCCTGCCAATTGCATCGGGATATAAAAGGGACCCCCCGGTTGATTGAAACTACCTGTTACCTGTAGGCATCCAGTGGTTCCAGGAAGGCCGAATGTCAACTCCTTGTTCCCAGCGTCGTTACCCGACGCCATCGACGTCGGGGGCCGGCCGGGGCCGACGCGAGCGTTGGCCAGACGGCCCCCGCAAAGGTTTATAATACAATCGTAATTAGGGTCACTCGATGGCCAAGAAGCGGAAGAAGGGAGAGAAAGTGGAGACCTATGAGTGGGTGCCCCCTCAGTTCGACGAGAAGGAGTTCCTCAATAAGGACCTCCGGAGCACCAAGTCCCTGATGGTCACGGCCGGTCTTGGCATCTTGTTCGGAGTATTGGCCTTCGGCCTCGGAACGCTTCTTGGAAACCTGCAGGTGGTGGCTCTTCTTCTGATAATCGCCGGCGCCGCCGCCCTTAAGAAGATCTATCCCTTCCTTGGCATAAAGGAGTCGGACGTGGACAATAAGATCCTGGCCGGCAACATAGCCATCTTCGTCTTTCTGGCCCTAGGCATCTGGATCATGCTGATGAACAAGCCGTTCTTCGCGTGATCTCAGATCTCCCAGTTCTTCCTTTTGTCCAAGAGGGCCGATATGGACTCCCTGTTCTCTTCCACCAGCGCACCCTCCCGGCTGACGGCCACGAGTCCATCGAGCCCCCGGAGCCCGCTTCCCAGGGCGGCCTGGTCGAGGCGATCGAGCACCAGGTCTACGGCCTCAGGATGCTCTCGGCTGACCATGACCGACCACCGGCCGTTATCGAGGAATGGCTCGCTGAGCCCCTCTCCTTTCCATTTGTCCAGGAACGAACGTGCATTGTCGATCCAGGCAGGTGGGCCGTCGTGGCGGACCGAGCGGGGCAGCGCCGCCCTCTCGAGCTCGACCACCAACTGGATGCCGTCCCCGATATGGAAGGCCCGATCATATACGACGAAGCCTCCCCGCTCCAGCAGGTCCGTCGCACCGTCCAGGGTGCGCCTCACCTGAGGAAAAAGATCATCATCGATCAGGTCGGGCCTGTCCAGGCGGACCACCAGCAGCTCGGTCCCTCTTTTCTTCATGATATCCTCGATGATGGAAAGGGGCAGAGGCTCCCTTTCA
>DAGU01000088.1:4482-5844 GCA_002498285.1 Methanomassiliicoccus sp. UBA386 | reverse complement strand
GCATCCCGCATGGAGCGTGTGATGCGCACCGTGGAGGAGCTCAAGGGCCTGAAAGGAACGGAACGGTCGACAATCGACCATTGGCTCATCTCCCGCATGAACAACCGCGCGGGGACCATCGCCGGCGCCATGGACGATTACGACCTACGCCGCATGGCCAACGAGACATACTTCGAGACGCTGGCCGACGTCCGGTGGTACATCCGGCGCGGCGGGAATAACGCGGACACCGCGGCCCGGGTGCTCAGCATGTGGGTCCGGATGATGGCGCCTATAACTCCTCACATCGCCGAGGAGCTGTGGGAGGGCCTGGGGCAGAAGGGCTTCGTGTCCATCGCTCCCTATCCCGAACCGATGGTGGACGAGATCGACCGCCACGCCGAGGTGGCCGAGGAGTACCTCGCCGACGTCATGTCGGACATCAACGAGATCCTGCGGGTCACGGGCATTTCGGCCAAGAGGGTCCTGCTGTACACCGCTCCGGCATGGAAGCGGGAGGTGTGCTCGATGGCCCTCGAGATGGCCGGCGAGGGGAAGCTGACCGTTCCCTCCCTCACCAAGGAGGTCATGTCGCGCGACGGGCTGAAGCGCCGCGGAAAGGAGGCGGCCGATTTCGCCCGCAAGACCGCCGAGGACATGATGAAGCGCTCCGAGGGAGAGAGGAAGCGCCTGTCCGTGGAACTGGATGAGCTTTCCTACCTGAGCGGTTCGGCCGCCTTCCTGTCCAAGGAGGTCGGCGCCCCCGTCGAGGTGTATTCCGCCGACGACGATTCCGCCCCGGACCCGCAGAAGAAATCCCGCGCCGCCCAGCCCCGCCGCCCCGCCATCTACGTGGAGTGAACCGGACGGCGCGGGGCGGCCCGTCGATGGGCCTTTAATCGGATTTAAATATTTGTCGCGGGATATCTTCTCGCAAGCCGGAAATGCGAACGGCGACCATGCCTGGGGGATGGGCTGGGCCATGGTGTGACATTTGTAGCGGTAGCAGGTCGCACTCTCCCGAGTGATCCCCCAGATCGGTCCGGGCCAATGACTGAGGGATGGGGGGATGGGGCGGGTGGTTGGGTTCAGTGCGCACAAGCGCAAGCGTTCTACAGCAGTGGTCTTCGTCATACTGTTGGGTCTGATCGGCCTGATGGCCGATATCGCCACCGAGGGCTCCAGAAGTTCCATGGGGACATACCTGGGACTTCTGGGCGCCAGCGCGGTGACGGTGGGCTTCATCGCCGGTCTGAGCGAGCTCCTGGGATACAGCCTCAGGATCGTGTTCGGCCGGCTCACCGATCATACGGGGAACTACTGGGCCCCATTGTTCATAGGGTATGGGATCAACCTGATCGCCGTGCCGGCGCTGGCCCTCAC
>DAGU01000088.1:3521-4270 GCA_002498285.1 Methanomassiliicoccus sp. UBA386 | reverse complement strand
TGGGCATACGGGGTGCAGGAGGCGCTCTCGTCGGTAGGGGGGATGGTCGGCCCGGTCGCCATCGTGGTGGTGATGATGCTAGGCGGCAACTACCGCCTGGGGTTCGAGGTCCTGCTGATACCGGCGCTGGCGGCCGTCCTTCTGTTAGTATACGCCAGAAGGGTGAACCCCCATCCCCGGAAGATGGAGCACGTGCCGGACACCGAGAGCGCTGCCAAGCTCCCCCGGATCTTCTGGCCTTACGTTCTGGCCGGAGCGCTTATCGCCGCCGGCTACGCCGACTTCCCGCTGATAGCGCTGCACATCGAGCGGTTCGCCGGCGTCTCCGACGGATGGGTGCCGGTGATGTACGCGATCGTCATGGCATCGGATGGCCTGTCCGCGTTGGCGTTCGGCAGGTCGTACGACCGCGTCGGCCTGCTGCCGCTCATATGCGTCTTGGCCGCAGTGCCCCTGTTCGTTTTCCTGATATTCTCCAGCGACGTCACGTTCGTCATACTGGGCATGATATTGTACGGCGTGGGCTTCGGCGCGCAGGACTCGGTCATGAGGGCGGTGGTGGCGGACATGACCCCCGCGGGCAGGAGGGGCACCGCCTTCGGCATATACAACGCGGCCTTCGGCATATCGTGGTTCCTGGGGAGCATCGCCATGGGGGCGCTCTACGAGAGCGCCATGGCCGGCATGATGTTCCTGTCCATCAGCCTGCAGCTCATGGCCATCCCGGTGATGGTCCATGTCATGAGAGG
>DAGU01000088.1:3175-3308 GCA_002498285.1 Methanomassiliicoccus sp. UBA386 | reverse complement strand
CTGAACAGCTCGTGCTCCTGGCCCACCTGGTCCAGGATCTTGCCCACCACGAAGTTCACCATGTCGTCGACCGAGCGCGGTTCGGCGTAGAACGCCGGGGACGCCGGCAGGATGATCGCTCCCGCCTTGGCCA
>DAGU01000088.1:0-2952 GCA_002498285.1 Methanomassiliicoccus sp. UBA386 | reverse complement strand
CGCGATCTTGGCCAGCGTGGACTGGGTGCAGGGGCATATGATCATGGCGTCAAAGCGGTGGGAGCCGGATGCGGGCGGAGCGAACAGGTCATCGTCGTCGTAGACCTCTTCCGCGTTGGACTCCAGGTCCTCCATCGTTAGTCCCGTCTCCTCGTCCAACACCTTCTTCCCCATCTCGGAGATGATGAGTTCCCTCTCGCCATCGAGCTCTTCCAGGAGCCGGATCCCATACTGGATGCCAGAGCATCCGGTCAGCGCCACGACGTACCGCATGGACGCCGCATCCCCTCCCCCCTATTTTAGAACTCGGTATGGCGCCCATGGCCGCNNTCGGAGATGATGAGCTCCCTCTCGCCATCGAGCTCTTCCAGGAGCCGGATCCCGTACTGGATGCCGGAGCATCCGGTCAGCGCCACGACGTACCGCATGGACGCCGCATCCCCTCCCCCCTATTTTAGAACTCGGTATGGCGCCCATGGCCGCCGATGGCCGGTTTCGGACGGGGCAAAATGGAAATTAATAGGGATGATAATTACAAGGTGCGATGTCCGAGGGGTTGTGCCCGAAGTGCGGTTCGAGCAAGGTCGCGCGCATAATATACGGCCTGCCGGTATGGTCACCACAGCTTGAAAGGGCCGACCGGGAAGGCAGGCTGATCATGGGAGGATGCTGCATGACCGGCGACGACCCCGATTCCCAGTGCCTGTCCTGCGGACACCGGTGGATCCGAAGCGAGCCCAGGGGCGACCGGTGACAGGCCATATGCCGTTCTGTCGATCACGCTGGGGCCGGCGCTAGGTGCCCACCAACACGAACTCGCCCGGGAAAGGTATATGAGGTACATCGCCCTAGGCGTTGCTAGAAGCGGACGACCGGGTGAGCGAACAAGGCTCTTCGAACGCCCTTCAGAAGGCCATCGGAGGCGCACGCTCGCCACGATGCGGGGGAGCGCCGATGACGAGGCTCATCCCAGCGGTTCCCGGCATCCAGAAACGCTTTTATAGGACATCCATATTAATGCGGTAGGCATTATCCTCGCTTGGATAGAATTAATGTGATTTCGAGGTAGGTCATATGGTTACGGTCTATGATGTTCCGCCCGAGAAGCTCATCGCCAAGACGGCGGCTCAATTGAAGCAGATGGATACCATCCAGGCTCCTGACTGGGCGGAGTTCGTAAAGACAGGCATGCACACTGAGAAGGCTCCCCTCCAGCAGGACTGGTGGTTCACCCGGACCGCCTCCGTTCTGAGGAAGGTCTATCTCATCGGGCCGGTCGGCTCGTCCCGCCTCGCCGCCGAGTACGGCGGGTTCGTCGACCGCGGCTCCAGGCCCAACCGGGCGGTCAAGGGCTCCAGGGCCATCGCCCGCCGGTGCCTTATCCAGCTTGAAAAGTCCGGGCTCGTCGCCAAGGACAAGAAGAACGGCAGGGTCATCACTCCCAAGGGGCAGGCCCTCCTGGACAAGATGTCCAAAGAGGTTTACGACGAGATCCACCAGTGAAGGAGATCTAAATGCAGGATGACGAAGAACTTGAACTGATCCGACGCCGCAGGATGGCGGAGCTGCAGAACGCTCAACAGCAGCAGCTGCAGCAGCAAGCAATGATGCAGGAGCAGGCAGCGCGCAGGGAGGCCGAGATGCAGGCCATCATGCGCCAGATATTGACTCCTGAAGCGCGCGACCGTCTCGCCACGGTCCGTTTGGCATATCCGGAGGTCGCCGCCTCGGTAGAGGAACAGCTCATTCGTCTTCTCCAGATGGGAAGGGTTCAGGGTCAGATCGACGATCAAACTCTCAAGGCCATCCTGCAGAAGATGACTCCCCAAAAAAGAGAAATCAAGATCGAAAGGGTGTAATCTATGGCCACTAACAAGCCCGCCGCAATGAAGATCCGCCTTATGAGGGCCGGGAAATCCAACCGCAGGGTCCCCTCATGGGTCATGATGAGGACCAACAGGAACGTGCTCCGCCACCCCAAGAGGAGGAGCTGGAGACACAGCAATCTGAAGGAGTGATCTCATCATGGACGAGAAGATAATGAACATAACTCTCAGGAAGACCAAGATGGCGCCCCGCACCAAGAGGGCCACGCGCGCTATCAAGGAGATCCGTGCCAATGTGGTGCGCCACATGAAGACCACCGAGGACAACGTGTGGATCGACCACAGGCTCAACGAGGCCATCTGGGCCAGGGGCATACAGAACCCGCCGAAGTCCATCAAGGTCAAGGCGGTCAAGTTCGAGGACGGCCTGGTCGAGGTCTCTCTCCCCGAAGATTCAGCCATCGAGGAGTAGGCAGGCCATCATGCTAAAGCTCTCGAGCTACCTGGGAAATCCATACATCGGAGTCTACTGCGTAGCCAACGAGAGCCTGGCCCTGGTGCCCTTCGATGCGCCTGACTCCCTGGTCTCGGACATAACCGAGGCCTTGGGATGCGAGGTGGTGAGGACCACGCTGGCCTCCACCAACATCCTGGGGGCGCTGGTGGCCATGAACTCCAATGGGGGAATAGCGACCGGCATGGCCTCGCTGACGGAGGTCCGCTCTCTCCGCGAGAAGCTACCCTTTACCCGCATCAAGGACAGGCTGAACGCCTGCGGGAACAACATCCTTGTCAACGACAACGCCGCGCTTGTGAATCCCGAGCTCTCGGAAAGCGCGATCGAGCAGATCAAGGAGATCCTGCAGGTCGAGGTGGTCAAGGGAGAGGTTGCCGGCTACAAGACCGTCGGTTCCGTGTGCGCCGTGACCAACAAGGGCATGCTTTGCCATCCCGCCACATCAAAGGATGATCTGAAGTCGCTCAGCGACCTGTTCAAGGTCCCCGCGGCCATCGGAACGCTGAACTACGGCGCGCCGGTGATCGGCGCATCCCTGGTGGCCAACAGCAAGGGCGCGGCGGTCGGCTTCCGCTCCACCCCGATCGAGCTGGGCAGGACCGAGGACGC
>DAGU01000006.1:8508-14658 GCA_002498285.1 Methanomassiliicoccus sp. UBA386 | reverse complement strand
TTGCCCGGGGTGGCCGGCCACCCCGGGATATATATTTAAGGTCTCTAAGGGTTAGACATAGCATGACCGGTGCCGAGCTTGGGCTCATCATGATCATCATAGGCATCATCATGCTTATGGCCGAGATCTTCGCGCCGGGGGCGTTCATGGTCGTTCCCGCCACGGTACTGATAGTGCTTGGCGTCATCGGCATGATCGCGCCCGATATCCTTCTCAGCTGGTGGTCCCCCATTATCGCCGTCATATTGATCGTTCCCATGACGCTGATCACCGTGAGGATGTACCAGAGGCTGTCCCCCCCTATGCCGCCCACCACCACGGTGGCCACCTCGCTCATAGGTCAGGAGGGCGTGGTCATGACCACCGTGTGCCCTGGCAACCTGAAGGGCAAGGTCAAGATCAAGAGCGACATCTGGAGCGCCACCGCCGACCAGAGCATCCCCGTGGGAGCAAAGGTCATTGTGGTGGACAGTGAGGGAGTCCATGTAAGGGTCAAGCAGATCGGCGAGGCCTCCACCCCCGTCGAGTGCATGTGAGGAGCTGAAAATATGGTAGAACCTATAACCATCGCGCTAGTGATCTTCGTCATCATCGCCGCAATTGCGATACTTATCACGGGGATCAAGATCGTCAAGCCCTACGAGCAAGCGATATACGTTCTCCTGGGTACGTATAAGCGAACCTTGAACCCAGGGTTCAATTACGTCTTCCCGTTGATCAGCGAGGTGACCAAGCTGGACCTTAGGACGCAAGTGCTGGAGGTCCCCAGCCAAGAGGTCATCACCAAGGACAATTCGCCCACCCACGTGGACGCCATCATCTACATCAAGGTCATCGACCCCAAGAAGGCGTACTTCGAGGTGACCAACTACCGCTCCGCCACCGTGTACCTGGCGCAGACCACTCTGCGTTCCATCATCGGCGACATGGAGCTCGACGACGTCCTGTCGTCCCGCGAGAAGATCAACCTGCGCCTGAGGGACACCCTCGATGAGGCCACCGACAAGTGGGGCGTCAGGGCGGAGGCGGTCGAGATCCGTGAGGTCGACCCCGCGCCGAAGGTCAAGCAGGCCATGGAGGAGCAGACCTCCTCGGAGAGGCTCCGCAGGGCGGCCATCCTGCGGGCGGACGGCGACAAGCGCGCCGCCATCCTGTCCGCGGAGGGCAGCAAGAGGGCCCGCATCCTGCAGGCCGAAGGTGTCCGGCAGTCCAAGGTCGTGGAGGCCGAGGGTGAGAGGCTGGCCATCATCCTGCAGAGCCAGGGTGAGGCCCAGAAGCTTCGCATCCTCTCCGTCGGCGCCGCTCCGCTGGACTCCAAGGCCCTGACCGTTCTTTCGTTGCAGACCATGCAGAGCCTGGGCGAGTCGGCCAGCACCAAGTGGATCGTACCCTTTGAGGTCACCAAGGTCATGGAGGGCATGTCGGAGTACATGGGCGTTGGGCGCCAGACCCCCCCTAGGGACGTAACGGACCAGAAGGACATTGAAGCGGCGGTCGGCAGCCCCGCGGACATCCTCGGACCGATCCCCTCCCATGATGAGCTGAGAGCTGAGCTAAAGCAGCTCGAGGTCGACATGGGCAAGGAGGTCAAGGAGAGCGAGGAGGTCGGCGAGACCGGCCGCATAAAGGGCGCGGAGTAAGACCGCCCCCTTGCAAACCATTTCCAAACCCTTTCTCATACCCGCCTCATAGCATATCGTGGCGGGTATTTTTTTGCAATCACGAGGTAGGCGTCTTTTTATGCGTTCTCTACATCCGCTGTTCAGGCACGGCCTTATCGTGATCAACATGACGATCATCAGATGCGAGAACCTGACCAAGACATATCGGACCGGCACCATAACGGTCGACGCCCTGCGGGGCATAGATCTTACGATAGACAAGGGAGAGATGGTCGCCATAATGGGGCCGTCCGGCTGCGGCAAGACCACCCTGCTCAACTGCCTGAGCGGCATCGACGATGCCACATCTGGCAAGATCTATATCGAGGATGGAGAGCTCACCGCGATGAACGATAGCGAGAAGACCAACTTCCGCGCCGCTCGAATGGGGTTCATCTTCCAGTTCTACAACCTTCTTCCAGTGCTCACAGCGGTGGAGAACGCCGAGCTTCCGTTGCTCATCGCCGGCTCGCCTTCCGACGAAGCGAGGAAGAGGGCCCTGTCGCTGATCGATGCCGTTGGCCTGTCACATCGCGCCTCGCAGCGTCCCGCCTCACTGTCCGGAGGGGAGAGGCAGAGGGTCACCATCGCCCGGGCGCTGGCCAACACTCCCGCCATAGTATGGGCCGACGAGCCGACCGGGGACCTGGACAAGAAGACCTCGGACGAGATCGTGGCGCTCATGCGCCTCCTGAACCGGGAGAACGGCCAGACCTTCGTGATCGTAACTCATGATCCAGAAGTGGGCGCCAAGTGCGATCGCATCATCCATATGCGGGACGGCAACATCGTCAACCTGAACGGAAAGGTCAGCGACGTCTCGGCAGAGATCAGGCAGCTGGGGTGAATCCGTGGCCCGCCTGAGAACCGCGGTCCTTGCCGCCGCATATGTCATCGCCCTGCTGGCCGCGCTCGTCCTGCTGCCGGCCATGTTGGCGCTGACGGCAGTCCTCGCGCTTACGATACTATTCATCCTGGCGGACGCCATGGGCAACCGCATCCTGTTCAAGATGGCCGTCCGCAACGTGGTCCGCCGGCCGGGAACGACCGCCTTGGTGCTGGCCGGCCTGATGGTCGGCACTGCCATCATATCGGCCACATTGGTGGTCGGGGACACATTCGACAGCATGATCGTCGGGGAGGTCACCGACGCCTACGGTGAAGCGGACCTGTTCATCAGCGGCCCCGGGGACGGCATCGGCATGTACAACGTCTCCGACGTGGCATCGATCACCGAGCAGCTGAGGGGCATCGACCACGTCGAATCGGCCGAATGGTTCCTCAGCGCCCCGGCGGGCATAAGGAACCAGCGATCGGAACTTTCACTGCCGACCGCGTCCGTGTATGGCATGACGAACGGGACGGTGGCCGGTCTCGGGGGCTTCAGGTCCCAGGCCGGCGAGGCCATCGCCACGGCGCCTTCCCCCGGACACGTGTACGTTACCGAGGACCTCGCCTCCCTCCTGGACATTGCGGCAGGAGATACCATATCCCTCAGCGCGGCCTTGGGCAATGAGAACGCGGTCATGGACTCCGTGGTCGAGGCGATCGTCACCGACCATGCGCTGGGTGGCATGCTGGGCGGCCGGAACGCGTACATCGATATGGGGTCGGCGCAGCAGCTCGTCGGCCTGGAGGATGGCGTCAACGGACTGGCAGTTGCGTTCGACGATGCCGCCAGGGCCAAGCCGAACTCTACCAGGGATGCTGTCACCGCCGTTCTCGGCGCCCCGGAGAACCTGCCGCTGGCGTTGGAGATCACCGGCGACCGCGCATTGGACATGGAGGAGGGGCGGGAGAGCGTGTCGATGTTCATCTCCATGTTCTTCGTCTTCGGCTCCTTCTCAATCATCGCCGGGGTCGTTCTGATCGTCAACATATTCACCATGCTGGGTGAGGAAAGGAAGAGCGAGATGGGCATGGCCCGGGCGGTGGGAATGCAGCGCCGCCACCTGCGCAAGCTGTTCATCTATGAGGGGCTCATCTATGCCCTGGCCACCTCGGCGATAGGCTCTGCAGTGGGCCTCATGCTCGCCTATGGCCTCATCACGGCGGTGAGCATGGTCCTGGACATGGGCGGCCTGAACATCGCCGAATACTTCTCCTTCACCATGGAGTCGCTGCTCATAGCCTACCTGGCCGGCTTCCTGCTGACCATGGTGTCCATCTATGGCGTGACCCGCCGCATATCCAACATGAACATCGTGAGGGCCATCCGCAACATCCCCGAACCGCTCCGGTCGCGCGGCGACAAGCAGACCTTCCGCATCGGCCTTCTCGCGTTGGCCGGCGGGGCGCTCCTCATGCTCGCCGGCATGTCGTCCGAATCCCTCGGCATGGCGCTCGGAGGGCTGTCGGTGATGACAATGTCCTTGGGCCTGATCGGCAGGAGGTTCGTGGGCGACCGTATCGCTTGGACCGTGGCCGGCCTCGCCACGCTGCTGCTGTGGATGCCGGGCGTGGAGATCTTTCCCTATGAGGGCAACATAGAGATGTTCGTCCTGTCGGGGGTGTTCATGGTCACTTCCCTACTGACAGTGGTCATGTTCAACTCCGACCCCATCGTGTCGGCGATCACCAGGCTGCTGCGCGTCAGGGGCGGGTACAAGGCGGTGCTCAAGACCGCTGCCACCTATCCTCTCAGGGCCAAGGGGCGTACGGCCATGAGCATGTTCATCTTTGGTCTGGTCATCTTCACCATCACCACCCTGTCGATGATGTCGGGCATGCTGGGCGTGGGCATACCGAAGATGATCGAGGAGACCTCGGGCGGCTACGACATCATCGCCTTCTCGTGGGCGCCGGTGGACATGTGGAACGAGATCAACGCCACCGAGGGGTTCGTCGATCCAGCTAGCATCAAGGACATAGTCCAGCTCACCATGGGGGGGCCGACCTTCGCCGTCCATCCGTCCACGGCGCCCGGCATGGAGGAGCCGCGGGAGTTCGGCTACAACGCCATCGGGGTGACGCCGCCTCTCTACGAAAGAGGCCATTATCCCCTGGCCGATTGGAACCGTACCCTGTATCCGACAGAAGAGGACGTGTGGCGGGCCGTGCAGAACGACCCCTCGCTGGTGATCCTGGACGGTTCTGCCCTGCCCGATGACCTCTCCAGCACCGGGGTGTCCATCAACGTGGGCCCGTTCTCAGGCATCGCCCTGGGGGACCAGGTGAACGTGTCCGGCCGGATGGGCGGGAACCATACGCTGACGGTCATCGGCTTCATGGAGCAGAGCTCGTTCAGCGGGGCGTTCATGAATCAGGGGCTGGTCGAATCGTTCACCGGGATGAACGGCACGAACCTCTTCATGATCAAGCTGGCGGACGGCATGGACTGCGAGAAGCAGGCCGTGCTGCTGGAGAACCAGTTCTGGGCGCAGCGGCTGAGCACCATACCCATAAGCGCCATGGCCCAGGACGCCGTCGCACAGATCAATGGCATGTTCGACCTCGTAAAGGCGTTCCTGGCGATGGGGCTCATCATCGGCATCACCGGGCTGGGCATCGTCACCATACGCTCCATACACGAGCGTCGGGTCGAGATCGGCATGATGCGCGCCATCGGGTACACCAAGCGCATGATCGTGGCAAACTTCGCCCTGGAGTCCTCGTTCGTGGCGGTCCTTGGCATATTGATCGGGACCTTCCTGGGCATCGTCACCGGCTACCTGCTGTGGGATAGCGGCTTCAGCGCCATGGACATCGGCTTCATGATCCCATGGGGGCCCATCCTGGCCGTTGGCGTGGCCTCCTTCGCCGCCACCCTGCTGACCGTTCTGCCGGCGGCCAGGGGAGCGAGCAAGGTCTCGCCGGCCGAGGTGCTGCGCTTCGAGTAGCCGGCCAAACCCCTTTCTCATTTTTTCATTTCTGCGCCCGGGACCGGCCCAAAGACTGATGTGGGCGAGGCTGCCACTAGCTCTTCATGGAAAGAATGAGCATCGAGGCGGGCGGGGACCTCAAAGGTCAATTGAGATCGCTCGTCAGGCAGCTGCGGGAGGGCGTCCAGGACGTCCAGGAGACCGCCTACCGCAGGTTCATGGAGGCCCTCGACCCGTTCGAGGTCGAGGAGGCGGAAGAGGAGCTGGCCAGGGAGGGATGGACCAGCGATGACATGATGGCCCTGTGCGAGGCCCACGTGCGGTACATGGCCGACGTCACCGAGGACGAGGAGGCACTGCTGGAGATGCCCGGCCACCCCATACATACGCTGATGGAGGAGCACGCCCAGATACTGGTGGGCGTCCAGGAGGCCAGGGGTTCCGCGATGCGCCTGGCCGGTGGACAGAGCGGCGGATCGGACCGCCAGAGGCTCAAGGGCCTGCCCTCGTTCATCGAGGAGGCGCAGAAGCACTTCCAGAGGGAGGAGAACGTCCTCTTCCCGTACCTGGAGAGGCACGGCATCACCGGGCCGCCCGCCCGCATGTGGGCGGAGCACGACGTTCTCCGCCGCAAGGAGAGGGAGGTCGAGGCGCTCATCAACGCGATG
>DAGU01000006.1:7160-8208 GCA_002498285.1 Methanomassiliicoccus sp. UBA386 | reverse complement strand
GGCTTCCGGACGATCATGCCGAGCGAGCCCAGGGTCGCTAGGAAGGGCGAGATCATCCTTCCCACCGGACGGTTGTCGGTGGAGGAGGCGGAGATGCTCCTGAACGCATTGCCGGTGGAGATCACCTACGTGGGCGAGGACGATAGGGTGCGATACTTCAACTCGCCGGCCGAGCGGCTGTTCGTCCGCACCGAGGCGGTCATCGGGCGCCGGGTGCAGAACTGCCATCCCAAGAAGAGCGTGCACCTCGTCCAGAAGATCGTGGAGGACTTCAGATCGGGAGCGAGGGATGAGGCGGAGTTCTGGATCGACATGGCCGGGAAAAAGATGCACATACGGTTCTATCCTCTCAGGGACCGGGATGGAAAATACCGCGGAGCGGTGGAGGTCGTGCAGAACGTCACCGGCATCAGGGAGCTGGAAGGGGAGAAACGACTGCTCGACGAGGAATGAGTATAATTAACCGGGTGGAGATGGGCTCGCCATGTCTACCGTTCCCGACTTGCTGAAAAGCCGCATGATGCTCCTGCAGAGCGAGAACCCCTTGCTGACGTTCGAGGACGACAGCATGGACACGGAGCTGGGGACCAGGGCGCTCATCAGGGTCCTCGACGGCGACGAGATGATCGCGCTGGAGTTCGTCGAACCGGAGGAGATGTGGCAGGAGCCCGACGTCATGGAGGAGTACGCCGAGACGGTCGAGGGCGGCCTTGAGGTCACGGTCATCGTGCCCGAGGGCGAAAAGGAGGATGCGGAAGCTGAACTGGGGCTGGAGGGGAGCATCAGGGTGCTCGGCTACGATGAGATCGGCTCGTCGCTCCGGTATTCCCAATGAACGATCTCGCCCCGGTTATTTCGTACCTCCCAGGGGCATGTATTTATCACACTAGCCTGTTTTTCGGCCCGTCATGAGCGAGGATTGGACCGAAGTATATCGCCCCAGCGGCCTGGATGAGGTAGTGGGCAACCCCAAGGCGGTGCAGGACCTCCGGGACTGGGCGCAGGCCTGGGAGAACGGCAAGCCTGCCAAGAAGGCCGCCGTGCTGAT
>DAGU01000006.1:5047-6929 GCA_002498285.1 Methanomassiliicoccus sp. UBA386 | reverse complement strand
GTGGCGCTCCGCGGGGCATTGGGAGAGACGTTCAGCGACACCGGGGAGTACCTTTCTTCCAAGGATGGCAAGCTCAAGCTCATCATTCTGGACGAAGCGGACAACATAAGCGGGCGCGAGGACCGTGGCGGCGTCCCGGCCATCGCCGAACTGGTCCGCTCCACCAAGCAGCCGGTCATCCTCATCGTCAACGACTGGTACGCGCTCAGCAAGAAGAGCTCGGCGCTGAAGAGCGGGACGCTGCAGGTAAAGTTCGCCCGCATCAAGGCGGTGACGGTGAAAAGCGTCCTGAGGCGCATAGCCAAGGACCGGGGCGTGGAGGTCAGCGACCGCGCGCTCGAGCTCTTGGCGGAGAACAGCAATGGCGATCTCCGGTCGGCCATACGCGACCTGCAGGCCCTCGCCGCCGGGCGGACCGAGCTCACCGAGGAGGACACCGGCGCCATGGGCTTCCGCGAGGTCGAGCAGACCATGTACTCGGTCATGGACGATATCTTCAAGAAGACCGATCCGGCCACCGCCCGTGTCCGCCTCAGGGATGTGGACGAGACGCCGGACTCCAAGCTGCTGTGGATCGAGGAGAACCTCCCCCATGCCTACAGGGACCATCTGGACCTGTACCGGGGGATGAAGGCGGTCTCCAGGGCCGACGACTTCCTCAGCCGGGTGTACCGCCGCCAGCACTATCGCTTCTGGGCCTACGCCGGGGACCTCCTCGGCTTCGGCGTGTGCGCGGCCAAGGAGAGGGAGGTCCGCGGCTACATCAGGTATCAGTTCCCCATGTACCTCATGCGCATGTCCCGCAGCAAGGGGAACCGGACGTTGCAGAACGAGATCTCGGCAAAGCTGGGCGAGATGACCCACATGTCCACGAGGTCGGCCCGGCAGGACCTCTTGCCGACGTTCAAGCTGCTGTTCCAGCGCAACGAGGAGTTCCGCATCCGCATGACGATGGACCTGGAGCTGGAAGAGGAGGAGATAGGCTTCCTGCTGGGGGACAAGATCGACAGCGCGGCCGTCAAGCGGGTGCTGGCCGAGGCCAAGAAGGCGGCCGGCGGCACCCCGGCGCCGAAGAAGGCCAGCGACGGCCCCCAGGCCGAGGCGAGACCGGAGCCGCCCAAGCCCGCGGCCAACCAGGCACGGCTGTTCTCGTTCTGATATCATGACCACCGATGTGAAGCGCACCCTGGAGAAGCAGCAGTATCGAATGCACGGCGACCACGCCGCGGTGAAGCTGTGCCACTGGATGCAGCAGTCGCTGCTGAAGGGGCGAACCTGCTACAAGCAGGACTTCTACGGCATCAGCTCCCATCGGTGCCTGCAGATGACCCCGGTGGTCAACCAGTGCACCCACAACTGCTTGTTCTGCTGGCGGGTCCAGGGCTTCGAGGCCACCGATGTCCAGTGGAAGGGGCCGGAGGAGATACTGGACCATTGCATCGAGGAGCAGCGGAAGCTGGTCTCCGGCTTCGGCGGCGATCCCCGGTGCACCAGGGAGAAGTGGCAGGAGTCGCGCGAGCCCAAGCACGTGGCCATATCGCTCTCTGGGGAACCGACCATGTACCCGCACCTGGCCGGCTTCATCGAGGTGTGCCACCGCCGCGGCATGAGCACCTTTCTCGTCACCAACGGAACGCTCCCCGAGGTGCTGGAGTCCCTTGATCCCTTGCCCACCCAGCTGTACGTCACGGTGGCGGCGCCCAACGAGGAGATATACAGGAAGTTGTGCGTCCCCCGCATCAAGGACGGGTGGGAGAGGCTTAACCGCACCCTGGAGCTGCTGCCGTCCCTGGACACCCGCAAGGTCATACGGCACACCCTGGTGAAGGACTGGAACGTGGGATGGGAGCGGGAATATGCCAAACTGGACGAGAGGGCCGAT
>DAGU01000006.1:3211-4857 GCA_002498285.1 Methanomassiliicoccus sp. UBA386 | reverse complement strand
TCAGGGAGTTCTCCGAACGTCTCGGCGGAGAGCTGGGGATGGAGGTCCTGAAGGAGAGGCGCGATTCCCGCGTGGCCGTGCTGGGGCGGCCAGGCGCGAAGCTCTCCATGTTCTGAAGAAAATAAAGAGGAAGGGATTTACCGGATCATGCCCTCTCTGAGCATGAGCCCCAGAGTGGTGGACAGGCCAGCTGCCACGATCATGCCGCCGTTGGCGCCCACATTGGGGCCGAACGCCGCGGCCATGCCCCAGATGAGGAACAGCAGGGCTATCACGATCGTCAGCGTTCCTCGGAACCTCTCCAGGCCGGACATCATCCCGGGCATGACCACCAGGGCGATCTGGACCAGCCCGAAAATGGTGGCCACGATGCCCAGCAGGAGGAACTGCACCGGCAGTCCGGCGACGCCCGCGCCCATGTTCTGGAAGCCGGCCGACAGCAGCAGGATGCCGGATATCAGGAACAGCAGCTCCGCAAGGTTCAAGCTCCTTACCGCCGATCTTTCCTGATAGGAGGGCCGGGGAGGCCCGAACACCGGCGGATACGCTCCGACGGTCGTCTCTGTCCTCTCTTCCTCCGCGGCCAGGGGCGGCAGGGGAGGGGCGTCTAGTATTGCCCCGCACTCGCTACAGTACGTGCTATCCTCAGCGCTCTCAGCTCCGCATCTACTGCATTTCATGTAGACCGGGCCTGCCAACGACACGTGACTTGATAAAATTACCTGGGCGAGTATGTATGGGAAAGGGGGGCGGATGCCCCGTTCTCACTTCATGCGGATGGTCTCGAGGTTCATGGGCGCCCGGGTCTCCACGTTGAACTTCTTGTACAGCGAGGAGGCCAGGTCAGCGCACTTGTGCTCGTCGCCGTGACCGATTATGATCCTCTCCGGCTTTGGCTCCAGCGAGGAGATGTAGGCCATGAGCTGCCGGCGGTCGGAGTGGCCGGAGAAGCCCTCCGAGGTCTCGATGTTCATGCGCATTTTAACGGTAACAGGACGCCCCCTCTCGGAAAGGGTCAGCTCCTTGACGCCCCTCTGGATCTTGTTCCCGATGGTCCCCTCCGCCTGGTACCCGACGAACACCAGGGTGTTCTGCGGGTTGTCGGCCCAGTTCTTGAGGTACTCCAGCACAGGCCCTCCGTTCATCATGCCGCTTGTGGTCAGCACGATGCAGGACTCGCCGTCGTGGGAGATGCTTTCCCTCATCTCCTGGGTCTCCACCCTCTTGAAGATGGAGGAGAGGAACGGGTTCTGGCCCATCTGGAATATCTGGGTCCTCAGCTGCGAGTTCAGGTACTCCGGGTAGGCGGTGTGGATGGCGGTGGCCTCCCAGATGAGGCCATCCAGGTAGATGGGCACGGAGGGCAGCTTCCCCGTCCTCATGAGCTCCTCGAGAACGAGCATGACCTCCTGCGAACGCCCCACGGCGAACACCGGGATCAGGATCTTGCCGCCCTTCTTGAGGGTGCGCTCGCAAATGTCCTTAAGGGTGTTCGCCGCGTCATGCCGGCTTGGCTGCACGTCGCGGTACCCCCCGTAGGTCGCCTCTATGAACAGCGTCTCAAGGCGGGGGAACTTGTTGGCCGTCGCGTTGAAGAGCCACGTCCTTTCGTACTTCATGTCGCCCGTGAAGGCGATGTTGTACAG
>DAGU01000006.1:1815-3023 GCA_002498285.1 Methanomassiliicoccus sp. UBA386 | reverse complement strand
GGCGCGATATCGGTGGTCTCCCCGTACTTGAGGGGTATGCAGTGGGCCACCACCTCGCGGACGTGCGACGAATCATACGGCGCCCTCCTCCCCTCGCCGAACGACACCTTGATGTAATCCAGCTGGTTGAGCGACATGAGGTCCCGAGTGGGCGGGGTGCAGTACACCGGGCCGTCATAGCCGTACTTGTACAGCGCCGGAAGGAGCGCGCAGTGGTCGGCGTGAGCATGGGTGATGACGACAGCGTCGATGCTGTCCAGGGGCAGCAGCTCGGGAGCGTTGAAGTAAGGGGTGCCGCCCTCTCGGTCCGAGGGGTCCACGCCGCAATCGATGAGGACCTTGCTCTCCCTGGTGCTGAGCAGGGTGGCCGAACGGCCCACCTCGCGGTACCCGCCCAGGCCGGTGGTCCGCACCCAGGTCTCGCCCTCCAGCCTCTGGCGGCTGAGACGGCGGCCGACCTTCTTCAGGATCGACTTGCGCTCATCGCTGATCTGCCTGAGGTAGTTCCGTATGTCCGACACCGTCTTGGACGGGATGGGGGGCGCGCGGACGACCTTGGGCGCCCAGCCGATCTCCTTCTTGATCTCATTCAGGATGCTGCCATGCTTCCCGATGACCAGGCCGGGAGCGATGGCCTCTATGGTCACCTCGCCGGTGTCATCGTCGAAGTAGATGTCAGTGATCTGCGCTTCCTCCGGGATGATCTCGCGGAGGCGTTTCTCCACCACGTCCGGGTCCGCAAGGGTGGACGGATCTGGCCTTATCGCCACTCGCCGGCGGAGGCCCTGGGCAAGCTGCCTGACAATGTCGTTATTGGAAGCGAACTTGTCCATGTCCTTGGTGTAGATGACCACGACTGGGCCCTCGTACTCAATACCCGAAATATCGACATCGGAAGGCGCTATCTTCCGTATCTGCTCTTTCGCATCCTCTATAATTCTCTCAGCGCTCATGAACGATTCCTGCTTGTTAGATTTATACAATAATAAAAGGGTGATTTGGGAAGGGGTTTACTTCTGGAGGACGTATCCGATCCGCAGACCTATCGCCTCGGCCCTTTCCAGGGTCTCCTCGGCGGTGAGCTCGCGGAATCCATCCTTGTTAATGACGGCAACGGCGTAGCCGTCGCCGGAAGCGGAGTCGCGACGCATGGCCGCGTTGAGGCCGCGGACCGCGAGATCGATGGCGTCCTGCTCCTCCATGTCCTT
>DAGU01000006.1:1054-1658 GCA_002498285.1 Methanomassiliicoccus sp. UBA386 | reverse complement strand
TACGGAGAGCCGGAACCAGTGCTGGTGTAGTCGTCCCTGATGGTGCCGCCGGCACTGTCGAGGGAGTATACGTGACCGCCCTGGGCATCGATGCCGCCGAGGATCAGCCCCACGTAATAGAATCCATAGGAGCCGCCCCCTCCGCGCATGATGTTGCTGAGCAGGGTCGCGGCGGACTTGACGGACATGTTGGTGCCCCTCTTTAGCTTGTACAGCTCCACTTCCGCCTTTATGTAGCGGACGAGGACCTGTGCATCGCCGACCAGTCCCGCAACGGTCATGCCGAGGTTGTCATCGACCTTGAACAGCTTCTGGACGTCCTTGTGAGCGATGATGTTGCCCATGGTGGCCCTGTGCTCAGTGGCCATGACCACTCCATCTTTGTAAACTATACCGATTGTGGTAGTACCCGTCTTAAGCTCATTATTAGCCATGTGCCATCAACCTCAAAAGCGGTTAAAAGATGATGTTCTTTCGATACCTATCGAATGAAAGCGGCCATATTTATAATTTATCGACCTTGACTCACATCCTGGATGCGAAAATACGGCCGTCGCATCATCCCGTCCGCCGGCCTTCGGTCGGCAGGGCGACGGGCTAATGA
>DAGU01000006.1:0-836 GCA_002498285.1 Methanomassiliicoccus sp. UBA386 | reverse complement strand
CGATGGCCCTCGGCAGAACGATCTCTAGGGCGCCTCAACGTTCTTCGCAACGAATTGGTATTTTTCGCAGTGTTTTATCCTTATCCAGATGTTACGGTTGCGACATAACGATTGCAACAAGTATAAATTCGACAGAGTCGCTCCACCTATCGGGACAGGTAGGGTGTAAGACCGCTCTCGCATATGCACTCAAGACCTAGTCGTGTGCTCCTAAATGGAAAAAAGGGTGGCCTCCCGTCAGGACTTCCTGTGCCTGCCTGTCTCACCCTTTTCATCTCACCTTGAGAACGACATCGGCCACATGTCCCAGGAACAGGGCGACCGCCGCGCCGCCCAGCGTTCCGGTGATGAGGCGGATGACATTGTTCGACTCGTAGTCCAGAAGGAGCTGCACCGTCCCGTCGATCACGATGGGGGCCGACATGACAATGACCACGATCCACCTGAACCTAGGGTTGAGGAACAGCACCGCGGCCATGCCAGCGGCGAGGCCGATGAAGAGGCCCAGGTCCCGGGCGCAGAACGCCATCTGATTGCCGTTGAGCTCGAACGACCTCTCGGCCATGGTGTGGCAGTTGAGGTCGCCGATCAAATAGACGGCCTGGGCGAGATAGTTCACGTGACCGAGGTCGTTATCGATCGTTCCCACGCTTCCCGATAGGTCGCCCACGCTGCCGGGGGGCATGGTGAACGGCGTGAGGATGACCAGCGCGGCCCAGGCTGCCGCGAACAGCAACAAGGCCCTCTTGGCCTTCCAGGACGGTTCCCTCTCCACGCTTCGCCCAGCGCCCGCTCAACTTATAACATTTTCCCGGGGAAAATGACTTATGGGGAAA
>DAGU01000005.1:9253-9615 GCA_002498285.1 Methanomassiliicoccus sp. UBA386 | reverse complement strand
ACCCCCTCGTCGGTAAACCGGATGTCCCTCCGGGGGTCCACGTTGTTGAAGAGCTTCCACAGGCACAGGGAATCGTCGTGAAGGTCTATGTCATCGAAGAGCACCAGAAGCCCTTCCCCCGCCAGCTCCCTGCAGGATCCCAGCGGCCCCAGGAAATGCCCCGTTCCCCGGCCCGCCTTGCGCATGCCGACGAGGATGAGGGGCGTCCTCCGCTCCGTTCCGATCCTCCGGCAGGAGACGAGGTCCCGGTCCAGGCCCTTGAGGACCTCGAGGACCTCCGTCTCCGATAGCCGGGGAGAGAAACGCCGGCGCCCGCGGGCGGCTTCCCCAGGCAGCCGGGCGGTGGCATCGATGCCCAGCTT
>DAGU01000005.1:6525-9012 GCA_002498285.1 Methanomassiliicoccus sp. UBA386 | reverse complement strand
GCGTCCACCACGGCGATCATCTTGGCGAAGCTCATCTGACCCGAGCCCCACAGGGCGCTCATTACCTTCTGGGCATGGAGGGGGTACGCCTTCCGTATGGAAACGACGACGATGTTGTGGAAGACGCCCTCCCAGGGCATCCACTGGTCCACCACCTCCGGGACGACGAGACGCAGGGGTGGAAGGAAGATCCGCTCCGTCGCCTTGGCCAGGTAGCAGTCCTCCATGGGGGGCCTGCCGACGATCGTGGCCGGGTACACGGCATCGGAGCGATGGGTGAGAGCGGTGACGTGAAAAACCGGGTACTGGTCTTTCAGCGAGTAGTAGCCAGTGTGGTCGCCGAACGGCCCCTCGACCCTCATCTCCTGGGGGTCGACATAGCCTTCCAGCACGAACTCCGAGGTCGCGGGCACCTCGATGTCGATGGTCCTGCACTTCACCAGGTCCACCGGGGCGCCCTGGATGAAGCCGGCCAGCAGCATCTCGTCCATGCCCTGGGGCATGGGGGCGGTGGCCGCGTAGGTGATGGCCGGGGCCGTCCCGATGGCCACCGCCACCTCCATCCGCTTGCCCTCCCTCTGATGTCCCATGTAGTTGTGGCTCCCGTCCTTGTGGATGTGCCAGTGCATTCCGGTGGTGTTGCGGTCATAGACCTGCATGCGGTACATGCCCGCGTTCCTCCTCCCGTCCACGCCCTTGGTGAAGACCACGGGGAGGGTCACGAAACGCCCGCCGTCCTGGGGCCAGCATTTCAGTACGGGGAGCGCGCCGAGGTCCACCTCGTCGCCCTGCAGGACGACCTCCTGGCAGGGCGGGCGCGACGAACGCCTGACGCGGGGGATGCACCTGGCAAGTCCCAGTATCTCCGGCAGGGCGCCCACCTTGCTCATGAAGGTGGAGGGCATCTCCATCTGCAACAGCCCGGAGATCCTGGATGCTAGCGAGTCCAGCGAATCGGTCTCCAGGGCAAGGGCCATCCTCCCCTCGCTGCCGAAGGCATTGGTGAGGACGGGGAACTCGCTGCCGAGGACGTTCTCAAACAGCAGGGCCTTTCCCCCGCCCGGGCTCTTGGACATCCGGTCCGTGATCTCGGTTATCTCCAGCTCCGCGGAGACCTGGCCCTTTATCCTTCGCAGCTCTCCTTTACTCTCCAACAGGTCGATGAACTCGTGCAGGTCCCGGTAGGTCATGAGGATCCCTCGTCACGATCGTCGGCGCGGTCCGCTCTCATATCAGGAAGGCCCCCAGGGCCACGGAGACGAAGACCATGACCGAGATCACGCTATTGACATCAAAGAACGCCACGTTAATATGGGAAAGGTCAGACGGCCTGACCAGCAGATGCTCGATGACGAAGAGGCCCGCGACGACCGCCATGCAGATCAGATAGACGATGCTGAGGGGCAGCAGCCAGTACAGGGAGGTCAGGCTTGCGATGCTGATGACGTGCAGCCCGATGGAGATGAGCAGCGCCGGAACGACGCCCAGACGCGACGGTATGGACCGCAGCCCCTCCCTGAGATCGAACTCAATATCCTGACAGGCGTAGAGTATGTCGAAGCCAGCGATGTAGGTGGAGAGCGCAAGGCTAAGGACCGCGGGGGCCAGGGTGATCGTCCCGGTGACCGCCACGCTCGCCCCCAGGGGCATGAGACCTATGGATAGGCCCAGCACCAAGTGGCTGGCGGCGGTGAACCTCTTGGTATAGGAGTACCCGATGAGCACGGCCAGGACCGGGAACGATAGGATGAAGCACGTGAACGACAGCATCGCCGCCGCGCCCACGAACACCACCGCGGAGAAGATGCCGAACAGGGTCGCCTCCCTGGCCGAGATCGCCCCTGACGGTATGTGGCGCTTCGCCGTCCGTGGGTTCCTGCCATCGTAACGGGCATCGATGACCCGGTTGAAGCCCATCGCCGCCGAGCGGGCCCCGATGATGGCAACGATGATCCACAGCAACGTCTCCGCGCTAATGGGATAGTCCGCGTTGAGGACCACCAGGGCCGCGAGCCCGAAGGGCAGGGCGAACACGCTGTGGCTCAGCTTGATCATCTGGGCATAGGTGACCATCTTCTCCCAGAGACGTCCCGCCCCCTCTTCCTCCTCCTGCACCATCCAGCGGCAGGACCTGCGCTCAAGGAAGGTGAAGAACCCATAGAGGGATATCCCCAGGAAGCTCATTGCCACGATGCCGACGTAGATCTGCACGTACTGCCCCCAGTTCCACGCGTTCATGATCATGTACCCAAGGCCGGAGGAACCGGCGAAGGTCTCAGCGAAGAACAGCACCGAGATCGACGTTCCGGTGACGATGCGCAGGGCGGTGAAGCAGCTGGGAAGCGCCGCGGGGATCACCGCCTCCCGGATGATGTCCCGCTCCGACGCCCCGATGGAGCGCATCGAGTCCACGTACTTGCGGTCCAGGCCGCTGACCCCCTCCTTGGTCGCCACCAGGATCTGGAAGAAGACCACCATGGTGATGAG
>DAGU01000005.1:3954-6158 GCA_002498285.1 Methanomassiliicoccus sp. UBA386 | reverse complement strand
CCATCATGAGCGATGCGGCCTTCCAGATAAGCAGGCAGGCGGCCACCGACATGACGTATCCTAGTAGGCGCTGCTTGTTCATGGCGCCTCCACCGCCCGGCGGACCCGCCGGCACACCTCGAAGAACTGTTCCCGGTTACGGTAGTCCGGGTCCCCGGCCCCCGGGTTGGGGATGAGCGCCCGGATGTTACAGGGCCGGCCGCCGAGCACCATGATGGAATCGCCCAGGAACACGGCCTCCTCGATGCTGTGGGTCACGGTGACCATGGTCAGCTCCTTCTGCGACCTTATCTCCAGCATGGTGTTCTGCAGCCTCTCCCGGGTCAGGGTGTCCAATGAGGAGAACGGCTCGTCCATGAGGAGGAGGGATGGCTCCAGGACGAGGGCCCTCCCGACCGCCAGCCTCTGCCTCTCCCCGCCGCTGAGGCGGTCAGGGAACTTGTCCCCGTGCAGCTCCAGGCCGAGGTACGCGAGGATGTCCCGGGAGCGGCTTTCCTGCTCCTCCTTGGACATCTTCCTGATCCGCATGCCCAGACAGAGGTTCTCCTTCACCGTCTTCCACGGGAGCAGCCCAAAGTCCTGCAGGATGAAGCCCACCTGCCGGGAGGGGGCGACGACCTCATTGCCGTCGATGAGCACGCGGCCCGCGGTGGGCCTCATCAGCCCCGCCATGATGTATAGGAGCGTGCTCTTGCCGCAGCCTGAGGGGCCGATGATGGTCAGCGAGGCGCCTCTCCCGACCGTGAACGAAAGGTCATCTATGACCCTCGTCTCCGGCCCGTACTCCTTGGATAGGCCCTCGACCGCCAGCATCGTATCACTCGTACAGCGTGGTGGCCATCACGTCATCGTACTCGAACCCGGCGGTCAGCATCCCCTTCTCGAGCATCCATTCCTGCACCCTCTCCAGGTCAGACTCCGTAGGGAGGGTGCTCGAGGACATCGGAGGGAATTCGAAGATATCCTCCAGCTCCGCCGGGAAGTGGATCTTTTCCTCGAGGGTCTTACTGAACTTCATCGGGTCGGCGTTCACCAGCGACACGCTTTCATTGTAGCCGTCGAGGAAGCTCCTCGCGGCGGCCTCGTTCGTGGAGATGAAGCTGTCCCGCAGCGCCAGCACCGTCGCAGCGGTGTCGATGCGCCGGTCATCGGCGAGAAGGACCGCCCCATCCTCAATGGCCCGGGTGGCGAACGGCTCCGGCAGGACGGCAACAGGGATCTTGTCCGCCAGCAGGGAAGTGTACCTTACGGGTATGGGCGGCACATCATTGATCTGCACCTTGTCGGTGACGTTGTTGACCCTCAGCATCTCCCCGAGGAAATACTCGGAGATGGAGGCGGTGGAGGAGGCTATCGGCGAGCCGTTGAGCCCAGAGAGGTCGGTGATGCCGGAATTGGGGGATGCCAGGATGGCGAACATCCGGTAATCCTCAAGGGTGTGGTAGTCAACGGTGATCACCTTGACGCCGGTGCTCTTCGCGATGACCAGGGTGTTGACAAGGTCGCCGAAGTAGCCGTCGATGGCGCCGGTGGTGAAGGCCGCATCCCTCTCGCGAGCGCTGCTGAACTCCACCAGCTCCACGTTCACGCCCTTATCGGAGAATATGTCCTGCTCCACCCCGACATAGAGGGGCAGGGTGTCGATCACGGGCAGGACCCCTATCTTCAGGGTCGTGCTTTCGTCATCCTTTGGTGCCAGCACGGCCGTGGCACCCGCGATGATGACGGCGGCCGTTATCAGTAGCGCTATGGCAGCGAGTACTTTGCTCTTCTTTTCCATAATGATCGCTCCATTCTCTGGAGGCCCCTCAGCGGACGGCCTATGCCGCCCCCGCATTGATCATATCCCCTCGATCGGCGGAGGAGGCGAACGTCGCCTGCTGGGCCGCCGATCGACCCTATGAGGATAAAGATCAAAGGGAGGCCAGAGGCCTCTTTGTGCCTCAGACCAGTTCGTGGTACTGGTACGCTTCCTCGCCCTCGTTGAGGCAGTAGCGGACCTTGGTGAACTCCTTCTTGAGCTCCCAGACGTCCTTCTTGACGACCTCGGGGTCCTCCTTCTTGACGACCACGCGGTAGATTAGGCGGGCGACCTCTTCCATCTCGCCCTTCTCCATGCCCAGGCGGGTGAGCTCCTGCGTGCCCAGGCGGATGCCCGACGGCTTGACCGAGCTGGTGTCGCCGGGGAGCATGTTCTTGTTGAC
>DAGU01000005.1:2258-3788 GCA_002498285.1 Methanomassiliicoccus sp. UBA386 | reverse complement strand
CTGACCGCCAGCGTGTGCGATTCCGTGAATCCGAGATGGGGGCACATGACATCTATGCCCATATCGTACAGGGCGCTGCCCAGGGCCTTGGCGTTCTTGATGACCTGACCGGCATACTTCTTGCCGTAGATCTCGTACTCCGCCATGGTGACGGCCAGGGCGGCCATGGCATGGAGGTGGTGCGACGACGTGACGCCAGGGAATGCGGCCTTGCGCAGCTTGGCCTCCACCTCACCGCTGAGGTCGTTCCCGACCAGTATGCCGTGGTTCGGGCCCGGGAAGGTCTTGTGGGTGCTGCCGGAGATGACGTCCACGCCCTCCCTCAGGGGGTCCTGGAACTTCTTGCCGGCTATGAGGCCGAGAACGTGGGCCGCATCATACCATACCAAGCAGCCAGCGTCCTGAAGGGCATCCTCGAGCTCCTTGATGGGAGTGGGGAACAGGAATACGGAAAGGCCGAACTGGGCCACCTTGGGCTTCTCCTTGCGCAGGAACTTCCTGGTGGCGTCGATGTCGAGGTTCCAGTTCTTGTAGTCCCATGGATAGTGCACGGGGTTGAGGCCACGCAGGCCCACTGCGCCGAATTGCGCGGTAGAGATGTGGGCGCCTGAGGCCAGTTCAGGAGTGGCGATCTTGTCGCCCGGCTCGGTCAGCGCGAAGAGGACGGCGATGTTGGCCACGGTGCCCGATATGGGCCTAACGTCCACGAACTGCGCGTCGAAGATCTTCCTGGCGAGCTCCAGGCACTTCAGCTCCACCTTGTCAACGTATATATTGCCCTGATAGTACCTCTTGCCAGGCATGCCCTCCGCGTAGCGATCGTGGAAGTCGGAGATCATCATCTCCTTGGCCAGCGGGCTCATCAGGTTCTCAGAAGCGATCATGGGGAGCGACTGCTCGAACCACTTGGTGTGTTGTTTTACCTGCTCTCTAATCCAGCATGCATCCTCTTTCATGAATGTTACCGGCTTGAGATACGCCGACCGGTAATAAAACATGTTGTCGGCCGAGCGAATGCCCGTCGGACGGTGCAGGGGCGAAGGGGGGCCCATCACCCGCACCTCGGATGACTGGCCTCATCGCCCCTCAGCGCAGCCGGTCCTTCAGCTCCGTTATGGACGGCACAGGGGTGGGGTCGACCCCCCTGAGGATAGCGAGGTAGTAGCTCACGAAGTCGCCCAGCATGATGCCGTGGAGGGCGCTTTCGAGAGGCGAGCTTCCTTCCAGTTCGGCCACCACGGTGTCGATGCCATGCTCGGCGAACATATCGATGATCGTTCGCATGAGATCGGCGGACGTGCATCCGCCGGAGCGCGGCATAAGCATGACAGGCCGGCCGCGGTGATCCTCCGCACCATCGAACCACCCCACGATCTGATTGTGGCCCATCTCTGGCACCTCGCCCGATAGGCACAGCATCTTGGCGTTCTCGTTTATCTGGGTCTGCCACCGCGTGGCCGCCGAGCGCAGGGTGCGGGGGGCGTACACGAACGGCATGCTGTCCACGAGGCTCATGGCGATCCGCTTGGC
>DAGU01000005.1:1553-2017 GCA_002498285.1 Methanomassiliicoccus sp. UBA386 | reverse complement strand
TCCGAGGGCCGCCCGTGGCTGGAGCCCCGATGGCACCTGGACCACGTCCTGTCCATCCTGCCCGGCCATCTCCAAAAGGCGGCCGCCCGAGGTAATGACCACCATGGGGCAGCCCCGCTCCCGGGCCGAGCCGTACAAGGATAACGTCTCCCGGGTGTTGCCCGAATATGACATGAGGACAACCAGCGTTCGCTCGTCGGCCCAACGCGGAAAAGTGGTGTCCCTGACCACGAAGGTCGGGGCGCTGGAGTTCATGGCCATATATTCGGCGAGCACGTCGCCCCCCATGGCCGAGCCGCCCAGGCCGCCCACCACCACTGTCTCTGCTTCCAGGTCCCTGCGGCGGTCCACCCTGAGGGAGGAGGTCAGCTGGGAGGGGAAGGATGTCATCTGGCCCAGCATTCCCGATATATCTATGCTGGTGAGCGAGGCCAGGTCATCCAGTTGAGCTAGCATGACCCCCC
>DAGU01000005.1:464-1353 GCA_002498285.1 Methanomassiliicoccus sp. UBA386 | reverse complement strand
CTCGCCGTTGTACCTTATTTCTTGTAATTACATTCAAAATAAATACGGTCGGCAGTATGGCCGTCGGAGACAATGACCGCGAATCTAGAGCAAGCTATCAATGCCCTACGCGAGGGCAGGTTCGTGCTTATTTTTGACTCGGACAGCAGGGAGGCGGAGACCGACATGGTGATCGCCTCGGAGAAGATGACGTATGGGGCCATCAGGACCATGCGCAGGGACGCGGGAGGGCTGATATGCACCACCGCCCCGGCCGAGACCTGGCAGAAGCTAGACCTGCCATACCTTGCCGAGCTGTTCGTGGAGGCTTACCAGAAGCACCCCGGCCTAAAGTTGCTGGCACCCACCGATCTGCCGTACGACACCAAGTCAGCCTTCGGGATCACCATCAATCACCGCCACACCTTCACCGGAATACCGGATAACGATCGGGCCCTCACCATCTCGGAGTTCGCCAAGCTCGGGCAGAGGGTCAGGGACATGACGGCGGAGGAGGCCAAGGAGGCGCTGGGAAGGAAGTTCAGGTCTCCCGGCCATGTGATCCTGCTGAACTCCCAGCCGGGTATGCTCGACGACCGGAAGGGGCACACCGAGCTGTCATCAGCCCTTCTCACCATGGCCGGGGTGTATCCGTCGGCCACGGTGTGCGAGATGCTGGGCGAGGATGGCAAGGCCCTGCGAAAGGAAAAGGCTCAAGAGTACGCCAAGCGCTCCGGTATAGTGTACCTTGACGGCGCCGAGATCGTCGACGCCTGGAAGGCCAGCAAGTGGTCCAAATGACCAGGGTGATGGCGAGCGGAGTTTTCGACATACTGCACACCGGGCATGTGCACTACCTCAGCGAAGCGAAGAAGCTGGGAGATGAGCTGGTGGTGGTCGTGGCCACCGA
>DAGU01000005.1:0-196 GCA_002498285.1 Methanomassiliicoccus sp. UBA386 | reverse complement strand
GACCAGCCGTTCAACGAAAAGGTCCTGGAGGATGACCTAAGGAAGCGGGGCCTTGAGGTAAAGGTGGTCCGCATGTCCGGTTACTCCGATGACCTGGACGGGACGAGGAAGATCATCCGCAGGATCATCGAGTGGCATTCCTCCAACTGCCATGGGGGCGATTCATGAAGCTCGTCGGCATCGCCGATACCACCTT
>DAGU01000094.1:20844-21709 GCA_002498285.1 Methanomassiliicoccus sp. UBA386 | reverse complement strand
GTCCGAGGCGCCGATGACCACCCGGTCGGGGTTCATGAAGTCATCAATGGCCATCCCCTCCTTCAGGAACTCGGGGTTGGACGCGATGCCCAGGCTGTCGCCGATCCTCTTGCCGGACGATGACTCCACCACCGGGCCGACCACAGCGTCAGTCGTGGTCGGCGTCACGGTGGACTTTACTACCACGACGTGGTAGCCCTCCTTGGAGGCCAGCGCTTCTCCGATGCTCTGGGCCGCCGCCCTCACGTACCCGAGATCGAGCGAGCCGTCCTCCCTGGACGGGGTGCCGACCGCTATGAACGTCACGTCGGTCGAGGCGACCTCGCCCATGTCCATGGTGGCTCGGAAACGCCCGGAGCGCAGGTGACGCTCCAGCAGCTCGTCTATACCCGGCTCGAATATCGGCGCCCGGCCCTCCATGATGCTCTGCACCTTGGCCGGGACCACATCGATGCACACTACCTCGTTCCCCAGCTCGGCAAGGCACAGGCCGGTCACCAGTCCGACATAGCCAGTTCCCACGATGGATACCTTCACTCGATCATCCCTGCGGCCGGCCATCGCCTGAGCGCCATAAAGAATTTCCGAACGGGCCGCTTGGAGAAAGATTAAAGCAAGGTGGTATAATGGCAGGGCATTCCATGCTTGCCCGGCTGAGACGGTTGACATCGGCAGAGGGGATGGGCGGCCCCGCGTTGATCATGTTCATAGCCACTGTCGGCGGAGGGGCATGCAACTTCTTCTACCAGCTCATGATGCAGAACCTGGCGGCCCTCGAGCTGTCGGAGATAAACACCTTCCTGGCCATCCTGGCCATCGCCGGCGTGCCGTCAACGGCCATCAGCACCGTTCTGATACGCTATAC
>DAGU01000094.1:19972-20555 GCA_002498285.1 Methanomassiliicoccus sp. UBA386 | reverse complement strand
CCGGTCGGCTCCGGCCCGCTGCAGGGCCTCCAGCGCTTCACCGCCTATGGCATCAGCTACGGCGGGAACTACCTCATCAAGCTGGCCCTGGGCGTCGGCCTCGTCGTACTGGGCCTCGGGGTCGCGGGGGCGGTCGGAGGGGCGGTGGCGGGCGTCGCGTTCGGTGTCGCCTTCTCCATGCTGGCCATGCGCAAGCATCTGACGCTGAAGGGCGAGCGAGCGGAGAGCGGGGAGATCTGGAGGTTCACCATACCCACCACCATGGCCGCGCTGGGATACACGGTCCTCACCAACGTCGATGTCATCCTGGCCGCCCTGCTCATGGAGAAGGACCCGGCCAACGTCTATACGGCGGCCACCAGGCTGGCCAGCATAATCCTGTACCTGCCGGGGGCCATCGCCGCCGTGATGTACCCCAAGATCGCCAAGCTGCACGCCCAGCGGCACAGCACCTGGAAGGTGCTCAGGACCTCGATACTGGCCACCGCGCTGCTGTCAGGCACCGTCGCCCTCGCGTTCATACTGTTCCCGGAACTGGTGCTGAACATCCTGGTGCCCAACAACCCGTACCTGCCGCAGATGG
>DAGU01000094.1:18338-19742 GCA_002498285.1 Methanomassiliicoccus sp. UBA386 | reverse complement strand
CCTGGTGGGCGGGATAGCGTCCACGGGCATGCTGTTCACCCCCCAGCTTCTGGCCGAGGCAATGGCCCTAACCGGCGGCTTCATAATAGCGCTATCTTCCCTGTACCTCTTCGCCATCGACCGGGAGCAGAGGTTCCTGTCCAGGCGAGCTTAGACAAGAAATCATATCAAGGCCGCCCTGCCTTGATAAGGCGATGACGTTCAGGAGCGAGCTTACCTGGGAGAGGATGAAGGGCCCAAGGGAGGAGGACTACCACTCATCGTATGAGAGGGCGGCGGAAGACCTCCTCGCCAGCGTGTGGGGCGCTCCGGTCATCTATCCGAACCACATCGGGGGCGCCCCCAGCCTGTCGGAGAAGACCTTCGATGACATCAGTCCGATCGAGCAGGACATGGTCGTCGGGCGGTTCCAGAGCTCGTCCCCGGAAGAGGTCTCGCGGGCCGTCCGCGCGGCCAGGGGCGCGTTCCCCACGTGGTCCCGCATGGACTGGCAGGAGCGGGTGAAGGTCTTCGAGAGGGCGGCGGAGCTGATGCGGCAGGAGAAGTTCCAGCTGGCGGCCGCCATCACCCTCGACAACGGGAAGACGAGGCACGAGGCGGTGGCCGACGTGGACGAGGCGATCGATTTTCTCGCCTTCTACAGCGAGGAGATGAGAAGGAACGAAGGCTTCGAGAGGACCGCGCGGCCGGCATACGAGGGCGAGGAGATCTCCCTTCGCCTGCGGCCGTACGGCGTATGGGCGGTCGTCTGCCCGTTCAATTTTCCCCTGGCCATCAGCACGGGGATGGTGGTGGGCGCCCTCATCACCGGCAACACGGCGGTCCTGAAGCCATCGTCCGCCGCGCCGCTCCCGGTGCATCTGCTGTACGAGGTCCTGGACCGCGCGGGGCTGCCCCCTGGAGCACTGAACCTGGTGGCCGGGAGCGGTCATGAGGCCGGCGATGCCCTGGTGAACAGCGATGTCGACGGGGTCGCCTTCACCGGCTCCCTCGGCGTTGGCAACGCGATCATGCGCTCGGCCATCCACGGCCGCCGGGTCATAGCGGAGATGGGTTCAAAGAACCCCGTCATCGTGAGCGGCGAGGCCGATCTGGACGAGGCGGCCGATGGCGTGGCCGCCTCGGCCTTCCTGTTCTCCGGGCAGAAGTGCTCGGCCGCCTCGCGGGCGTACGTCCACGAGTCTGTATATGGCGCCTTCATGTCCAGGCTGATCGACAGGGCGTCGCGGATGGTCGTCGGCAACCCTTTCGAGCGGGAGACCGACATCGGCCCGGTGATCACCAGGGAGGCCATGGACAACTATCTTGGGTGGACGGAATTGGCCCGCCTGGACGGGAAGCTGACGCTGAGCGGCCGGTTGTCCGGACGAACCCGCGGCCTGTATGCGCGGCCAGCCATCGTGG
>DAGU01000094.1:16519-18113 GCA_002498285.1 Methanomassiliicoccus sp. UBA386 | reverse complement strand
GGACTGACGGCCGGCATGTTCACCCGCAACGAGACCGAGGCCCGATACTTCCTGGAGACGATCGAGTCCGGCGTGGTGTATGTGAACAGGCGGCGGGGGGCCACCACTGGCGCCATGGTGGGCTCCCAGGCCTTTGCTGGATGGAAGGCGTCCGGCTCCACGGGCATGGGGGCCGGCTCGCGGTACTACCTGCCGCAGTTCATGCGCGAGCAGTCCAGGACCGTCGTCCGGCAGTGATGCGACCGCCGGTGCTGCCCCTTTGACACACCTCAGGCAGCCGGTCATCCCGATGAGCGGCCTCGATCAAGCGGAAGCGCCGACCAGGCGGCCTGGCAGGCCGCGACGTGGTGGCGGACGATGCGCCGTGGCGAAGCCCCATCGCTCCCAGCTGTACGCCGAAGCGAGATGGGGAGGGGGCCGGGCATCATCCGCCACGAGCCGCTCAAAAACCTCATAAGGGCGCAGCTGTGTTGTGATCATCGATGTTGGGGTTGGAGGAGGTCATAGGGCTGGAGGTCGTCAGCTCGGACGCCAGGGTGGTCGGCACGGTGGAAGGGGTGGGCATCGACACGAAGGGCTGGCGCATAGTGGCCCTCCGGGTCGGCCTGCGCCGCGGCCTGGAGGAGCCGCTGGGAATGAGGCGCCACATGTTCTCGGTGGAGAAGGTCCTGATGGCCACCGAGGCCATCGTTTCGGTCTCCGATACGGTGATCCTGCACTCGCCCGTTTCGGCCGTTGGCCAGACCCTTCGCGAGGAGGACGGCTCGCTCATACCGGCGGGCGGCCTGATGGGCATGAGGGTGATCTGCCGCAACGCCCGCAGCCTGGGCACGGTCGACAACCTCTTCTTCCAGCCGGAAGGGGAGTGGCCCATACCGTATCTGCAGGTGAAGCTGGACCGCGAGGCGGCGGCATCGCTGGACATGCAACAGGGCTTCATGAGCGCTCCCCTGGCCCCGGTGCGCACGGCGGACATCCGCGCCATGGGGGACATGATCATGCTGGACATCACGATCGAGGAGCTGAGGCAACAGGTGGCCAGCGCGGTGACGCGGCCGATGAAGTGACCGTCCCGAGGCGCATCATTAAGACCTTTCCATCCCTTGTAGCGTACTCTAGGTGAAAACTTGATCGAGACGCGCGGGCTCACCAGACGGTTCGGGGACACCATCGCGGTGGACTCGCTGGACCTCAAGATACGCGACGGCGAGGTGTTCGGCTTCATCGGACCGAACGGGGCCGGCAAGACGACCACGGTCAGGATGCTGTGCTGCCTCATCGCACCGACGGCCGGCACGGCCTTCGTTCATGGGCTTGACATCACCAGGCCGGAGGAGGCGCTGATGGCCCGGGGCAGGATCGGCCTGCTGCCCGAGGTCCCCGGGCTGTACGAGACGTTATCGGCCTACCGCAACCTGGACTTCTACGCCCAGATGTACGACGTCCCCAAGGGGGTCAGGGCGGAGCGCATCGAGTCGCTGCTGAGAACGCTGAGCATGTGGGACCGCCGGGACGACCCGGTGGGAAAGTTCTCCAAGGGGATGAAGCAGAAGATCGCCATCGCCCGCGCCCTGGTCCACGAACCGGACTACCT
>DAGU01000094.1:15233-16271 GCA_002498285.1 Methanomassiliicoccus sp. UBA386 | reverse complement strand
CCCGCCTGTGCGACCGCGTCGGCGTCATGAAGACCGGCCTGCTGGCCGTGGGGACGCCGGACGAGCTGGCGGGCATGTTCTGGGGCCGCACCACGGTGGTGAGGCTCCGACGCGCCGGACAGGGCATGGTCGACGCGGTCGGCTCGCTCCCGGGCGTCACCGGCGTCAGGCAGGAGGGCGAGACCCTCCTCATCGACGTGGCGTCGCCCGATGAAGCCAACCCGCTCATCATGAGGGCGCTGGTGAACCAGGGCGGCGAGGTGCTGTCCATGGGCGAGCTGAAGCGCGGACTGGAGGACGTATACCTCCGCCTGATAGGGGGGAGGAAATGAGGCCCGACCGCATATGGACCGTCGCGCGGAAGGACATGTCGGAGTTCCGCACCAACAAGTACATCATGTACTCCCTGGTGCTGATGCCCCTCCTGATGGCCCTGGTCCTCCCGCTCATCTATCTCACGCCCTTCACCATGTTCGCCGGTCCGACCGAACCCTTCGAGATCGATTTCGCGGGCACCGGGACCAGGACGGGAGAGGACGTCCCCGGCGGCTCGTACTCCAACGTCACCTTCGTCAACTGCACACTGGAGGACGTGGTCGTCGAGAACTGCTTCTTCGAGGGATGCGAGCTGCGCACCAGTCTGGTAAGGACATCGCAGCTGGCCAATAGCACCGTGTATGACGGCGCCGTCATGCGCTCCAACGTGTTCAACGTCACGTTCGAAGGCGCGGTGGCGTCGGACACCCGCACCCTGGGAGGGGATAGCGAAGAGGAGATGTTCCTGGGGCAGTTCATCGACTTCCTGCTGCTGTTCTTCGTCCTCATCCCGGCCATCCTGCCCACCGTCATCGCGTCCTACACGTTCGTGGGTGAAAAGATAAACCGCAGCCTGGAGCCGCTGCTGGCCACCCCGACCACGGACGCCGATCTGCTGGCGGGCAAGAGCCTCTCCATATTCCTGCCCACCATGCTGGTGACGTGGCTCTCGTTCATACCGTTCGTCCTGCTGGTGAACTTCCTGGCCACTCCGGTCATGGG
>DAGU01000094.1:14841-14990 GCA_002498285.1 Methanomassiliicoccus sp. UBA386 | reverse complement strand
GTGCTTCCGGTGGTGGTCCTCTTCGTCGTCTCCCTGTCGGGGCTGTTCACCCTGGGCCCGCTGACCATGCTCCTCCTGACCGCCGCCGTCGCGCTGGTGGACCTGGGGATCATGTATCTCGCCCTGAAGACCTTCCAGAGGGAGGAGAT
>DAGU01000094.1:13988-14636 GCA_002498285.1 Methanomassiliicoccus sp. UBA386 | reverse complement strand
GCTCCTCAACCAGGCCATCGCCCTGTACAGGGAGGAAAGGTTCCAGGAGGCGATCGATCTCGTCAACCGTTACGGACGAACGGTCAGTGGCAACATGGCGCAGATCTACAACTTCCAGTACGCCATGACGGCGCGCGGCGGGCAGCCCAACCTTGCCATGGCCATCCTGCAGGAGGCGGTGGACCAGGGATATTGGTACTCGCCCGAATACCTCCGCTCGGACGACGACCTGGAGCCGCTGCGAAAGCTCGGCGCGTTCGATGAGATCGTGGAGGTATGCGCCAGGAGGGAGGAGGAAGCGAGGAGGAGCGCCGCTCCGCAGCTGAGAACGGTCTCGGAGGACGGGGGCGCGATGGTGCTGGCGCTGCACGGCGACCAGGAGAGCAACGCCATCAGCGAGCCGTACTGGAGGCCGGCCGCCGACGCCGGATGCATCGTGGCGCTGGCGCAGTCCTCGGTGGAAAGCTTCTCCGACGCGTTCGTGTGGAACGACAGCGGCAAGGGCGCCGCCGAGCTGGAGCAGCATCTATCCTCCCTGCGGGAGCGGTTCGGCGTGCCGCCGGAGCGAACGGTCCTGGCCGGATTCTCGGCCGGCTGCAGCGTCATTTTGCGGGCCGTCCTGGACGGGAAGGCCAAGGCCGGGGCGCT
>DAGU01000094.1:12572-13802 GCA_002498285.1 Methanomassiliicoccus sp. UBA386 | reverse complement strand
GTCCGCATCGTCGTGGGCGACCGGGACGAGGACTGCCTGGAAGGCTCCATGAAACTAGCCTCGCTGCTTGACGGCGCGGGAGTCAAGCACGAGGTCCGCATCGTCGAGGGGATGGAGCACGACTATCCCGACGGCCTGCGGGACGACGTCTCCGCGCTGATGTCCAGATGAACGCGCGCCTCACTCCTTCTTCCAGCCGGAGATCGCCACCGTGACGACGATCAGCGCCAGCGCCATCACCAGGACGATGAGCAGGTTGTCCATGGCCCCCGAGGCGTTGCCGTACACCATGGCGTCCCTGAGCCCGTTGTTCACGTATGTCAGCGGAAGCACCTTGGCGAAAGTCTGCAGGTAGTCGGGCATGCTCTCGAGGGGGAAGAACGAGCCGGACAGGAACATCATCGGGAAGGTTATCGCTCCGGCGGCGGTGCCCGCCACCTCCTCGTCCCTGACGAACTGCGAGATGATCATCCCGATCGCCGTGAACAGGCCGGTCGCCACCACGATCATGGCGATGGCCATGAGGTCGATGGACATGTTGACGTCATAGATCAGTATGCCGGTCACCATGATGGCCGCCACCGATATGGCCACCATCACCAGCATCCATAGCATCATGCCGGACAGCCACTCAGCGTTGTTCATCGGGGTGGTGGCAAGCTTCCGGAAGATGCCATTGTTGCGGAACCGGGTCTGGTAGCCGACGATCGACTGCACGGCGATCATCATTACCATGAGGCCTATGGTCCCGGGCAGGAAGAAGTCGATGTACGAGAAATCCTCGCTGACGATGCTCCCCTGCCGCACGGTTACGATGTCCTGCCCCCCGGTGGCCTCGTTGTTGGCCTGCTGGGTGACCGCGTTCACGATGGCCAGCACGGCCATCGAGGAGCCGGCGGTGGTGTCCTGCCGGAGCGTCAGCTCGACCTGGGACCGGTTAAGCAGCGCATCGCCGAAGCCGTCCGGTATGATGAGCATGTTCACCACCGAGTTCCGCTCGATGAACACGTCTGCGTTCTCGTCAGCCGGAACGATATGGACGTTCAAAGCGCCGGTCGCCTCTAGGCCGTCGATGTACCTCTCCGAGATGGGACTGCCGTCAAGGTCCTGCACGTACAGGTCATAGGTCGAAACGCCGGTGCCGGCGAAGATGGCCCCGAAGATCAGTATGAGCATCACCGGGAAGGCGATGGTCCAAAAGACCGAGCCGGGGCTGCGGAAGAACTGCTT
>DAGU01000094.1:6707-12367 GCA_002498285.1 Methanomassiliicoccus sp. UBA386 | reverse complement strand
GTCAGCTTGAGGAAGACATCCTCCAGCGAGGGCCGCTTCAACATGATCTCATCATACTCCGCGCCGTCACGCTCCAGGGCGCTCACGACGCGCACCAGGTCGTCCTTGCGGATGATGCGCACCAGCACATCGCCGCCGTTCCGCTCCGGACCCATGTCCCGGAGGGAGCGCATGGCGGCATCGCCGCCCCCGCGGATGACGCACGTCCGGCCGCCGCCATGTTCCTCGACCACCTCGGCCGGCGTCCCCATGGCGATGAACTTGCCCCCGTTCATGATGGCCAGACGATCGGACAGGACCTCCGCCTCCTCCATGTAATGCGTGGTGAGGATGATGGTGCGCCCCTTGGCGCGCAATCCCCTGATCACCCCCCACACCTCCCTCCGGGCGCCGGGGTCCAGGCCGGTGGTCGGTTCGTCCAGGAACACGATGCGGGGGTCGTTCACCATGGCGGTGGCGATGCCGACGCGCTGCTTGAGGCCGCCGGACAGGTTCTTGAAGTAGGCGTCCCTCTTGTGCTCCAGGTCGACGAGGGCGATGAGCTCGTCCACGTCAGCCCGGCGGTCGTACATGCCGGCGAAGAAGGCTATGTTCTCTCGCACCGTGAGGAGGTCGAAGGCATTGAACTCCTGAGGCAGCACTCCTATCTGGCGCCTGATCTCCTTGCCGCCGGTCCTGAGATCGTGCCCAAGAATGGTGACCTCCCCCTCGGTGGCCTTGCGGATGCACTCCAGTATCTCCACGGTGGTCGTCTTGCCCGCGCCGTTCGGCCCCAGGATGGAGAAGACCTCTCCGCTCTTTACGTCCAGATCGACATTGTCGACCGCGACCAGGTCCTTGTAGCGCTTGACCAGGCCCCTCACCGTTATGACGTTCTCCTCCATTGCAACGTACCGTTTTTGTCAACAAGTGTCTAGCACTTAATCGTTTTCCCGGGAGAGGCAGCAACGATGATTTATCTGGAGGGCGTTGCAGGGCCATGAACGCCGACCGCTACGCCCGCCAGAGGATGCTCCAGGGCATGGGGGAGGAGGGGCAGGAAAGGCTGGCCGGCGCCACCGTGGGCATCATGGGGGTGGGCGGACTGGGAAGTCCCGCCTCGATGTACCTCGCCGCGGCCGGCATCGGCCGCCTTGTCCTGGCGGACCCGCAGGTCCCGGAGGAGAGCAACCTCAACCGCCAGGTGCTGCACTGGACCGAGGACGTCGGGACGCGGAGCAAGGTCGACTCGGCAGCAAGGAAGCTGGCCGCCCTCAATCCCAACATCGAGGTCCTGGCGAAGGCGGTAGAGGTGTCGAGGGACAACATAGCCGACGTGTTCGAGGGATGCACCATCCTCCTGGACTGCCTGGACAGCGTCCCGGCGCGGATGGTGCTCAACGAGCATGCCCTGAGGACGGGGACGCCGGCCGTTCACGCCGCGGTGGAGGGGTGGCACGGCCAGGTGACGGTCATGGTGCCGGGAGAAACGCCATGCCTGGCATGTCTATTCCCCCGCGCTCCGCGAGCGGCGGGCGACATACCGATCATCGGCGTCACCGCCGGCGTTTTCGGCTGCCTGCAGGCCGGAGAGGCCATAAAGCTCATCACCGGGATCGGTCAGCCGCTGACATCGAAAATGCTCATCGGCGATCTGAGCTCGCAATACTGGGACACGGTGGAGATCGGCCGGGCCAGGGAGTGCCCGGCCTGCTCGCCTCATTCCGGCCGGTAGTCGAGGAGCCTCTGCAGCGATAGCATGCTGGCGCGGGTGCGCTCCATGGCGACCGTCAGGACCTCGTCGCCCAGCGGTGTGATCTCATAGACCTGCTTTCGTCCCTCGGACCGGCTGGACAGCAGCCCGCTGTCCAGCAGCTCCTGCAGGGTAGGGTAGATCGATCCGGGGCTGGGCCGCCAGTCCGAGGCCGTCAACCGCTCGATCTCCTTCATCATGGCGTATCCGTGCATGGGCCGGGCGGCCACCAGCCGGAGTATGGCCAGCTTGAGGAAGCCGGAGCGGAAGGCTCGGGCCGATAAGCTCTGTCCGATGGCGTGATCGGAGGCCACGTCGCTTCCTCAGATGAAGTAGAGGCGTACGCCCTTGGAGGCGCATAGGTCGGCCACGGTCTCGAGCCGGTCCACCACCCCACCGTAGCGGCGGGCGGGGGACTTTCCCTCGATGGGCAGCTTCTCCCTGAGCACCTTGCACTCCTCGGACAGCTTCTTGGCCTCTTCGGGGCTGAGCTTCTTCCCGCTCTTGGCCAGCTCCGGCACCGACGCCACGATGGAACAATCGTACTTGGCGGCTATCTCCGGCAGCTGCGAGTTCTCTGGGCCGAAGTTGCCGAGGCATCCGCGCCCCTTGTCCCAGGACATGACGCACCTCCCGCAGATGGCGTTCGTCTCGTCCAGGGGGACGGTGTTCCACTGGCTCAGGAGATTATCCTCGCCGGCCTTCTCCCTGACGGCCTTGGCCTGCTCGGGCGACAGGCAGGAGAGGTCGATCCAGCCGCTGTACTCCTTGCTGGCAACGCCCTTCAGCCTGGCGGCGTCATCCTCGTTCTTCACCTTGCCGAGGAGAAAGCTCTCCCGCTCGGCGTCGAAGCGGTTCCTCTTGAGGAAGGCCTCCCAATCGTCGCCGAGCGCGCGCTTGGCATCGGCGGCCGAGACCACCTCATCGTAATCGGCGCAGGACTCGTACCCGGACACATCGTCGAGGCGCGCCTTCAGTATGGTCAGCTTTCCATCCTTGCACAGCGACTCGTCGCTGTCGAGTTCACAGATCGCGATGCTTATTCCCATATCGTGAGTGCCCCCTTCTTCGGCCGTCAAGTTCACCGAAACTATATCTGTCTTTCTAGGCAGCGGCCATCGTGCCAGCCGGCGCGTCACGACAGGGTGGCCAGCCATTCCTTTCGGTATGTGAGCATCTCCGCCACGAAGGACGCTCCGCGCAGCACCACCGCCAGGAGGAGCAGCAGAACGAGGGCCATATAATCGATCCCCAGGGCGATGTCGCTGCCCTCAAGGGCGATGCTGCCGCCCTTGGTGAAGGTCCACAGCCACACTCCGGCGGCGGCCATGCTCGCCACCCCGAAGGCCATGCGGGACAGTGAACCCATGGGATAGAAGCCCCGGAAGAATGTCAGCGCCGCCACAATGGCCCCGAGGAGCGCCACCAAAGTTGTAAGCTCTGGAAGGGCAAGCTGTTGGACGAACTCCTCGCCCCCGGCGCTTTCCAGCAGACCGGTCAGGATGAACAGCAGGAGAATGGGCACGGCGACGTACTTGACGAGGGCGCCGGCCGCGGCCAACAGCCCCTTGCTCCATTTGCCATGATGGATGGAGAACTCGTTCATGCCGCCCCCTCCCAGCGGTACTCCCGATCGATGTGCGCTTCCACTCCTCCCACCGAGAGGCCAAGGTCCACCATGAGGTCCTGCGGTCCCATCATCGAGGCGGGCACGGTCAGGCGGACCACGCCCTCGTTGTGATGAGCAAGCACGATCGTCGCGGTCGCGTCTCCCAGCGGTCCGTCCTCGCCGATCAGGGTGAACGCCATCCCCGTCTCCAGTCCGATCAGCAGGGGCGAGGCGTCGAAGCTGTAGCGCATCAGGAGGTCGATCGCGGTGCCGTTCTCCTCCCAGGAGGGTTCGTCAGGAGAGAGGACGAGGGACCTCACCAGCGGCTCCCAGTCCACCGTGCGCCGGTAGCTGGCGTCGGCGCCGACAAGTCCGAGGGAGTATGTACCCTCCACATCGATGTCGAGGACCATCTGGCTCCGCTCGAACACCATGGACGCCAGCTTCGCCGGCGCGATGTCATTGAGGTCGAAGGAGAACGTGGGGTCGAGATGGTTGACCATCCCCGAACGGATGTCCATTGCCTCGGCTGCCGACGTCAGCACAGTGCCGTTGGCGTCCATGGCGATGGACACCCTCACGTCGTCGATGTCGAAGTAGCCGCCGTTGTAGACCTCCAGCGGGAAGCCCATGGTGAGCACGCCGTCCTGCAACGAGACGGCCGACGCCTCGTTCGGCGTGTTGATCTCAATGCCCCCGGTGGCGAGCGGCAGGACGCTCAGCACCAGTATGGCGGCCACGAACAGCTGCACGGCCACCGCGCCAGCTCGCAATGCGAACGGTCCCCAACGCATGATGCTTCATGACGCTTATATTTTATTTTATTTGGGGTACAAAAATGCCCCGGCGGGAACGAGGCGATGGCGAGAAATGGCGCGCAAGGGCTATATTATCATATGGCATATCAGTGGCTAACATGGCCAGCGACGAGCTCGTTGAATGTCCGGCGTGCGGTCGACCGATCGACCCCGATGTCACTTCATGTCCGGCCTGCGGCGCGGAATTCACCATGCATGGCATCGACGAGCTGGAAAGGATGGCGAGGGCGCTCGACGCCCCTGAGGCGTCTGCTGCGGCCGCGTCAGGCGCCGCCGCGGTCCAGCCGGCCGAGGCCGGGCGACCCGAGCGGAAGAAGGGGCTGTTCTCCAGGCTGTTCGGCCGCTCCTGACGGCAAAATATCTCTATGCGGTCCCGAATGTTGCTCCGATGAGCGACATACGTGTTAGAAAACGCCGCCGCCTGCGCGAGAAGGAGGTCAAGGCCCTGGCCGAGGAGATGGCGAACACCCTGGGCGTGGAGCCGTTCCGTCCGGGGGAGCCAGTTGACCGGGCGGAGAGCACCGACTTCGATATTCTGTTCATCAACAACATCGCCGAGGGGCTGGTGTACAATGGCAAGGCGTTCCTAACCGTGCGGGGGCTGCTGCGCAGCCGCCCGGAGAGGGCCTCCGTCACGGTGGACATGGGCGCCGTTCCGTTCGTGACCAAGGGCGCCGACGTCATGGGGCCCGGAATAGTGGACGCCGACCCCGACCTGCAACCCGGGGACATCGTCTGGGTGAAGGACATCAACAACGGCGTCCCCCTGGCAGTGGGCGAGGCATTGATCTCCGGTCCCCAGATGAGGGAGAGGTCGCCGGGGAAGGCGATCAAGAGCATCCACCACGTGGCGGACAAGCTGTGGAAGCTGAACGAGGACTGAGGGGCGTTCTCCAGCTTGAAATATGCGTCAAGTAGAATGTAAAAGCTAAATACGCTCTATCGTATTCACTCGAAGAGGGATGCAGTAATGGCCTTATTGAGCAGGAAGCCTTTCGGTAAGATCAGGGATGACGTGCCCACGGTGGAGTCCGACCAGTTCATCGACCTTGGGGCGATGACCTTTGAGGGAGAGGCATCCTCGGGCGGAAAGGGAATGATCAAGATCGCGGAGGTCTACCGCTACGAGGACCTGGCAGACATCACCCAGCCGGTGTATGACGGCGCTGTGATGATGATCGACTATTCCCCCATCGCCAACGATACTGAGTCCCTGCGCCGCATCACCGCCGAGCTGAAGGCCGTGGCGCGCGACACCAACGGCGACGTGGCGGCCATCGGCGGCAACTATATCGTGGTCGCTCCCAACGGCGTCCGCATCGACCGTCAGAAGATCCGCGGCGGCTTCCGCTGAACGCCTGACCGTCGGCAGGGATATATAGCAAACGGGTTATTTTTAGCTCGTGCCAGGTTACAAGGTTATCCACGACAGCGTCCACGGCACCGTCAAGGTGGACGGCGTGTTCCTCGAGCTGCTGGAAAGGCCTGAGATGCAGCGCCT
>DAGU01000094.1:5641-6462 GCA_002498285.1 Methanomassiliicoccus sp. UBA386 | reverse complement strand
GAGGTCCGGGCCGCCGCCATGCTGCATGACATCGGCCATACCCCGTTCTCGCACACTCTCGAGGAGGTGATCCACCACCGCCTGGGGAAGGACCACATGGATGTGTCCAAGGACATGATCGTGGGCGACTTCACGCCGTACCAGGACCGCGACCGCGAGGTGGTGGGCAGCATACCGCCGTTGCCGGACGTCCTGGAACGCTCGGGTCTGGACCCGGCCAGGGTGGCCGACCTGGTGACCTCGGCGCGCAGGCAGGAGCTGGGGCAGAGCACCCTGATGGTCGAGGACGAGCAGGCCCACTTCGGCCAGAACAACTTCCTCAGCCAGATAATCTCCGGCCCGCTGGACGTGGACCAGATGGACTACCTGCTGAGGGACGCCTACTACACCGGGGTGGCCCACGGGACGATCGACACCGACCGGCTGTTCCAGACCATTCAGGTGCACCACGGCGACCTGGTGGTCGACAAGGGCGGCCTCGTGGCGGTGGAGGGCCTGATGGTCGCCCGCTCCCTGATGTACACCTCGGTGTACTTCCACAAGACCGTGAGGATCGCCGAGATGATGATGTGCAAGGCGGTGGAGGCCGCCCCGCAGGAGGTGCTGGAGGATCTGTTCGTCGACACCGACTGCTCCCTATCGTCCAAACTGGCGTCGGTGGAGGGCGCGCCGTCGAGGCTCATGACCATGCTGCGCTACCGCCGCCTCTACAAGAAGGCGTACACCCTGCCGATCATGTCCATGGACGATGAGCAGACCAGGACCCTCGTCTCCCTCGTCGGGTACGACCGGCGTAAGGCCAAGGAGCGCGAGATCGCCGA
>DAGU01000094.1:4902-5393 GCA_002498285.1 Methanomassiliicoccus sp. UBA386 | reverse complement strand
CGGCCGCTCTCCCGCTACAGCCCCTTGGCCAAGGCCATCCAGTCGCGCGGGGTGCACGACTGGGCGGTGATGGTGTCGGCGCCGGCCAAATGCCGGGACGCCGTGCAGAAGGTGGCGGCGAAAGTGCTGTTCGCCTAGCCCTTCATCACTCCCAGGGGCGTGAGCTTGGCCACCCTGCGCGACAGCCCGGCGCCGACGACCACCGATATCACCTGATCGATGCTCTTGTACGCCTCCGGGGCCTCTTCCAGTATGCCGTCCTTGGTGGCCGACTTGAGGAAGATGCCCTTGCTCCCCAGGTCATCCCTGATCCCCTGCACCGTGAACGACCTCAGGGCCTGGGAGCGGGACATCACCCGGCCCGCGCCGTGGCAAGTCGATCCGAAGGCGTCCCTCATGATCTTCTCCTCGCCCACCAGGACGTAGGAGCCGGCGCCCATGTTGCCCGGGATGAGGGCGGGCTGGCCCACGCTGCGGTACTGCTGCGGAAC
>DAGU01000094.1:2018-4672 GCA_002498285.1 Methanomassiliicoccus sp. UBA386 | reverse complement strand
CTCGGCATCGGCGCCGAACTGCTCCTCGAAGGACTGCCGGATCCAGTGCAGGATCATCTGGCGGTTGGCCCAGGCGTAGTTGGCCCCGCAGGACATCGCCTTGAAGTAGTCCTCCCCCTCCTGCGAGTGGACCGGCGCGCACGCCAGCTGGCGGTCCGGCAGTTCGATGCCGGTCTTGCGCACCGAGCGCTCCATGACCTGCAGGTAGTCGGTGGCGATCTGGTGCCCCGCGCCCCGGGAGCCGCAGTGCACCGTGACGGTCACCTGGCCCTCGCGCAGCCCGAACGCCTTGGCCGCCTCCTCGTCGAAGACCTTCTCCACGAAGTCGATCTCCAGGAAGTGGTTCCCGCTGCCGAGCGAGCCGATCTGCGGTATCCCTCTCTGCTTGGCCTTGTCGCTCACCTTGGACGGATCGGCGGTCTTCATCCGGCCCCCCTCCTCGGTGGCCAGCAGGTCCTCCTTCCACCCGTAGCCGCTCTCCACCGCCCATTCCGCGCCGTACCGCAGCACATCGTCGAAGCCGCTGCCGGAGAACTTGATGACGCCCTTGGAGCCCACCCCGGCGGGCACGTTCTTGAACAGGAGGTTTATGAGCTCCTTGATGTGCGGCCTGACGTCATCGGCCTCCAGGTCGGTGCGGACCAGCCGGACGCCGCAGTTGGAGACCACCATCCCGTTGGCGACGAAGTTGTGGGTGTCCGGAACAGTGAAGTCGTACACGTGACCGTTGTAGGGGACCTCCTCGACCGAGGCGATCTCATCGTACAGGTAGCCCGTCGACTCGAGCTGCCCCATCTCATCCTTCAGGAAGTCCTCGAACGTCACGAATGCGACGGGGGGATTCAGCCCTGCCTGCTCATTGTAATGCCTCTCGATGAAGCGGGCGTCGATGTCCTCGCTCGCCAGGAGCGCCTGCACCTCCTTGAGCTTCAGCCCCTTGGCCTTCAGATCCCTGGTCCTCTCGGCCGCCTTGACCTTTCTCCGATCGGCTTCCTTCTTGAGCAATAGGTACTTAACCGCGGCCTCGGCCATCCTTCCCTTCTTCTCCGAATACTCGTAACCGATGGTCCGGTACAGCCTCACCAGGTTGTCTGGCTCCGACCCGATGAGCAGCCTCGGCTGTGGGGCCCGTTCCTTCTGATCGGAGCAGCCCATCTCGCCTATCCGAGTCGTCTCCACGCTCAGCTCATCGAGCAGCTGCATGAGGTCGATGAGGAACATCCTCCCCGCCTCCACGTACCAATCGTTCTTACCATGGTCCCGGCCGGGCAGGTACGAGCAGGCCCTCGACGGGGCGGACAGCACGGCACCGAAGAGGCCAGCCAGGAACGCCCGCTTGACGGCACGCGAGGCCCCCATCACCCATGCGGGCACCCCATGGTCCGATGCCGCCTTCCCGCCGACCGGCATGCCCCCCTCCATGAGCAGTTTGGCAAACTCCTGGGATTGCACGCGTAGCTCATGATCGGCGGAGATGAGCATGGCCTCCCCATATTGGGCAGGCGCGCCGTGCTCCCTCTCGCAGACCATGGAGCTATAGCCGAGCTCTAGCAGATCCGCCTGCATCCTGTCCATGTCGATCCGGCCGCCGTATGCGCACGCCTGCATCCTCTCCCCGGCCCGATACACCGAGCCGCCCCCGAGCATGTAGCCGAACACCTTGGCCAGGATGATCTCCTTCCGGTCGGCGATGGCGTCCAGTTCCACTCCCTCGAAATAGCTTATCGCGACCCGGTCCCCGCGCTTCAGGAGCATTGCGCTCCTCATGCCTGCATCGGTCAGCAGGGGATGGTCCTCCGAGCATCGCAGTTCCAGCCCCGTCCTGGTGATGACCTTGAGGACCCTCTTGTCACTGACCTTCTTCATGAATGCCGATGGGGTCCTTTCGAGCGTCTGTGAAGTTCCGCTCCCGTAGGTCCTTACGGGCGTCCTCCCCCCCATGAGGCTTAGGGTGAAACCGTCCTCCGTCTGGATGGAAGTCTTGAACTCCCGCTCGAAGTCCTCGATCCTCATCCATCCGCCGAGGTCGGTGCTTATCCTGGAGCCCTCGCACAAGCAGTTGATATCGAAGCCGATCCCGCCCGGGGAGATCACCCCCTCCTCGGCGTCCATGGCCGCCACCCCGCCGATGGGGAAGCCGTAGCCCCAGTGGATGTCAGGCATGGCCAGGGACGGGCCGACGATGCCCGGTAGGGTGGCCACGTTGGCCGCCTGCTCCGGGGCGTTGTCCTCCCGGATGGAGGGCACCATGTCCTCGGAGGCGAAGATGATCGCGTCGGTCCTCATGCCCGCTTTGTAGCTCTTGGGTATCCGCCAGCGATAATCATCCACCTTTTCCAGAGGTCCAGTGTAAGCCATGGTATCGAACGGACTATGATGCCGCCTTGATTTAAGACTAATGAGCGGGAACTGCGGCCCATGGATGGAACGCTCAGAAGAGGGCAATCCTAATATCCTGCCCGCTCCAAATAATGCCGGGGAAGGAATGACGGTCACGCTTCAGAGCTGTCAGGATCCTCCCGCCGGAGAGGTAAGGGGCTATCTCCCCGGCGATGAGGGCCGCATAGTGAGCTTTCTAGACTCCCTGACGGGATGGCCAGCGTCCGCTATCGACGTGCCGAAGACGGACCATTGGAGATGGAAGTTCCTTTCCA
>DAGU01000094.1:0-1919 GCA_002498285.1 Methanomassiliicoccus sp. UBA386 | reverse complement strand
CCCCGCCGGCCCGGAGCTGGTGTGCATGATCGAGGCCGGGGGCGAGATCGTGTCGTACTGCGCCAGCATGCCCGTCCGCATGAGCGTCGGCGGCCGCGAGGTGCTGGCGACCCAGGGCGTCGACCTATGCACCCATCCCGAGCATCGCGGCAAGGGCCTGATGGGGGTGCTGCTGGACCGCCGGGACCGGATGAAGGCCAAGCGTGGAGTGGCGTTCGATTACGGCTTCCCCAACGAGCTCTCGTATCATGTCAGCACGAAGCGCCAGGGCTTCCGGGAGGTCAACATGTCGATGATGCAGCATCGCTTCATCATCGACCGGGAGAGATTCTTCCGCAAGGTCAACATGGGGCCCCTGAAGCGGCTCGGCTATTCGTCGTACGTAGCGCTGCAGCAGGCCATCCACCGCCCCGGCGGCTCCGATCTCTTCGTTCAGGACATTGAAAGATTCTATGAGAAAGATGACGAGCTGTACCGACGCGCTTTCCCGGACTTCGACATCGTAGCCGTCCGCGACCACCGCTTCCTGAACTGGAGATATTGCGATCCCCGGGGCGGGAGCTACATCATCCGCGGGGTCCGGGAGGATGGATTACTTGGCTACGCCGTCCTGAAGGTCGAGGCGGGGAGGCAGCTGATCGTCGTCGACCTGCTCGCCGACCCCGACCGACCGGAGGTCGTCCCCCTGTTGCTGATGGACGCCCTGGAACAGGGCCGCGTCCACGGCTCGGAATCAGTCATATGCAGCCTGCCGAAGGGCCACCGGTATGAGCGCCACTTTCGCGACATGGCATTCGTCGCCGAGCCCCGCATGACCGGCGGCGTGCCGATGCGCATGATATGGTTTCCACGCGGCCCTCAGGAGCTTGACGCCCTCTCGTCGCCAGACCCTGCATGCCACATCACGCTGGGAGATACCGATTGGCTATGATTACTATCATGTCATGATAATTTTCAACAATGGATTTATGTAATTTCACAGATTCATTCACCCGAACTCGATGGACCATTCATACACTCTCCTAGTGCTGGCAATAGCGGCCTCTTCCCTATTCCTGGGGACGTACATCCTATCCAGGAATCCCTATCACAGGCCGGGTCGGGCGTTCTATCTGCTCATGCTGCTCATCACCGTTCGCAGCCTGTTCCACGTGGTCCTTCTCTACTCCCCGGACGAGGAGGCGGCGATGGCATGGGGCAAGGCTATCATGGCCGCCAGCATCCTTCTGTGCGGCTCGACCTGCTACCTCGCCTCGTTCTTGCCGTATTCCCGGTATCGGGGGCCGCCGGCCCAATATGCCCGCCTCTTCTGGTCAGCGATCATCGTACTGGCCGCCGTCTTCTGCTTGCCCGATTACCGGGTCGTCGAGACCAGCGTGGGGTATGGCCTCGACCGCACCCCCATCGCCCTGGTCGGCTATGGTGTCTGCCTGTTACTGGCCTCAGCCGCCTCGATCATTGCCGTCACCGCCCGGCAAGGCTCCCGAGATGCATCGTTCCGGAGGAGCATCCTGCTGCTGGCCGTCGCCCCGTTGTTCCCGTTCGTGAGCATCATGCCCTTCATGGCCATGGGCATGGTGCCTCTGCTGGCCCCCGGGCTGATGATAACCTCCCTCATATATGCATATCTGGTGCTGAAGCACAAGGTGCTGTCCATCCCTTCATCGGGCCACGTGCCCAAGCGGAACGACGCCGCCCGGGGCGACGCCATCCTGATGGAGGGCCGCGAACTTCGTCCGGCCTACGGCGCATTCCTGAGCTATATGAATAGTGGGTATTCCGGCCTGGTCATCTGCAGACGCCACCCCGACCGCGTCCGCGAGGAGATGGGCGCGCCGGACGCCCCCATGCTGTGGCTGTCCACCCTGCCGGGGCCGGACCGCGTGGATCCCGCATCCCTCAACATACTCCTGCACAGT
>DAGU01000008.1:3626-5976 GCA_002498285.1 Methanomassiliicoccus sp. UBA386 | reverse complement strand
GGGAACGCAGCGGACGGCCCAGATCCCCGGGCCGTGCTCCTGGCGCTCCGCCGAAGCGAATCCGCCGACCTCTCGATCCGACATGACAAGGCCGCGCGCCGCGGCCTCCTGGCGGACCACGTCCCCCATGCGAACGACCTGATATCCCCGTCCCAGGGCCACCGTGACAAACTCTTCCTTGCCCGCCCCGGGCATGCCGGTAAGAACGTATATCCGAGCCATCACGCACATTCCCGATGTTCACGCGCATGTTGTTCCCGTATAAAAGGGGAGCCACCAGCATCGAGCGCGACGGTAACTGTGATCAATGCAAGTAAACGATATATCCTATAATGCATTAGTGCTCTGGCAGCTATGGTTCAACGTTTTGAGGGAAGGAAAAATGCATGATGCTAGATCGGTGGAGAACATCCTGGAGAGCATAATACACGATGAGTTCCCCAAGGGAGGGGGGATACAGACCATTTCCATCGTGTCGAAGACCGGCCTCATGATCGCTGGAAGGTCCGCCTCCGCGGCCCGGGCGGAGACCTTCTCAGCCATGGCGGCCATCATGTTCTCGGCCGCCGAGGCCACCAAGCAGGACATATTCAAGGACCGCATCGAGCACGTGCTGGCCGTCTTCCACAACACCAAGCTGTTCATCGCAGAACTGTCGTCCAGCATGCTTATCGTGGCCACGGTGGATCGCGAGATGGACGACCAGAGGATCCTGGGTTCCATGAACAAGATCGTCGTCATGACCAGGGAAGAGCTGCCCTGGCTCAGGTGAAGCGTCGACCGCGGCGCTCATGGCGACAGGACCGATCGCTCAGGGCGATCAGACCAGGCGCTCGGCCACATCCTCTTGGATGCGGTCACAGTAAACGCACCTGAGCAATATGGGCCTCTTCGACTCCACGATGAACTCGGTCTCAACCGGCTCGTTCATGTTGGTGATGCAGTTGGGGTTCCCGCACCTAACGATGCCCTTGGCCACATCGGGCAGTTTGACGTTGAACTTCTCCGCCACATTGAAATCGCGGATGATGTTGATCGTCGCTCTAGGGGCGATGAGCGATATCTTGTCCACCTCTTTGGTGTCCAGCTCACGGTCCTCGACCTTGATCACATCCTTCCAACCGTCCTTTTTTGACGGCACGTGAAGAAGCACCGATACGGTGGAGCGCACGCTGTCGGTGATGCCTATGATGCGGAGCACCTTCAGGGCCTGGCCGCAATCGATGTGGTCGATGACGGTGCCGTTGCGGATCGGAGTGACTCGGAAATCCTTCATCTAAAGCTCACCTCCCAGCACCAGCATGATGAGGGCCATCCTCACCGGAACGCCGTTGAAGGCCTGCTGGAAATACTTGGCGTTGTCCGTGTTGTCCACCTCCGTGGCGATCTCGTCCACCCTGGGAAGGGGATGCATGATGGCCAGGTCCTTCTTGGCTTCGCGGAGAAGGACGTTGTCCACGCGGTAGGAGCCAGCCACCTTGATGTATTCCGCGGGGTCGGGGAATCGCTCCCTCTGGATCCTGGTGACGTACAGGACATCGGCGTCGGAGATGACCTCCGACAGATTGGACGAGAGCCGGGGGACCGTCCCGCTCTTCTCTAGGTGCTTGATGGTCTCCTTGGGCATCTGCAGCAGGGGGGGCGCCACGAAGGTCAGGTTGGCGCCGAACATGCACAGCGCCTCGGCCAGGGAGTGCGCCGTTCGTCCGTATTTAAGGTCGCCCACCAGGACGATGTTCTTATCGGCTATCCCGCCGGCCTGTTGCCGGATGGTGAAGAGGTCGAGGATCGTCTGGGTCGGATGCTGCCCCGCGCCGTCGCCCGCGTTGATGACCGGCTTGGTGCTGTACTTGGCGGCCAGCCGGGCGGCGCCCTCATGGGGGTGCCTCAGCACTATGGCGTCGGAGTATCCTTCCACCATGCGGACGGTGTCGGCCAGCGTCTCTCCCTTGACGATCGAGGAGCTCTGGGGCTGGGCGATCTCAATGAACCGTCCCCCCAGCCTCACCATGGCGCTCTCGAACGAGAGGCGGGTCCGGGTGGAAGGTTCGAAGAACAGGTTGCCCAGGATCTTGCCGTCCATGACCTTGGTGCTCCTTTCCCCGGTGGCATAGGGCACCAGTTTCTCTGCCAGGTCCATCACCTGCTCGATCTGTTCCCGAGAGAGGTCCCGGATCGAGACCACATCCGTTCCTTTGAAGCTCATGGGAGTCCAAAGACAATATCTTGGGTTGCTATTTATACCTGACTTGAGGGACCTGGACCGCCGGAAGGGTCACATGTGCTCGTCGAAGCGGTCGAGCGCTTCCCGCATCCTCTGGGTCCAATCCTCCACGCATCTCTCCAGTTT
>DAGU01000008.1:0-3466 GCA_002498285.1 Methanomassiliicoccus sp. UBA386 | reverse complement strand
TTGTCCAAGGACCGCGTCTCCCGGAACACCATGCCGCAGGTCAGGAGGCGCTGCAGCGCCCTGTACACGGTGGAGCGGTCCCTCCCCATTCGGTCGGCCAGATCGTCCGCCCTGATCGGGCCGTGAGCGGCGGTGCTCTTGTAGACCTCGATCTCAAACTCGTTCAGCGAGAACGCGCACTGAATAATATCCTTGCAGTCCGATATATTGGCGAACGATTTCTGAGGCTGCATGGTACTGACATCCCTTCGACCTATAACAAAGCTTTATAAATCATCGGTTATATATAGTTGTTGCACAACCGTGCAAAACCGAGGTGGAGCAGGATCATGACGGAGACACTGGACTGCAAAGGAATGATGTGCCCAATGCCCATCGTTCAACTGGCCAAGAAGATGAAGGGCATGAAGGTCGGCGAGGAGGTCGTCCTGCTGGCCGACGACGTGGGCTCCAAGGCGGACGTACCGGCATGGTGCCAGAGGACCGGCAACGAGCTGGTGGAAGTGACCGAGGCGGGAGGGGTGTTCTCCTACCGCATACGAAAGCTGAAGTGAGGTGGGACCGGAAACGCGTACGCCCGCAGAAGCGTCCCCGGGCTATTAGTAAAACATCTGTTAGGGTGGGTTCACATGGACGAGACAAAGAAGCTAGCGATCGTGGTATCGGAAGGTGCCTTCGACAAGGGAATGATGGCGATGATCATCGGCAACACCGCTGCCGCCATGGGCATGGAGGTGAGCATATTCTTCACCTTCTTCGGCCTGAACCTCCTGAAGAAGGGGGCGAGGCCCAAGCTCCCAGGGATGTATCGGCTGTTCACCGGCATGTTCGAAAAGAAGATGGCCAAGGGCGGGGTGGAGAACTTCCCTCAGCAGCTGGAGACGGCCAAGGAGCTGGGCGTCAAGCTCTTCGCATGCAGCACCTCCATGAACCTGATGGGCATCGGGAAGGAGGACATGATCGACGGGGTCGAGGTCCTGGGCGCTTCCGGCTTCCTCAACATCGCCGCCGACACCGACATGCAGTACTTCATCGGCTGAGGTGATGACACGCCTTCGAAGCTATTCATCATGTTAAAATCGCCGCATGAATATCGCAGCCTGGACGCCATCGCAGCCCTGGGAGGCGAGGACCGCGTAGGCGTGCTCCTGTTCCAGGACGCGGTGATGTTCCCGCTTTGCAGCGACATGAAGGACGAGCTGCTGGAAGTGGCCGACGAGATATATGTCATGAGCGAGGACCTCGAGGCAAGGGGGTTCAAGGGCCGGGTCGGCCCGGAGTTCAGGGAGGTCGGCTATCCTGAAGCGGTGGACCTGATCATGGACGAGTATGATCTCACGATCACGGTGTGAGGCGATCAGATGGGAACACTGACGATACATATACGCTCGGGCACAATGATGAACATGGACACCAACGTGGCGGTCAAGCTGGCAGCGGCGGCGCTGGACAAGGGACATGCCGTAAAGATCTTCGGCTACGGGGAAGGCGTCACGCTCATCAAGGAGGGCCAGGACCCCAAGAGGTTCCCTAACGTGGGGGCGGCGATCTCCCAGCTGGTGGCCCGCGGGGCCGAGGTGACGGTATGCAGCACCTGCACCACCGCCCGGGGGATCAAGAGGGGGGAGGAGATCGAAGGAACGGTCATAGGAAGCATCACCAACGACCTCTCCCGGTTCGTCTCGGAGAGCGACCGCATGGTGACCCTGTCGAGGTGATGGCATGTCCGACGATCTTCTCACGATTATAACGAAGCAGCCCTATGGTTCCGAGGACGCCTTCGCCGGCATGCGGCTGGCCCTGGGCAACCTGGTGAGCGGCCTGGTGCCCGATGCCGCCGTGCTGCTGATCGGCGACGGAACGCTGAACGCCGTGGCCGCCCAAAGGCCGGAGGCGGTGGGCATGCCATCCAACCTGGGGGCGCTGCAGGACCTCTTGGACATGGACGCTCCGGTGTACTGCGTGGAGGGCGACCTCCGCGCAAGGGTCGGGAGCGCCGAGACGCTGGAAGGTGTAACGATGATCGATTGGGACGGCGCGAGGGAGCTGCTGTCCCGCTACCACATGGTGACCACCTTCTGAAACCGTTTTCCACATCTTTTTATTAGGCCTATCCGCATGGCCATGGCATGCTTGAGGTCGCCGACCGCGCTGGCCTTGCCCGGACCGTCAACTGGACGGTCGCTGGCACCAAGGTCCTGCTGCCGAATATCCTGTTCCATACATCCGCTCTGTTCCCCGCTCCGCCTTACGCCGAGATGTCCATCACCCGGTCGGAAAGAGGTCTGCGTGCCGCGGTGGGCGGAGAGGAAGCCTTCGTCATCCAGGACGGCATCAACCCCCCGCTCTCGTACCGCAGGGAGCCGTCGACGGAAGAGGCCGAAGGCGCCGTCATCGTTCGAGGCGAGGCGGGCGATCTGCGCTCCTGGCCGGAGGAAGTTTTCGTCATGGGCAATGCCTTCGAGCTCAGGCGCGACGCGAGGGCGTTCGCCGCGTCGGTGGCATCCCTTAGGAACTCCGTCGGCTACAACCGCCTGATTTATGCGCCCGGCATCATGGAGCCGTCCAACCTTGCCTTGCTAGTGTACATGGGCGTGGACCTCATGGACTCCTCCCTGCTGGTGTACCAAGGCTCTCGCGGGCGCCTTCTGCTGCCGGAGGGCGTGCTGAACGCCTCCGACGCCGAATGGCTCTCCTCCCCCCAGGAGGCTGTCCGGCATAACCTCGACGCTGCCTGGAAAGAGCTGCAGCTTGCCCGGTACATGGTCCGCGCCGGCCGCCTGAGGGAGCTGGCCGAGAATCGCGCCCACTCCACTCCGTGGGGGGTGGCCGCGCTGCGCCTGTTCGACCGCGAGCACTACGAGCATCAGGAGAGGTACGCGCCAGTGGTCGGCCCGGCGTTCTACGCGAACACCAAGATGGCCATGTTCCGCCCGGACGTATGGCGCTTCAGGCGAAGGATCATGGAGCGCTGGACCCCGGCGCCGCACAAGAAGGTGCTGCTGCTGATCCCCTGCTCGGCGAAGAAGCCGTACTACACGTCGAAAAGCCATCGGCTGCTGGAGGAGGTGCTCCTTTCAGTACCCAACTCCTGCGCGGTGCAGGAGCTCATCATCACTTCTCCGCTGGGAGCGGTGCCGCGGGAGCTGGAGCTGTTCTACCCGGCCGCCCAGTACGATATTCCGGTCACGGGCCACTGGGACGGCGAGGAGCGCGCCATGGTCAAGGAGCTGGTCGCGCATGCCGCCGGCTTCGGGTTCAGCACTGTGATCGACCACCTAGGGGCGGAGAGCGAGTTCGTGTCCGAGGTCGTGGATGCGATCAGCACCGCCGGCGACGGGACCACCAGCAAGGAGTCGCTCGAGCGGCTGAGGGAAGCGCTGCTGCAGGCGTGCGGCGAGGTGGAGAAGGCGCCTCGCGCTCAGGACCGCGTCGAGATGCTCCGCTCCGCCGCCCGCTACCAGTT
>DAGU01000020.1:14003-16196 GCA_002498285.1 Methanomassiliicoccus sp. UBA386 | reverse complement strand
CATAGCCCTTTCACGAAATGATGCTTGCACCCTTGCCGAACGCCGCTCGATGTGACGGAGGCGACGGGCCCTCGATGGCCGGATGGTCCGGTCCGCATGCTCTGAATCGGAAAAGGCCCATCGTCCTTCTCTTGGTCGAAAGGGTGCGTGAGCGCCTAACTCGGCTGTTGGGCATCTCCCCTGCATGGATCCATGCCCGCTCGGCGATCATACCATTCTACTCATGACGGCCCTATGGGCCGTGGCGCGGTCATGCCCATACAAGAGATGCCCGGCAATCATGCGTGACCCCTCTCCCGATCGTATGATGGCGAGCTCGATGGAATGCGCGAGGAGAAAGGCGAGCGGGGGCGGTATCACGTGCGGGATGGGTCAAGGAAATAGGTGCTCAAAAGAGGTGTGGACGCTGCCCTGATGGAAGGCATCCGCCCAAGGTATTGTAAGCCCGTTACGAAATGATGGCGTTGATAGTGCCTACAAAATATCGGTAGTCTGGGAATGAATTATTGGTGGGTCTGCCCGAATTTGAATCGGGGTCTAAGGCTCCCAAAGCCCCAAGGATGGACCAAGCTACCCTACAGACCCGTACGATGACCTGGTAACACGCCTCCCAAAATAAAGCTTGCTCCTGCCCCTCGCTCATGCCAGCCGATAGCCGCCCCTTATGCTTTTTTATTCTGCGCTCTCCATTGTCCGGAGTATGAAGAAGCTCATCGCTGTCATCGTGGCCCTCATGATCATAACGGTGGCTTCCGTCGGCTACCTCGCCACTGACTCATCCTCCAGCGGCTTTGGTCCGGGCGACCTTGCCGCGCCCGAGATCATGCGTGCGGACGCCGTCAACGTCTCGATGCCATCCCCGCTGACCGCGACCTCTCCGCCAACGGACATGGCCTTTAAGTGGAGGATCACCGAGGACATCTATGCCGGGGCCGGTGGGGCATTGCGGCTCAGCATTGAGAACATGAACAGCGCTGGCCGGTTGTACATCTACGGCTTCGGCCTGATATGGGACGACGGCTCCTCCACATACCGCAACTGCAGCGTGTATGTCCCGGCTGGAGGTATGGCATCCCTGGGCCTGCTGGTCTTCGCCGCGCCCGACGAGCCCGGCACCTATGGCTACAGGGTCGTGGTCAAGGTGGCTGCCTCGGAGATGGTGCGGACGCTGTTCAGGGGGTGGTCGGAAGCATGGCACGATTATGGCGAGCTGGGCAGCTCCTCTGACCAGAGCGCGGAGGTGGCCCCGCTCGTCGAGGAGACGCAGACAGAGGTGTCGTACAACGTCAAGGCCTACTACGCCCGGATCAACTCCCTGGTGAGCTACGAAGCGGCGGCGGGGGTGGCCGATGAGATCAGGGCGGAGCGGCCCGGGGAGTACAACATCCTACAGATCGTGGAGGCGTACGAATGGGTTCGAGACGCCATAAGATATCAGGAGGATGGCGCCGTCGACTACTGGCAGAGCGCCGGGGAGACGCTGGAGCGGGGATGCGGCGATTGCGAGGACCACGCCATACTGATGTCAAGCATCATAGGCGCCCTAGGCGGCAACGCCCGGGTGAACATCGTGAAGGGGCATGCGTTCCCCACGGTGTTCGTCGGGACGACGCAGGAGCAGATGGCGCAGGTGGAGGCGGCCATCGCATCGTACTACGGACTGCCGGACGGGCAGCTGACAGCATCATACCTAGTGGATGAAACGGGATACTGGCTGGTGGTCGACACTACCGGGTTCCCGTATGCGGGCGGCATACCGGCGCAGTCCGGCTACTCGGCCGATGGCGGCTGGAGCATGGGCTCCGATTACCTCTACGCCATCGATGCCACCGGCGTCGTGGCCGCAGGCCTGTTCGATCTCTAGGCCAGGATCTCCTTCACCGCGCGGCGTATCGCTTCCTTGGAGCTCATCCGGGGCGTCCATCCGACCGATGCCAGCTTGTCCACCGACAGCAGCATCTTCCGCACGTCCCCGACCCAGCCCCGGCCGCCCATGACTCCTCCGGTCCAGCGATATTCAGGACTGAGCCCCATCTCCTCGGTGACGATGTCGGCGATGTCCCTCACGGTCATCCAGTCCCGGGAGCCGATGTTGAACACCTCCACCTGATGGTTGGCCGCCTCGGCGCCGGCGATCATCCCGCTGACGCAGTCGCTCACGTGAACATACGATTTCGACGTGCCCGGCTCCGC
>DAGU01000020.1:8982-13801 GCA_002498285.1 Methanomassiliicoccus sp. UBA386 | reverse complement strand
ACGTTGGCGAAGCGGTACAGCACGGCGTTCTGCTGGAAGGAGTGGCAGTACGAGGCGATGAGGGCCTCGCAGGCCAGCTTGGAGGCCCCGTACACCGATATGGGCAGCAGAGGACCATAGTCCTCGGGGGTCGGGATGACGTCCGTTTCGCCGTACACGGTGGAGGTCGACGGGAACACGATGTCCTTCAGCCCGCTCTCCCTTCCCGCCTCCAGCAGGCGGTACGTCACGGCGATGTTCTGATCGAAATGCACCCTGGTGTTGGTCGCCCCGAGCCGCACGTCCGGGTTGGCGGCCAGGTGGCAAAGCACGTCCACGCCCTTCAGCGGTGCGGAGAGGTCCATGGTGAGCAGGTCGCCCTCGATGAAGCGAAAGTCGGGGTTGGAGAGCATGCCGCTCATGAACTCCCTCTTTCCCGCCGAGAGATCGTCGACCCCCACAACGCGATTGCCACGCCTCAAAAGTTCCTCGGCCAGATGGCTGGCTATGAAGCCGGCGCATCCAGTGACCATGATGGTTTTGTCCCTAAGTTCCATTAGACCTTCTCCTTAAGCGCTGCGGACAGCGCCTGGATGGCCCTGCCGCGGTGGGAGATACCATTCTTCACATCTATTGACATTTCGGCAAACGTCCCGTCGTATCCGGACGGAACGAATATAGGATCGAAGCCGAAGCCGCCGGTCCCGGAGGGCCGGTGCGCAATGGTCCCCTCGCATTTTCCCTGCACGGTGAGCTCCTCGCCACGGAAGGAGCAGCCGATGCAGCATTCGAAGCGCGCCGAGCGGTCCTCCCTGCCGTCCAGCAGGCGGAGTATGCCGTCGATGCCGATCGTCCTGAGGGCGTAGGATGAGTACACTCCGGGAAAGCCGTCCAAGGCGTCGATGAACAGCCCCGAGTCGTCCAGCGCGTAGTCCCCCAGCCCTCTGCCGCGCAGCTGTGACAGGCAGGACAGCACCACTTCTTGCAGGGTGTCGGCCTGTATCTCGTCGCAGTCCTCGTCCCCGTGCTCGATATCGAAGCCCAGGCCGCCCAGGGCGTGGCGGAACTCCACCGCCTTGCCCGGGTTGGATGTGATGATCCTCAGCTTCATGTGTACCTCCCCCGGTGGCCGATCTCCCTGGCCTTTCGTATGATCTCATCGCCCCGCTCGTAGTTCTCCCGGTACGCCTCCAGTATGAGAGGGAACCGATCGAGCAGCTCGGGGTGGGCGGACTGGAACGCCTCCTTGAGCAGATGGATGTCCACCCCCATCTCCTCCACCGAGGCGCTTCGAGAGCCGAGGGAGAAGTCGATGAACCACATGCGGCCCTTGCTCATGATCATGTTCGATGTAGTAAGGTCCCCATGCACGATGCCGCGGCGGTGGAGGTAGGCGATGGAGCGCCCCATCTCCCGCAGCAGCGTCCCTATATGCTCGGGCGTGGACGCCCCCAGCTCGTCCTTGACCCTCGGTCCGTTGATGAACTCCATGGTCATCTCGGCGTTGACGGTGTCGATGTCATAGATGATCGGCGTTGGGACGCCCGCCTCTCTGGCCTCGTGGATCAGGCGGGCCTCGTTCCGCGTGCGGGCGTTGCGGAGGGAGCGGTCCAGCTCCGGGAGCCGGTAGCTCTTGGGAACCCTGCTCTTGACTACGACGTCCCGGCCCAGCCATGTGCCCCGCCGGATCTCCGCCTCGGCCCCCCGCTGAATGATGTCCATGGGGCGAGCAATGAACAATGCGTAGATAACCTTTTCAGAAAAAAGAGAACGGGGAAGAGGTTTGGGCTCAGTCCTTGCAGTGCCCTGGACCGATCTTGCCGTTGTTGTAGTCGTCGAAGACGTCCTTCCATGCGAGGACCTGCTGCTTCTCCGCACTCGTCAGGTCATCCCACTCGGCCGAGTCGTGGGTGGCCAGGAAGGCGTCCGCCTCCGCAAGGGCCTCCGCGATGTCATCGCTGCAGGCGCCCGCGAGGACGTTAAGCTTCGCCGCCAGCATCTGGGCGTAAAGCTTGTTGATGCCATTTTCGGCATTGTCCTGGTCCAGGATGGTCTTGGCCTGGGCCGCGGTTGTCACTTCGACGCTCTTCGCTCCATCCGGGGTTCCGAGCCAGATCTTGCCGCCGGCCTTCTGGATGAGCGGGGTGATCTCATCGCCCTGGTTTCCCGGACCCTGCCCAGCGTGGTTCTTCCAGTAACCGATGGTCCTGGTGCAGCCGCCGCACTCGCACTCTGGCGTGGTGATCACCACACTCTCATCGTCCTCGTGCTCGGCCCCGGAGTCCTTCTCGACCAGCTTCGCCGTGTTGTTCAGGTAGTAGGTCGAGCCGCACTCCGCGTCCTTATTGGTCACGGTGACGTCGAAGTACGCGACATCGCTGCCCTCCAGGTTCCAAGGTCCGGCGTTGATGCCGTTGACCTCGAACCCGTCAGGCAGGGGGCCGAACAGGTCGGTGAGGGTGGCCTCGGCGTCGATCTCCACCGCGTTCGGTGTGGTGAGGTCGAACTCCTCGGTCGCCTTCATTCCGAACTCCGTCCCCAGGTGCTCGGCGTAGTTGGTCACCATGGCGTTGGCGACGTTCTTGAAGCCGTACTCGCTCAGATCGTTGGGCAGCAGGTCGCCGCCAAGGGCCTCCGCGATCTCCTGGGTGATGTCCGCGCTGTAGTGGTAGACGAACGTCTCTCCGGAGGCCAGAACGTTCTTCTGCGAGGTCAGGTCCAGGACCTTCAGCTCGTACCAGACGCCCTCGATCTCCATGGAGATGGTGTCGATGACCTTCAGCCCCTCGGTGGCGTACGGGCCGTTGTTGGTAACGGCCACGGCGCCCCAGACCTCGATCGACTCGGCATTCGACTCGATCGAGCGGGTGGCGGTGAGGGTGTACCTCAGGTAACCGGTCTCTCCATGGTCAAGCTCAAGGCCGGTCTGGTTGACCGATTTCACCAGGGTCCAGTCGTATTCGGTTGTCCTGTTCCACGCAGCGTTGACGGTCTTGCTGACGTCCAGGGTTATGCCCTTGTCGCAGTCCGGCGTCATGACCACGACCGATGCCTTGTCCGTCCGGACCTCCTTGGTGTCGCCCTCCACCAGCTTTGCGGTGTCATTGAGGTAGTAGGTCCTTCCGCACTCCGCCTCCACATTGGTGACGTTCTTGCAGAACCTGATGGTGTCAGGTCCGTCAAGATACCACGGCCCGGACACGATGTCCGTGTCGAAGCCGTCGGGGAAGGTCTCCAGGTCGGTCAGTGTGGCCGTTTCATCGATGTACGTCGTGACAGGCTCCGGCAGCTCGACCTCCACAACATCATCGACGTAATGGATGCCTTCCAGCCTCTCGAAGTTGGTTATGCCCGCCTTGACGCAGTTGCTCATCTCCAGGCCGCTCTGGGCCGACCGTTCGTTTCCGTTCAGAATGCCGAGCAGGAACTCGGTCACGTCGACCTTGTACCCGTATTCGTAGCATTCACCCGGGCCGATGACCGGCCGGCCCTCGGTGCTTATGGCGAACTCATAGGTGTACGGCACGCCGTTGAGCTCGACCACGAACTCATCGCTGATGACAAGCCCTTCGGTGGGGCAGAGGCCGGTGTTGCATACGGTGACCGTCCCGACGAGCCAGATGGACTCGGTCATGCCCACGACCTCGCGGTCGGCCTCAATGACGTAGCACACCCTGCCCGTCTGTCCCTCGCCTAGGAGCAGGTCCGCGGCAATAAGGTCGGTCGGGGCGCCGTTCTGCACGTAGAAGCTCTTCTCCACGGTCCAGTCGTACTCAACCGTACGCTCCCACATCAGCTTGGCGGTCTTCTCCACCGTTATGACGGTCTCGCAGCGGCAGGGCCCGGTAACCAGGCTCACGTAGGCGCAGTCCTCGCGCACCTGGCAGGTGTCCAGCTCGGTGAGCGTGGCCTTGTTGATGAGGCATCGCTCCTGCTCGCACCCGGCGTTGAGGTTGGTGACCTCGGCGCTGAGGTAGATCTGTTCGGAGCCGTAGAGCACCCATGGCCCATCGTCGGACGTGACGCATTCGAAGTTATCTGGGCAGCGAACGGCGTCGACGATAGAGGCGGCCTCATCGATCTCGATCGACCGTGGCTTGGACGGCATCTCGAAAGCGTCATAGGCCGGCACGTAGTGCCTGTCCCCGTCGTAACCCTCGTGGTTGGTAATGCTCACGCAGGCCATGTTGCAGTATTCCGACGCGATCGGCCCGTCAAGGTAGTACTCGAAGCAGTAGGCGTGCTCCTCTCCTGGCTGCAGAACGGGGCGGGATGAGGTATCGACGCCGAACACTGCGACGTCCACGTAGGCACAGGTCTCCTCGTCGTAGACCTGCAGGTGGTCAACGATGGCGAGGTTCTCAGTAGGATTGTCGCCGGTGTTCTTGACGCAGATGTACCCGCGCACCCCCACCAGCTCCCTTTCCTCCGCCACGAACCGCTTCGCATCAAGGAGGTAATCGACCGTGACGGTCTCTCCCTCCGGGACGGTCGCGGTGCCGAGGCGGCCCGCGTCGCTGACGCTGACCCCATCATTCTCGATCACATATTTGTCGATGCTCCAGTCATAGATCACCTTTCTCTCCCAAAATCCTACGGTCTCCTTGCTTGTCTCCAGGGTGGTCGTCCCGCATACGTCTGGCGTTGGGCCGGCCGGATCGTCGGGGTCGGTTATTCCCTTATTCCGGTCGCCATCCGGCGTCCCAGGGCCTTGGTCCAAACCCGAGGCCGCAGGCCCGAGGAAATATACCGCGGACCCGCTCAGGACCACCGCCAGCGCTATCGCTATGCTGAACAATTTCAATCCTTTCCGCATCTCCAGTTTCTCCTGGTAGATAAT
>DAGU01000020.1:6677-8798 GCA_002498285.1 Methanomassiliicoccus sp. UBA386 | reverse complement strand
TTTCATAATCACTCCCTGAAGAAAGACTCAAGGGCGCCTCCAACGTCCCTCGCCCTCTCGGTAAGGAGGTCGGTCGGCATCGCCGATCTTACGCCCGGGGCCTGGTACCTATCATCCATGAGTATTATGGCCGCCCGGTCCCTCTCGCTCCGGATGGCCCTTCCCGCTGCCTGCAGCACCTTGATCAGCGCCGGGTAGGTGGTGGAGTACAGCTCCCCCTTCCTGGGGCCGAACCTTCGCTCCAGATGCTCCCGGTAGGCAATGTTCTCCTTTGAGGGCGGCGCCAGCGGCAGGCCGACCACCACCACGGCGGAGAGCGAATTATTGCGGAAGTCGACCCCCTCGTACAGCGCCCCTCCCAGGGTGGCCATGAGCAGGTTGTCGCCGCTGCGGGCCAGCGCCTCCACCAGAGCGTCCTGTTCGTTCTTGCCGAAGCCCCGGCGCTCCGTCACCAGGTTGCGTCCGGCAGCCTGCAGGTGCTCCCTGGTCCGCTCCATCATGTCGTACGATGGAAAGAACGCGGCCACGTTGCCCGGGGTGGACCTGCAGACCTCGGCCAGCCTGGCCGCCGTGTTGCGGAAGAAGGCCTCGTTGCGCATCCTGAAGCGGGACGTGATCCCTCCCCATGTCAGCACCAGCCGGTTCTCCGGCGGGAAAGGCGATGGGTACTCCCGGCATATCGCTCCCTCCACGCCCAGGATGTCGGCGAACATGGATGGGGGGTGGAGGGTGCCGCTCATGATCAGGGCCGAACGGACCCGTGAGAACACCTCGCGGCACGCCGCCGACGGATCGACCATCCTGGCGTGCAGCCGCGCCGGAGAGCCGTCGGCATAGCGCACCATGCCGTTACTGCTCCATGCCGACAGGAACGATAGCAGCTCCTGATGTCCCCGCTCGCCCTTCCTCCTGAGCGTCTCGCCGATCTCCTCCGCCAGGCCTCCGCAGTCCACTCCCACGGACCTCTTCAGCGGACCGTCAAGCGCTTCGGGGTCCAGCCGATCTCCTTTGGAGGCGTTGTCCCAGGCATCCCCCAGGATGGCGAGGTCGTCCCGGAAGTGGTGAAGCGACTGGCTCGACAACGCTGCATCGATGCGCGCTCGGTCGAGGGTGGCGCTGAAGTTCTCCATGACCCTCGCCGGCAGGTTGTGGGCCTCGTCGACCACCAGGATCACGTCCTTGGCCGGCCGGCCCAGGCGCTCCGGCAGCGAGGGATTGGATGAGAAGACCTGGTTGTAATCGCCGATGACCAGGTCGGCGGAGCGGGCGGCCATCAGGGCCGAGGTGTACGGGCACGCCCTCTCGCGGAGGCACGTGCGGGACGCCTCCTGGACGTGCAGCGGGTATTCGAGCAGTACATCGGCCGCCTGGCCGCAGCGGGCGTGGGCGAAGAAGCACGCCCGGCCATCCTGGCATGGCGGTACGGGGCGCTCCGCCAGGCACATGTCCTCTCTGGCGATGAGGTCGACGACGCCTATGCGGCGCTTCCTCCATATGGCCCGGGCGGTCTCCACCGCGATGGCGTGCTGGCTCTGCCTGGACGTCAAGAACAGGACCATGGCGTTGTCCTCCAATGCCGTCTCCAGGGCGGCCGTCAGCGCCACGGCCGTCTTCCCCAGTCCGGTGGGGGCGTGGGCCAGCAGATGGGTCCGCTGGCTGATGCACATCCTCGCATCCTCCAGGAACTCCGCCTGGCCGTCGCGAACGCAGGCGTGCGGGAACAGGCCTCCTCCGTCAGACTCCGCCTCATAGCGTATATCGCATGCTTCCATACCCGCGTCATCGCATTGCTGCCTGGCGTTCGTTGACATTAATCGTAGGCTGCATCGGCGCCCTCGGCCCGAAAGCCCGATAAACATGGAGATGGAACATGGCACCGATGAACTCCAGGGAACGGCAGCGAAAGGCGACCATGGTCGCAGTCCTATTGTTCCTTGCGGTGCTGATCGGCTACCTTGCAAGGGTCAGCCTGTCCGTGGCGATTCCGTTCGTGGCCGAAGACTTCAACTGGACCGCCGCCCAGACCGGGTCACTGGGAGGGCTCCTGCTGGGCGTGTTCCTGGTCGGTTATGGCCTATCGAACATCTTCCTCAGTCCGCTGGTGGACTGCTACGGGCCGCG
>DAGU01000020.1:0-6500 GCA_002498285.1 Methanomassiliicoccus sp. UBA386 | reverse complement strand
GCGTTCGTCCTGCTGCGTGTATCGCTCGGTCTGACCCAGGGCGTGCTGTTCCCCTCGGCCAGCAGGGCCACCCAGGCATGGTATCCGGCGAGGCTGAGGTCCCGCATGAACTCGCTGTACCACTCGTCGACCGGCATGTCCAATCTGCTGTCCCCCCTGCTGCTCATCCCTCTGATCATGGCCACCAGCTGGAACTTCATGTTCATTGTCCTGGCCGCGGCCGGCTTCATCCTCCTCATCCCCATCTGGAAGTATCTCCAGGACACTCCGGAGGGGCCGGTGCCCTGCGAGGAGAGGCGCCTCAAGGTCAATATCAGGAAGACGTGGCGCAACCTCCGCGACGCGATGAAGGTGAAGGGATTGGCGACCCTCACCGTCGCCCATGCCCTGGAGGCCCAGGTGTGGTGGGGCCTATCGCTGTGGCTGCCCACCTTCCTTATCATGGCCAGGGGGTTCACCAGCGATGAGCTGGTTTGGGCGGCCAGCCTTCCGTACCTGGGCAGCTTTGCAGGCCTGGCCGTCGGCTCCTATCTCAGCGACCGCACCGGCCGGAGGGCCACCGTGACCGCCGCGTTCCTCCTGCTGGCCGCGGTCTCCATCCTCGCCGTGACGCAGACGCAGGGAAAGATGGGGGCGGTGGTCGTCCTTGGCATGGTGTTCTTCTTCCTCTCGGTGATGGGGCCTAACGTGTTCACGATGCTGCAGGGGACCTGTCGCTCCCGGCTCACCTGCGCGGCCACGGGCCTGGTCAACGGCGTATCTAACGGGGTGGGCGCTCTCGGCCCCATCCTGTTCGGGGGCATAGTTTCGGCCACCGGCTCCTACGATGCGTCCCTGCCGCTCATGATCGCCCTGCTGGTGGCCAGCGCCATGGTGGTCTATCACTTCCGGGTGTATGAGACGCCCCTGCGCGGTCCAGGTGGGCCAGGGCAAGGATTATGACCAATAATCGCCTACCATCATCGCATGGACAGGTTGGCGTTCGGATGCGGCACCATAGACGCCATGCTGGAGGGGGGCGTGGAGGCCGGATGCCTGACGCTCCTGTATGGCGAGGCGGGCACGGGTAAGACCACCCTGTGCCTGCTGCTGGCCGCGGAGGTCGCCCGACGGGGCAAGAAGGTCATCTACATCGACACCGAGGGCGTGTCGATCGAGCGCCTGCGGCAGATCGCCGGCGATGACTTCGAGACGGTTGTCAAGAACATATTGTTCTCCAACATCGGCAGCTTCGATGAGCAGGAGAAGATGGTGGACAAGGCCATCAAACTGGCCCAGAGCAACGTGGACGTAGGCATGCTGGTCATCGATTCCATCAGCATGCATTATCGGCTGACATCGAGGGAGGAGGACAGGGGCGAGCGACGCTCCCTGGCCGGCCAGTCGACCAAGCTCACCAACGTGGCCCGGGAGAAGGGGCTGCCGGTGGTGGTCACCTCCCAGGTATACACCGACGTGGAGACCGGCGCCTTTGAGGCGCTGGGCGGGCATGCGCTCCATCACAACGCCAAGGCGATCGTCCGCATCGATAAGGCGAGCATGGGCCGGCGGAGGGCGGTGCTGATGAAGCACCGCAGCCTCCCCGAGGGCCTGGCGGCCGACTTCCAGCTCACTGCCGACGGGATCTCCTGTTAGATCTTCCGGTTGACCGCGTAGTCTATTACGGCAGCCAGGAAGTCCTTCTCGGCGCTGGGCTTCAGCACCTCGAGGTGCTTCTTGCCCTGGTCGGCGTGGCGGCGGGCCGTCTCGCGCGCATAGTCGATGCTGCCGCAGTCCTGCAGCGCCTGGGTGGCGGCCTTGATCTGCTCCAGCGTGGCATCCTTGTTCCCCAGGGCCTCCAGCAGGATGGCGCGGCGGGGGTCGTCCATCGCCAGGTTCTGGAGGGCGTGAAGGACGATCAGCGTCCTCTTGCCGTTGCGGATGTCGTTCCCCACCGGTTTTCCGGTGGTCTTTTCGTCTCCCAGAAGGGCCAGGATATCGTCGTGTATCTGGAAGCCGGCTCCCAGGCTGCGGGCGTAGTCGCGCATGGCATCGATCTGCTCCTCCGTCCCGCCGGCTATGATGGCGCCACCCTCGGCGGCGCACTCGAACAGCACGGCGGTCTTCTTCCATATCATGCGCTCGTAGTCGCTGATGGCCAGTTCGGTCGGGGGTATCCTCTCGAAGTCCATGTCCTCCTGCTGGCCCTCGGCGATCAGCCACACCGTGTGAGCGGTCAGCTTCAGCAGCCGGCGGGTGGCATGCGGCGGGACGTCGACCTCGGACAACACCTCGAAGGCGCGCGCGAACAGAGCGTCGCCGGCGATGATGGCGGTAGGCTCATCGAACAACACATGGACACTGGGGCGGCCCCGCCTCATGCTGTCATTGTCCATCACGTCGTCGTGCACCAGGGTGAAGTTGTGGATCAGCTCGATGGCCGCCCCGAACGGCACCGCTTTCTCTCCGGCCCCGCCAACTGCCTGGGCCACCACCTCGGCCAGCACTGGGCGGAGGCGCTTGCCGCCGGCGGAAGGATAATGCTGCACTGCCAGCAGCAGCTTCTGGTTCTCCCCCTCCTCCAGGTAGGACATGATAGCTTCGTTCGTCCGCTTGGCCCTCTCCTCCAGCTGTGCAATTACATCCATGTTTAGATCACCCCTAGTTCAAGGCCCCACTCTCTGGCGAGGCCGGTGAATATGACCCTCTTGCCGGCCAACTGCTGAACGTTGGACGAGCCGGTGAGGAACATCGCCACCCTCAGCTCCTCTATGATGGTGCGGATGCGCTCCTCCGCCGCCTCGGCCGAGATCATGGCATCCCGCAGGACCGCCCTGGCCATGCCGGCGCACTGCGCTCCCGTGGCGATGCTCTTGGCGGCCTGCAGCCCGTTCGCTATGCCCCCGCTGGCGATGAGCGGCAGCCCCACCTGGGCCATCCGGACGGAGATGGGCGCCGGTATGCCCCATTCTCCGAACGTCCTGCCGATGGCCTCGCGCCGCGCGTTCTTCATCTGGCGGGAGCGATATGCCTCCACCTTGGAGAACGACGTGCCGCTCGTTCCAGAGATGTCGAAGCCCACCACCCCGGTGCCCTTGAGCCGCAACGCCGTCTCCCTGGAGATCCCTGCGCCGGTCTCCTTGGCGATGCAGGGGATCTCCCTGGCGAGCGCCTTGATGGCGTCCAGGCAGCCCCGGGCACGGGTGTCGCCCTCGGGTTGGGCCGCCTCCTGCAGATAGTTCAGATGCACGGCCATGATGTCCGCCCCCACCATTTCCATGGCCTGCCGGGCCTGTTCCACGCCGAACGCCTCCTTGTGCGCCTGCGGTATCAGCTGAGGGGCGCCCAGGTTTCCTACCACGAGAGGCACCCCGACATCGCGTATGACCTCGTAGCTGCTCCGGTCGCCTCGCTCCATGGCGGCGCGCTGGCTTCCCACCCCCAGGGCGATCCCCAGGGCCGCGCAGGCCTTGGCCAGGTTGCGGTTCACCTTTTCCGCCTCGGCATACCCGCCGGTGATGGCGGTGATCATCAACGGAGCGGAAAGCTTCTTTCCGAAAAGCACCGTGGCGGTATCGATCTCCTCGAGGTCCACCTCGGGCAGTGAATCGTGAACGAGATGCAGGTCGTCCCAGAAGTTATGGCCGCTGCTAACGTCCTCTTCCAAGCTCACCTGGATATGGTCGGCCTTTCGTTTCTCAATACCCTTCATGTCGCATCGCCTCTGACCCTGGTGCCCTTGACCGCCTCTCCCCGCAGCGCCGCCTCCAACCGTCCAGGGGCGTGGCCGTTCAGGACCACGGCGTCTCCTCCCCAGGACGCTATCCTGAGCATCGTCTCGATCTTGCCGAAGATGCTGCCCGTCACGTCGGCGCATCGCTGCGTCCGGGGCAGGGAGTCCAGCGTCGCCCGGTCCACGGTCTCCATGAGCCTGGCGTCGGGATCGCTGGCCGGATCGGCGGTGAACACGCCGTCGATGTCCGACACGAAGATCACCCGCTCCGGGCGGAGCTCCCTTGCCAGGCGCTCCATGAGCTGGTCGCCGGAGCATATGCCGAACCGCCGCTCGCTGTCCAGGGCCACGTCGCCGAACGTCACCGGGCTGATGCCGACCTCCAGGTATCGGCGGAACAGGTTGACGTCAAGTACATCCAGCTTTCCGCTCTTCAGCGTGGCCACCGCGCTGGGGGGCAGCGACGCGCTCGGAAGCCCTCCCTCGTTCAGCACCCTCATGACCCGCAGGTTCAGGTCCCTAACGTCCTCCATCACTTTGGCCGCCGCGGGGACCTGGGAGTCATTGGTGTAACCGTCCTGTATGCGGTGCTCGGACGCTAGGACATGGCCGAACGAGCCTGCGCCGTGGATGAGGACCACATTCTGTCCGGCGGACACGATCTCTTTCACCAATCGTGTAAGGACGTCAACACGGAACGTAAGGTAGCGGGTCTTGTCAGTGATAACGCTACCTCCGAGCTTGACCAGCATCATCTATATCAGCGGAGCATGGTCTGGACCATATTAAAACAATTAGTCGCTCATCTCCCCGCGGAGCGCCGGCGCCATCGACCACCGTCGATTCTCACAGCCTGGCGCCGCACCTGCGGCAGAACACGTCGCCCTCGATGAGCGCGGCCGAGCAGTTGGGGCAGGCCCTCGCCGCGGGAGTGCCGCAGGCGAAGCAGAAAGCATCATCCCCAGACATGGCGGCCCCGCAGCTGGCGCACGCGATCACGTCCTTAGATGGAGGCGCGCCGCACTCCTTCACTGCCGGCGCGGCCTCCTCGCAGCCTTCCAGCAGTTTCTTGGCCTTCACCGCATGCCGCAGGGCATCGGTGTAATCGGCCTCCTCGAAGCAGGCATCCGCGTCATCAAGCATGCTCCGCGCCGCCTCTCGTTGCTGCTCTGGGGCCTCATCAAGCATGCTCTTCGTGGTCTCTATTACGAATTTCGATTCCAGATAGTTGCAGGGCATCTTCTTGGCCTTTAGCGAGGGAACCTCGGCCGGCGCGGTCGCCTCGCTCGGCACCGTTCGAGGCGACGATGGCGGGTCGGCCTGAACCTCGGCCGGCTCGCTCTCCCGTATGATCTCCTTGGGCTGGGACGGAGGGGAGGGCACCTCCTTTTGGGGAGCGTTCCGAAGGGCGGTCTTGGCCCGGCCGGAGAGCTCCTTGCAGTCCAGATACTGGCCGTGCCTGTAGGCGCTCTCGGCCTGGAACAGCAGAATGTCGGCCTCGGTGGTGTCACGGCCCTGAGCGCGGAGGGAGTCCGACACCGCCTTGTAGGTGGCCAGGGAGTTGTAGACATGATCCTGTTCCACCGTCGAGTCGGCGTCGACGCGGCGCCCTTTTATGTACCTCAGCTCAAGCCAGGCGATCACGGAAAGGGCGATAAGGGCGGCCGAGATGATCAGAACGTTGTATGGGAACTCCATGCCAGCACCATGATTGCACTGGAGAACGATATGCCGTCGATAAAACCCTTCGTATTACAATGACCCCTTTCGCTCCTGAGCGCCATGAGGAGGCTGCGCTCGCAGAATGAGAGTGAAAAAGTGGCTGACAGCGCCTCGTGGTTCCCGCGGGCTCGCGCACCGCAGTACAGCACGAAACGCGGGCGGGCTTAACTTCCGGGTTCGGATGGGACCGGGTGTATCCCCGCCGCTGTGGCCGTCACACCAATTCCCGGAAAGATGCCTCTGTATATAATGATTTCTGAAGCGTCCGTTTCAGACGAGGAACAGGTACAGAACGATCGACAGCACCGCGCCCAGGCCCATGGTCATCATGTTGTTGCCCAGCTTGGTCACTATTCCCTCACTTTCCAGAGTGGCCCCTATCACGCTGTCCAGCATGCAGCCCGTGACTCCCATGGCGATGGGGATGGTGATCACCGGGTCTAGAGGGTTCGACCAGAAGATGGCCAGCCAGCCCACCAGGGAGGCCACCGCCGAGGCGGCGATGCAGCTCGCCGTGCCGATGACGGAGACGCCTCCGTCGGTCCCAGCCGGCACCTTCCTGCCAGTGGTGATCAGGTATACGTTCCTTGACAGCACCCCCAGCTCACTGGCGGTGGTGTCGGCGGCCGCCACTGCCACCGATGAGATGAAGGCGATGCCGGCGATCTCGCTTCCCTGCTGCCCCAGGGCGAAGGAGATGACCGCCACCGCCGCCGGCACCAGGCCATTGGCCAGTACGTTCTTGTGAGTGCGCTCCCCCCTGACGCCTTCCTGGACGTGGAGTCGCTTCTTTGCCTGGAAGCGGAACTTGGTAACGAAGAAACCGAGGAAAGTGAACGCTAAGAGCGTGATCAGCCAGCCGATGGAGCCGAGGCCGCCTATTACGGCGCCCACGGCGAAGGAGGCCGCCGCTCCGCTACCGCTCAGCAATCCGAACCAATAAGATAGGACGGAGAGCACGGCGCACAATACGAGGACCAGGGCTATGTCTCCCGGGTCAATCATGTAACTGCCTGAGAATATTCAAATATTTATATTCGGAGGTGAAGAAGTTCCGACCGCTGAC